>DATETZ010000092.1:0-16832 GCA_035283385.1 Hyphomicrobiaceae bacterium
TTTCTTCGCGCCCGCCGACTACCGCCGCGGGTCCGAGCTTTTCCGCCGCACGTGCCTCCTCATCGACCGCATCCTCGCCGACATCCGCGTGCAGGAGGAGACGTGGCGGCTGGGGCGGGGGGTGAGGTAGGGGGTCTCATATGACGCCAAGTCAATTCGCTGTCGAGATCGTTGTGCCGACAGTTCGCGAATTTCGTGATAATCCACGATCGCGGAGGCGTGCATATCTTGCATGCATGGTCACCTACCACCTCAAGGACTATCTCGATAAACACGGCGTTGATGTCGAAGGCGCCATGAAACTATTCGGCGGTAGTCGATCCTTCGAGGCAGTGCGTGCAGTTTGCATCGCGACAAAACATACCGACTTCGCTGGACGTCCAAGATACCCCGAGCATATCCCTTTCAGCGCGGGACAGGATTACGAACGGCCGCCTGCACGATGCGGAGAGCTTGTATGTGGATTATCTCGATGTGGTGATGCCCATGGCGGCCGAGAGATCGCCCGGAATCTTGGAGGACTAGACGTCTACGACAGCGTAAGAACTGTGCTAAAGACTTACGAGTTTCACTTCGACTTCTTGCTGGACGGTGCCGATTTTCGCGATTGCTGAACCCGAATCGTAACGCAGCCATGACGGGACATGGGAGACGTCGCGCACCCAACTTCCCCGCCTCTCGCTACCGCCATTCCGAAGCGCAAAGCGCTTCGCTTTCTCGAAAGCGGCCGGCTTCGCCGGCCGGAATGACAGTGGCGAGAGGCGGGCGAGGAGGCGACGCAGCGCCGGGAATGCCGCGACGGGGATTGTGATCGAGCGGCCCGCCCACCCATACTGTCACTCCCGTCATGTCGAAGACGTACTTTCAGCATGATGGCGGGAACCCAGGACACGCCGCCAAGAGGGTGCGCCCAGGGTCGACGAAGCTCGAACCTCTGAATGTGCACCGGCCTGCTCGGCTCAATCGCTGAAACTTGTCTGGTTCCCCGCCTGCGCGGGGATGACGGATCGGGTGGGCACGCGCTTGCCACCCCGCTAACGTCATTCCGGCCCCGGATCAAGTCCGAGGCAAACTCCGGCGGGAACCCATGCAAGGCGCAGCGAGTCCTTGTGTGCGATCAAGTATAGCGCCGCGGCAAACGCCTCACCAACTCGCGCCTGTCATGCCCGTGGAAGCTGGCGTGGGTCCTGATCTTCATCGGGATGACGGTTGAGAATGGGCACGCGTTCGCCTCCCCCACCGTCATTCCGATGCGCCTCATGCCCCCCTCCCCGCACAGCGGGGAGAGGGGGATCTCAAGACTTGGCCCTCACATCATGCAGCCCATGCCGGTCAGAAGCGTGTCAGCTTTTTTCTTCTGGTCGTCGCTGAGCGCGGAGTAGAGCCCGGTAAGAGCCGGCTTCATGTCCTTCAGCGCCGTGAGCCGCCCCTCCATGGCCGCAACGTGGGCATCGAGCCGCTCGCCGGGCGTCTTGGCGCCCATGACCTGCCCCATGGTGGCATGCATGGTCTGCATGTTGCCGAGGTTCTTGCGGATCGCCTCGGCGTAGGCCGTCCATGCCCCCTGTTGCGCTTCCGTGATGGCGAGCTCGGCCTTGAGAAACGCGATGCGGCCCTCGGCAAAGGCTTGCGGCTTGTCGTCACCCGCGCCCGTTCCCATCATCGGGCCCATCATAGCGCCCATCATCGGGCAGCCGCCCATCATCATTCCCTGGCCCATCATGCCCATGCCGGGCCCCATCATTCCGCCGCGGCCCATCATCATGCCGTGGCCCATCCCCGTCCCGGGGTCCGGGCCCTGAGCGAAGGCGGCGGCGCTCAATGCGGCGACCGCCGCGGCAGCGGCGCCGGCGATGACTGTCGATCTACGTGTCATGATAACCAAACTCCTCCATGCCGAACCCCAACGAGGCAGATCCAGGGCTCGCTCCAATTCGCTGCAGCATGGCGCAGTCGCTCGAGAGCGCGTTGACAGCGGTCAATCGCACGCGGCAAGGAGGCGGACATCCCCTGGTGCCCTCACGCGCGGGCCCGCCGGCAAAGAAACGTGCTAGGCTCCCTTGCGATCGAGCACGGGGAAATCTGGCGTCGAGAGTGGAAGGAGGCCCTATGGCTTTCGAAAGCGTGAAGGCGGAGATCGGCCTCTTGCTGACCAGGATGCAGAACGAGCCCGAGGACGCCCACGAGATCTATCTCCAGCTCATGGAGAAGCTCAACGAGCTCAAGGCATTCGGCATGCCGATACCGGACGACCTCATGAAGCTCGAAGCGGCGCTCGAGGCCGAGTTCGCGGCCGAATCAGCCCGGTTCAGGCGGCCATGATTGAACGCAGGGCGACAATCGGAGCGCAGAACTACACAGCTCCATGACGTGCGAGCACGGATCCGCAAAACTCTGTTTGGCCTTTGTATTCGCTCGCTTAACAGGCTGCCGCGCTTGCCACAGGCGCGCCGGATTCGCCCGCATGGCGCTTGACACCCAGCCCTCTGCAACGGAACTTCGAACCGTGGTGCGGCAATCTCGCGTTGGCAAATCGGGACGGCATCTCAATAGGGGAGACGAGAATGGACATTCAAACACTGATCATCTGGTTGGTGATAGGCGCGGTGGCAGGCTGGCTGGCAGGTCTCATTGTCACGGGTTATGGGTTCGGCCTGGTCGGCAACATCGTGGTCGGCATCGTCGGCGCCGTGATCGGCGGCTGGCTGCTGCCGTATCTCGGCATCTTCACGGGCGGCGATATCATCGGCGTGATTATTTCGGCGGTCATCGGAGCGGTCATTTTGCTGTTGTTGATCGGCTTGATCCGCAGGGCTGCTTGACGGCGAAGCCAGACTAGACGATTGACCGGCCCCCGTGCCGCATGTTGTGGGCGGGGGCCGCGTTTTTTCCTCGTGCATCACGGCACAAAGCATTTCCCGCTTCAATCGAAGCGGTATCGCGCTCGAGGTTTTTTGACTTGGCGCAGTTGCTCCCGGAACCTGCGCTAGCACCGTCACCACGCGTTGAGCTTCATGCGGCGGCGTTTTCTCCTCGTCCACAATCCGGTCGCGGGCCTCAAGGGCGATACGCTCGTCGACGCGGTCGTTTGCGAGCTCCTCCGGCGCGGCGCCTCGGTGGCGCGCGAGGCAGGCGCGGCTCCGGCCCTCTCGGCCGAGGGCTACGATGCGGTGATCGCCGCGGGCGGCGACGGCACGATCCGCGGCTTGCACGCCGCGCTCGCGGCGGGGCGCGTGCCGCTCGGCATCATCCCCGCCGGCACCGGCAACGTATTTGCGACAGAGCTCGGCTTGCAGCGAAACGCTGCCGTCATCGCCGACGTGCTGATCGGCGGGCCGGTGGTCGAGATCGAGGGGGCGCGCGCCAACGGCCGCCCGTTCTTTCTCATGGCTGGGGCGGGTTTCGACGGCGAGGTCGTCAGCAAGCTCGATACCGACCTCAAGCGCCGCTTCGGCAAGCTGGCCTACGCCGCGCCGCTGGTGCGGGCGCTCTTGAAAAAGCCCGTCGATCTCGCTGTAACGATCGACGGCGAGCGGCACCAGGCTAGGTGGGTGGTCGCGGCAAATGCGCGCCATTACGGCGGATCGTTCGTGATCGCACCCAGAGCCGGCCTGCTCATGCCCGGTCTCGAGGCGGTTCTTTTCAAAGGCAAGAGCCGGCGCACGAGCGTGTGCCAGCTGTTGTCGCTCGCGGCGGGCCGGCTCGAGAGCGAGCCCGGGGTCGAAATCCTGTCGTGCCGCCGCATCGAGGTCGAGGCGGCAGTGCCCGTTCCGGTCGAGATCGACGGGGATCCATTCGAGCCGACCCCGCTCGCCGTCGAAGCCGGCGGGCCGCGCCTCGCCATGATCGTGCCACCCGAGTTCTTGTCCGGCCGGGCAAGCTGATCCCGTCGCCAAGCCCCGCTCGGCAAAGTGGCGACATGCGCATAGGAACACCGCGTCCCCGGCTCGACATCACCGGACGGTACGTGTCACGAGCGCCTGGCCCCCAAAAAAAGACGGGGCCGCGGGCGGCCCCGTCCTCGTCTCGGGCATGGCCAGGCTCGAACACGGGCCCGGCTGAACTTGGACCTGACTCTAAATGGCGCTCAGTGCTGGCCCCAGATCTGGACCACGGCCGGTGTTCCTTCAAAGACGTTCTTCAGCCCCTTCAGGATATCGTAGCGCGACCGATACCTGGCCTCGATCTCCTTGATCGGCGCCTTGCCGCCCTTGAACTCGAGCGGCCCGTACGGCTTGTCGGGGTCGACGCGGTCGCGCATGGTGAACACTTCGTCCGGGCCACTGAAGAATTTGACGCGGATCTCTCTCAGGGTGATTGCGCGATCCTTGGCGATGACGTGCAGGCGCGAGAACCCGCCCTCGTTCTCGCCGACGGTGATGGTGTCCCTGTCGAAGCCCGTGAAGCCGGCGGTCTGCGCGCCGAGCAGCACCCAGCCCTCGTTGTACTTGCGCCCTTCACCGCCCGATCCGAGCCAGCCGCGCGCGTATTGGCCCGCGACCTCGACGCGGGCTTGGGCTTTCAGATTCGGCTTCGAGCGGTAAAGCAGCTGGATTTCGCGGATGAAGCGATCGCCCTTGAGCTCGAACCATCTGGTCTTGGTATTGGCCTTGATATCGGCATCGACGGCGAGATCCTGCGCATCACCGTCGACATACACGACCTTGAGCGAGTTGATGTGAATGTCGTTGCCGAGCACGCGCAGACGAATGCGATCGAACTTGCCGAGGTCGCCGCCGACTTTGATCACGTCGCGGTCGATGCCGAACCCGACGTTCTGGTAGCCGAACATGACGTCGTTGCCCTCTTTGACCGTGCCTGGTGCAGCGGTGTCGGGCTTGTCGCTCGTCTTGGTGCCCTTGATCTCGCCCGTCGCCGCGCTTCCCCGCGATTTCTTGGCGCCGACGCTGGTCTGAATTCCGAGGACTTCGATGGTCGCCTTTCCGGTCCCGCTCTTGTTGCTGATGCTGACCCGATCGACAAACCGGTCCTTGCCCTCGTTGATCGCGCGCGTGCGCTCGCCGTCCGAGAGATGGAGCGCGCGATCCTCATTGTGGATCGAGCCGTCGCTGTAGATGACCTGGATGCGGGTGATATCGGCGCCGCCTCGTTTCGCGCGGATGCGAATCCCGCGGTAGGCACCGGGAGCCTTGCTGACGTCGATCGATACGCCGGTGCCACTGTGATCGAGGGTTTCCGTGCCCATCACCACCAGCTTTTCCTCGGCCGCGGCAACCGATATCGAGCCGGCCGCCAGGATGGCGAGACCCGCCAGAACGAGCCTACGAAACATGGAAAGAACTCCCCTAGTTGATGCCTGAAGCCCCGGCCCCCGCTCTTCTTACTGCAAAGCTCACGCGAAAAACAGCGTGCCACGACGCTGATTTCCCCCAACCGAGCCGATCCAAGGTCGCCCCGCCTTTCCTTCCGGCATCTGCCGGGGGTTTGCAGGGAGCCCCGTCGCAGCCTTAGCATAACGCGCCACTCCGAGCGTGACGCCCGGCGTGAGTGCTGCACACGCTGCACACGACGATGCTCAGTCATCAATGAGACCGCAATGAAGTCTGAAATGCGCTCGACGCCGGCCACAATGACCGCAATCGCGAGATTGAAGGAGCGTTTGCCGGGGCGCGTCGAGACGGGCGAGGCGGTCCGGCGCCAGCACGCCAACACGCTGACCTGGATCGCCAACCAGCCGCCGGACGCCGTCGTGTGGCCCGAGACCGCCGAGGAGGTCGCCTTAATCGTGCTCCTGGCCGCAGAGCATCGCCTGCCCGTCATCCCGTTCGGCGCCGGCACATCGCTCGAGGGTCACGTCAACGCCCCGTTCGGCGGCCTCAGCCTCGACCTCAGCCGCATGAACCGCATCATCGCCGTCAACGTGCGCGACGCCGATTGCACTCTCGAGGCCGGGGTCACGTGCCGCAGTCTCAATGAGAGCCTCCGGGATTCGGGTCTCTTCTTTTCAGTTGATCCGGGCGCCGAGGAGGCAACGCTCGGCGGCATGGCGGCGACGCGGGCCTCGGGCACCAACGCCGTGCGCTTTGGCACCATGCGCGACAACGTCGTGAGTCTCACGGCCGTCATGGCCGACGGAACAATCGTACGCACCGGTCACCGGGCGCGCAAGTCGGCCGCGGGCTACGACCTTACCGCTCTCCTCATCGGCTCCGAGGGCACGCTCGGCATCATCACCGAGCTGACGGTGAGGCTCCATGCCATTCCGGAATCCGTTCTCGCCGCGGTATGCCCGTTCGCGACCATCGAGGGCGCGTGCAACGCAACGATTGAAGCCGTTCAGATCGGACTCGGCCTGGCCCGCATCGAGCTGCTCGACGCGTTGCAGATCCGCGCCGTCAATATTCATTCCAAGCTCGCGCTTGCCGAGATGCCGACGCTGTTCCTCGAATTCCACGGCACCGCGAGCGCAACCCGCGAGCAGTTCGAAGGCTTCCGCGAGATCGCGGAACGCGAGGGGGCACTGGATTTCGACTGGGCCCAGGGGCACGAGGAGCGGCGCCGGCTATGGAAAGCGCGGCACGACGCCTACTGGGCCATTCGCACGGCCTGGCCGGGCAAGACGACGCTCGCTACCGACGTCTGCGTTCCCCTATCGGCGCTTGCCCGCTGCATCGCCGAGACCGAGGCGGACATCCGCCGCTCGCATCTTACGGCCCCGATCGTGGGCCACGTCGGAGACGGCAATTTTCACACCATTCCGGTCTTCGATGCGGGCGACGCCGAAGCGGCGCTCGCCATCAAGGGGTTTCTCGAGCGGCTCGCCGAGCGGGCTCTGGCCATGGACGGCACCTGCACGGGCGAACACGGCATCGGCCAAGGGAAAATCGGCCTTCTCGAGCGCGAGCTCGGCCCGGGGGTCGACATCATGCGCCAAGTCAAGCGTGCGCTCGACCCGCTAAACATTCTCAATCCGGGGAAGATCTTCACGTCCAAATGCTGAACCGGCCGCGCCGCCCTGTCCCGGCCAGCGAGGACGGGCGACGGCCTCGCTTTGCGGCACTCGGCTTCCCATATTCCGCGCAAGAGCGGCCGCCCGCCGATCGTGATCGAAGCGAGGCGCGGCGCCGAACATGGGAGCAAGTGATGCTGGGTGTGAACTTTCTGACGAACAGCGTCGGACCGGCCGCGAAGGCGCAAGACAGAGACCGCGATCAATCCGCTCAAGTCGATGACGATCTCCTGGATTCCTATTCGCGTGCCGTCGTCGGCGCCGTGGACACGGTCGCGCCGGCGGTCGTGCATGTCGGCGTCAGGGGGGAGCGGCGCGGGCGTCACGCCGAGGGCGCAGGCTCGGGCGTGATCGTGTCGCCAGACGCGCTGATCCTCACCAACAAGCATGTCGTCGACGGCGCCAGGCAGATGCGCATAACGCTCTCCGACGGGCGTTCGTTCATGGCGCGCATCCTGGGCTCGGATCCCGATACCGATCTCTCGGTCCTGAGGGGAGAGACGAGCGACCACTTGCCCGCGGCCCGTCTCGCGGACTCGAAGCGCGTAAGGCCCGGACAGATCGCGATCGCCATCGGCAACCCGCTCGGGTTCCAGTCGACCGCCTCGGCAGGCATCGTGAGCGCGGTCGGCCGCTCGCTCAGAGCGCAGAACGGCCGCCTGATCGGCGACGTCATTCAGACCGACGCCGCCCTCAATCCTGGCAACTCCGGCGGCCCGCTCGTCAACTCGCAAGCGGAGGTGATCGGCATCAATACGGCGATGATTCTGGGCGCGCAGGGCATCTGCTTCGCGGTCGCTGCGAACACGGCACTTCACGTCCTGATGCACATTCTGGCACATGGCCGCGTGCGGCGCGCGCGAATCGGCATCGCGGGCGAGCAGGTGCCTCTGCCCGCGCGCCTCGGATACCGCGCAGGCCTCGAGCAGTCGGCCGCCGTCGCCGTCCGCGAGATCGAGCGGGGGAGCCCTGCCGACCGGGCGGGGCTCAAACCCGGCGATGTTCTGGTTCGGATCGACGGCGAGCCGGTAACCGGCGTCGACGATATCTGCCGCGTGCTCGACGATCGGCGCATCGGGCGCGACGTTGCGGTCGTTCTCCTGCGAAACGAGGGCTTGGTCGAGGTTGCGGTGACACCGGAGGAACGAGACGGCTGACGATGGCAGCGAGCGGGCCCGGATAGCGGCCGCGGGCTGCTTCCCGGGCGCGGTCTTGTGGAATACTCCGACAATGGGGGTCCAATCTTGGGAGTCGCGAAAATTCGTAGAAACTTTCTTAACGAAGCTAAAATTTACCTTGTTGAGCTCTTGCAACCTACTCGGAGATGATGTGAAATGACCTCCTGAACGTGGCGCCGTCCCACCTTTCCCCCCCTAGTGGCGTCATGTTTCTTTTGCCCGCGGCCCACCCCCGGCCGCGGGCATTTTCTTTGGCTTTACGGCTTCGGGAGTTCGAGGCCGAGCCCGAGCATGAGAAATGCGTCACAACCTCGCGACCGGCCGCCAGCCGGCCGCCAGCGCCTCCGCCTCGCTGCAGAACCAGCGCTCGCCGCGCCCCGCCCGCACCTTGACGTTGGCATAGGATGGCGACCACGGCAGCAGGTAGACGCGAACGCCCGAGGACACTCGGCCCTTGATCGGACACCCTTCCGGGGCGCCGCGCTTGGCTTCCTCCCAAAGCTTCGCGCGGTAGTCGGACGGGCGCTCGGCCTGGCCGGCCCATAGGCCCGACTTGGCGTTCTTGGCGGCGCGCTCGAGGCTCGCGTAGCGCGCAAACAGGCCCGGAGCGGCGAACACATGACCGCCGCGGACCAGCTCGGCGGCGATGTCGGCGCCGCGCGCCGTGCAGCGCCCGATCCGGCGGCCCTGCTCCTCGGAGCGAGAAAGCTCGCAGGTGACGCGCTCGCCGCGCACCATGCGGGCCAGCTCCTGCCTAGCCGCCGCGCCGCACCGCCAGCGGGGAACGCCCGGCTTCGAGCACGGCTGATCGCGTTCCGGCGCCTCGATGCCGGCGAGCGTCACGAAGGTTCCCGACACCCGGAGACTATCGCCGGTCACGGCCTCCGCACGGCCCTCGAGCTTGGGCCCGCTCGAGAATGCGATGGCGGCGAGGCGAGGCGCCGAGGGCGCCGGTCCAACGGCGAGCCACAGGCCCGCACCGGCTGCGCCGACGAGCAGAAGCAGCGTGAGCGTGCTGGCCTGCACCGGGCGGAGGTATTCGAAGCCCGGCAGCAAGACGAGGCTCTCGCCAGCGCGCGCGAACAACCTCGAGAGCACCGCAACAGGCCGAGGCCGGTTCCCGGACGTCAAACGCGGCGCGAGCATCAGCGCCCATCCCGCGAGCGAGATCGCTCCGGCGAAAAGGACTTGCGCATCGGGCCCATGGCTGAAAATCCGCGCAACGGCTGCCAGTCCGGCGATGCCCGCGATCAGCGCGAGCGGCAATCTGAGGCCGGGCCGGCGCAGGGCGTCAAGGACTGGCTCGAGCCGAATGGCGGCACGCGATGCGGCACGTGAAAGAGCCGGGGCAAGCGCAGCGCGAAGGCGCGCCGCGGCGAGGGAAGCGGCTGCAAGTAAAGTGGCGCCGAGCGCCGATAGCGCCGCTCCGCTCGATTGGAGAAACCGGTGCATGAAGGCTACGAGCCACAAACCGAGCGCGGCGAGGCCGCGGCCGGCGGAGCTCAGGCCCGTGGCGGCGGCACCGGCGCCGCGGCGGCCGGCCTGCTTGACGCCGAAGACGGCCGCCTCCTTCGCGTTCTCAATGCGCCTGCGGCGCTCCTGGCGACGGACGAGGATTGTCGTGCGCACATACTTGCGCCATTCGAATCCATCGTTCCTCTTGCGCCAAGCAAACATCGAGACCTCAGAATCGCAATGTGGCGAAGGTTATCGCGGCGCCGCCCATGCCAGGCCGGTGCGTCAACTCAGGATCACGGCGGAGCCTTGGCGAGAATGATGGCATCCCTTGGGCCTCAGGACGACCATCCAGCTCATGATGAGCCGCCCAATAGAGGCCGCCGAAAGGTACCGGCTCCGTGTGATCCACAATCGCCTCTGCCACGTAGCTGGTCAACGCCCTCGGGCGGAGAAAGTTTCAGACGAAGGATTGAATTAGACTTGCGCCTGAGCCACTTGGACTGCGGCCTCGGGAAGCCTACAGTCGCTTGAGCCGGGGTCGCAGTCCCAGAGGACTCACACGACGAGGAGACTGAGGCATGAGCCTAGTATGGCGGTTCAGAAGTTCCCCACCACTCGCGGCTCGTGTCGTGAGGGAACTTCTGAACCAAAGCCATACTAGCAAGGCTAATGATTCTAGTGTCCCTTATGAACCCGAAGTTCGCAAACGCGATTGCCGCAAGGTGTGTGCGAACTTCGGGTTCGGGACACTAGCCAATCTCACCCAACTGATACGCAGCCTGGCCCTTATCACGCCCGCCGCTCTCTTAGGTCCTGCGCCGAGCTTCGCGCTCGACGACCCCCCGGCAAAACCAAGGATCGATTGCACGAAGCCCGCCAACAAGAACAAGCCCGCATGCAAGCCGAGCAATGGCCAGCTCTCCGACGACGAAATCTACAATGCCGCCTACTGGCTGGCGCACGAGGGCAAGTACGCGCAGGCCTTCGTGTTGCTCGGCCATGCGAGGAACAAGTCTGATCCGCGGATTTTGAACGAGACGGGATACGTGACCCGCAAGCTCGGCGACGTCGACGGCGCGCTGCCTTATTATCAGAAGGCGCTCGCCATCAACCCCGACTACACGCTGGCGCGCGAGTACATGGGCGAGGCGTTCCTGGACAAGGGAGATTTCGAGAGCGCCCGCGAGCAGCTCGCAGAGATCGAGAAGCGGTGCGGCACCCGCTGCGTCGAATACGCAAAGCTCGCCGGGGCCATTGCCGCGCTGGAGGCTGCCGGCCCGCGCGGGGGCTGACGTCCGGCCGCAGACCCGTGAGTGCGGCAAGGACGCGACTTGGCTTTCCTCGCGCGCTCCTGCAATGTGCCCGCGCTTGGCGTGGCCAAACTGTGCCGGGCGCTGACCTGCCGGTCGGGGAGAAGAGACCATGACAACGCTTTCGTTTGGACGCGCCGCGGCGGCCATTCTGTTCGCAGGCCTCGCTTCGATTTCTGGCGCGGCGCTGCCGCTTGCGGCCGAGCCGATCGCAATCGCAAAGGACAGAGGCCCTGGAAACCCCGCCTGCGACGCGCACGCGAAGGACACGCCGGCGTGGCGGGCCTGCGTCGGGGCGGCGAGCGCCAGGATGCCCGACACGGAGCTGTTCTATGCGGGCTATTGGCTTGCGAAAACGGGACGCTACCAGGAGGCACTCGGCTATCTGATGCTGGCGAAATTCAAGGACGAGCGCGTTCTGACCTACATCGGGTTCGCAATCCGCAAGCTCGGCGACGTCGACGGCGCACTTCCCTACTACGTCGAGGCGCTCGCGAAGAATCCGGGCTACTCGGTCGCCCGCGCTTATATGGGCGAAGCGTTCCTGACCAAGGGGGAGCCCGAGAAGGCCAGGGTCGAGCTCGCCGAAATCGAGAAAAGGTGCGGGACGGCCTGCGCCGAGTACGCGGATCTCGCCGGCCACATCGGGCGCTACGAAGCCGCGCATCACAAGGGTTGACAAGGCCCCTCTGCCCGCTCTTCCGAGTGGCAACCTAGTTGGTCGCCGGGTGCTGAATCGGGTTGGCCCAGAGGCGCACGATGCCGTCCTCGCCGGCGGAGGCGAGACGCTCGCCATCGGAGGAGAATGCCACCGCCTTCACGGCGCCGGCGTGGCCCACAATGGTGCGCGCGGTCCGGCCGCGCTCGACATCCCAGATCCTGAGCTGGCCGTCGTCGCCCGCGGAGGCGAGCGCATCGCCCTGCAGCGCGAACGCGAGCCCGCGCACCGGCCCCCGGTGGCCGTAGAGCCGGCGCAGGAGCCTGCTCGAGTCTGTCGACCAGATGCGGAGGCTACCGTCGAGGCCGGCGGAGGCGAGCATCTTGCCGTCGTGCGAGAAGGCGAGCGCGGTGACGAAGTCCCGGTGCCCCCGGTAGGTGCGCACGCGATCGAGCGTATCGAGGTTCCACAGCTTCACCGTCTTGTCCGCGCCGCCGGAGGCGAGCAAGGCCGCGCCCGCCGCGGCGGTGAACGCGACCGCCTGCGCCGCGTTCTCGTGGGCATCGATGACCTGCACCGGCGCGGTCGTGAGCGAGGTGTCCCACAGCGCCACCTTCCAGTCGTGGCTCGAGGCGGCAAAGCGGTGGCCTCCCCCGGCGAAGGTCACGGCCCACACCGCGGCCTCGTTGCGCCGGAAGGCCGAGATCTTCGCTGCGCGCTCGAAATCCCAAAGCACGATCTGGCCATTCGAGTGACCCGTGAGCGCACGCGACCCTGCGAGCGCCAGCGATGTCGCCGGTCCATCGTCGAGCTCGATGGTGCGCAAGAGCCTTCCCGAGGCCGGCTCCCAAACCTTGAGCGTCGCGTCCTGGCCCGCGGTGACGATCGCCAGCCCGTGCTCCGCATAGGCGACCGCGGTGACAGGGCCGACGTGGCCCTTGAGCTGGCCGAGCGGCACCACCTCGGGGGCTTGCTGGCTGGTCTTGGTCGTGGTCGTCGTGACGCCCGAGCCGCGGCTCTCGAATCGCGGCAGCCTGTCCTGCATGGCGACGGCCCCGCTCGCAACGCCGATGCCGACCATGAGCTTGAACAGCAAGGGGCGCCAGCTTGGGCCGCGGCCTGCCCGCAGCGGCCGCGGACGCTTTGCCCCGAGCCGCTCGTTGGGCCTTTCCGGCGCTTTCGGTTCCGCCTTCTTGGCCAAGGCCCTCGGCTTCAGAACCTTGGGCAGCTTGACCTGAGGCGGCGGCGCTTCGAGCTTGACGGTTTCGGCCACCGGCGCCGGGGGCTCGGACTTGGCCTGCACGGCCGGGTCCTTGCGCTCGATCGGGGCCGGCTTCGCATTGACCTTTTTCTTCTTCAGGGCCTCGACGAAATCGAGCATCCCGCCTTGCGGTCCGGGCGCATCGGGGGGTGGCGGCAAGACTTCGGTCGTCTCGGAGTGCTGGGCCGCGCCCGCCGCTGACACCGGAACCCACGCCTTCTCTACGTGCGCGCGCTTTTCCTTTGGCACGGCACGAGAGAACCAGTTCGGTTTTTCGGGCTCGGGCGCCAAGAGCTCGGCCCGCCAGGCGGCCACCGTCTGCGGGCGGGCCTCGACCGGGAGCGCGAGCGCGTGGTCGATCGCGGCAAGAAACCCCGGCCGGAAGGCGCTCAGGGCTGCCGCGCGCGCCGCCACCAGCTCGTCCTTCACCATGCGCGAGGGAGAGTCCGCGGGGCGCTTGCCGGTGATGGCGTGATAGAGCGTCGCGCCGAGCGCGTAGATGTCGGTCCAGGGGCCCTGCTGGCGACTCGTCTCGGCATATTGCTCGTAAGGGGAGTAGCCGGGCTTGACCAGCGCCGAGACGGTCTTCGAATGGGCCGCGATCTCGCCGCGCGCCGAGCCGAAGTCGATCAGCACCGGCTCGCCGTCTTTGCGGACGATGATGTTGTCGGGGGCGATGTCGCGATGCAGGAAGTCCGCCTTGTGGATGAGCTCGAGCGCATCGAGGAGCGGGGCCACGATCGCGTCGAGCTCCTTCTGGCGCGGAGCACGCCCGAGCGCCTTGAGCCAGGATTTGAGGCTCTGGCCCTCCTCGAAGTGCAGCACCATGTAGCCGGTGTTGTTGGCGCGGAAATAGCGGTAGACGCGGACGATGTTGGGGTGGTTGAACTTGGCGAGCGTCTGCGCTTCCTCGATGAACCGGTCGAGGCCCCAACGGTAGTCGGCATCGCAATCCTGGGAGCGCGGCACCGCCTCCACGCCGTCGGAGCGCGCGGCGAAGTCGGACGGGAAGTACTCCTTGATCGTCACCAGCCGGTCGAGGGCGAGCTCGCCGGCGAGGTAGGTGATTCCGAAGCCGCCGGCGCCGAGCACGCGCTCGATACGATAGTCGCCGACGAGCTCACTGCCGCTCTGTAGCGCAATCGGGTTGGCCATCTCTTGAGCGTTCACGTCCCCGGGCGTTCACGAAGCGTGACAGGGGGCGCCGCTTGCCCTCCAGCCGCGAAAAAAGAGACCCACCTCCAACGTCCTCTATGGAGCAGGAATGTGGCAGCCGCACGGGCGATAAATGAAAGATGAACATATCTCTGCCGGGTCGCCTTCCGGCCATGTTGCTGCCGCAGAACGCGACCAGAGTTTTGAGGGTGTGTGCGGGTACGAGGCGATGGGACCGCCGTGGTCGGCGATGATCGGTGTGCTTGCCGCGCTGGCGGTGGCCTCGCTCTGTGCGCGGCCCGGCGCGCGCGCGGAAGTCCTCGAGCAACCGCGCCTTCAGTCCGCCGGCGTTGAGACAGGAACCCCGAGTTGGACCGAAAGTTGGACCGAGACCGGGCACACGCTCACGGCTTGGGTTCTCGCCAGCTACGAGCGGGCGCCGGCGCTGATGCTGGGGCTCGCCGCCCTCCTCGCCGTGCCGCCACTGGCACTCGTCGGGCTGTTGCTGAGATCGCGGGTCCGCCCGGCCTACGATGTGACGCGCATCCGAACGCGACGGCGGACGGTGTCCGGTCCGGGCGCCTCGCGGGAGCGGTCGCTCACCGCACGCGGGCCGGCTTGGCCCTGCGAGGCCTGGATCGAGGTCGAAGCACCGGGCGGCGGGCTGCGCCACGACATCGCCCGCGACGTTGTGCGCATTGGACGCGAGGGGGACAACGACATCTCGATCTCCGATAAGACCGTCCATCGCTATCATGCCGCCATCCATCGCACCGATGACGCCGACTACGTGATCACCGATCTGTCGAGCGCGGGAGGCAACGGCGTGACGATCAACGGCCGGCGCGTTTCGGAGGCCCGCCTGTGCGATGGGGACACGATCGAGCTCGGCCTGGCGCGCCTCAAGTTCATTGCCCGGCCGGCGTGAACGGCCGAGGGACGAGTTCGGCTCGAGTAGCGTGTGCTCACGACCAAAGTGAGGCAAGTGCAGGAGCGGCAAGTTACGGATCAGGTGGAAAAAAGGAGCTTCAGACGATGACAAGCGGTGCAGGATCCCCGCAGGGCCCACGCGCGGGCCGGTTTCTCGGCTCCCTCAAGGACGCGCTCGTCGCGGCGAGCCGTGACGAGTCCGGGCAGCAGGCTCAAGTTGCAAAGGCGGCAGCGCCGGCCGCGCAGACGGGGGCGGCGAAGGCCGAATCGGACGCCACCCAGATCGTGCGCAGGGAGCTGGCCGCGAGCCCGAGCGCGGCGGATGCTGCGCGCGAGGCGCGCGGCGCCTCGCAGCCGCTCGAGGATCGCCACATCGAGATGGACGCCCCGCCAACGACCCGCGTCGTGCGCGCCGGCACGAAGGAGGCAGAGGCCCAGGACCGCACCACGCTCGTGCGCGGCAAGATGCACGTCAAACGCGGCGCCTTCGAGCAGGATCCGGTGGTGGGCTGGCTGGTGGTGGTCGGCGGTCCCGGCATCGGCCAGTACCGCCCGATTTTCGAGGGCAACAACACGCTCGGACGCGGGTCCTCGAACCGAATCGCGGTCGACTTCGGCGACGACGCCATCTCGGCGGAGGAGCAAGGCTATATCCGCTACGATTCGGCGGAGCGGTCGTTCCTCTTTGTGCCGAACCTTGCTAAGACCAATGTCGTTTCCGTCAACGACAAGCGGCCGACCGGAGCCGTCGAGCTGAGCCAGATGGACGTGATCACGATGGGCCGCACCCAGCTCGTCTTCGTGCCGTTCTGCGGGCCCGACTTCGACTGGTCGGCACTCGCCGAGCAGAAGGACTGATGACGCCATTCGAGCACGCAAGCCGCGCCACAAGAGGCGCGCGGAGCTACCAGGAGGACACCGCCACCGTTTGGCCCGGTCCCGATCCCTCGGGCTCCGGCACGGGCGCCAACGGCTCGCAGCCGGGCGAGCTCGTCGCCATCCTGGCCGACGGCATGGGCGGTCACGCCGGCGGCGCGCTCGCGAGTCGCATGGTTTGCGAGGCATTCCTCGGCGCCTATCAGAGCCACGAGGGCACGAGGCGCGAACGGCTCGTCGCGGCGCTCAAGGCCGCCAACGAAGCCATTGCCGCGACGGTGTCCGCCAATCCCCTCCTTTCGGGCATGGGCTCGACACTGATCGGCGCCGCGTTCGGCCCGGACGGCGTCGAATGGGTGAGCGTCGGTGACAGCCCCCTGATGCTCTACCGGCGCGGCGAGATCGCGCTGCTCAACGAGGACCATTCGCTCGCGCCCGAGCTCGACCGGCTTGCCGCGGCGGGGCGCATGTCGGAGGAGGAGGCGCGCCGCGACCCGCGCCGCCACATGCTGCGCTCGGCGGTGACCGGCGAGGATATCGATCTCGTGGACCTGTCGCGCCGGCCGCTCGAGATCGAGCCCGGCGACTACATCATCCTCGCCAGCGACGGGCTGCAGACCCTCGAGTCGTCCGAGATCGGGCGCGTCGTCTCGGCGTATGCGAGCGACGGCGCCTCGGCGGTCGCCAACGCTCTGATCCGCGCCGTCGAGGCGGTCCGCGATCCCCATCAGGACAACGCCACCGTGGTCGCCGTCCGCCCGCTGCCGGGCGCGCAGAGCTGAGCCTCGACCGCGGCGCTCCACACTAGCCCGGCAAGCGCGGTCGTGTGGCGCAAAGAGGCGAACGGGCAGGTCGGACCATATCAGTCCGGCGCGTCGATCACGCTCTAGGGGGGACCGAAATATCTAACTGAAGTTGTCGTTCATGCGGCGAATGCGGGCAGCGAGCATGCGCATGATCTTGAGCGCGAACGACGGGCTCCTCTCCACGATAAGCGCGAAAGCCTGCCCATCGATCAGCTCGAGCTCGGTCGCCT
>DATETZ010000093.1:0-21552 GCA_035283385.1 Hyphomicrobiaceae bacterium
GTCCCTTCTCGCCCAAGATCTCGACCATCAGGTCGGACGCTCCGTTCACGACTTTGGGATGATCGGCGAACTCGGGTGTCGAGCTGACGAATCCGGTGAGCTTCACGACTTGCCCGATGCGGTCGAGGCTGCCGAGCGCCGCCTTGGCCTGGGCAAGGATATTGAGGGCGCACAGGCGGGCGGCGGCTTGGCCGGCCTCGACCGTGACGCCGGCGCCGAGGCAGCCGGTCGCCAGGGTCCCGTCCGAAGCCTTGGCGAGCTGCCCGGATATGAAAAGAAGATCGCCGGCGAGAACATAGGGCACGTAGTTTGCCACCGGATTGGGCGCCGGCGGCAGCGCCAATCCGAGCTTCAGAAGCCGCGCCTCAATTTCGCCGCTCATGCCCGCCTTCCTTTCACCGGTTGCGGTCCGGCCCAGACGTTGCTCGGGGGCGCCTGGGACCTCGTGCCCAATTCCTTTTGAGCCCAGAATTGGCGCTTTGCAACGGTGCTATGCCGGCCTAGATTCGCGCACGCCTAGTGCGTCGACGCTCCGATCGCTCCACAGCATTCGAGGATCAACACGATGCGCGTTTCTGCGAGACCGGCCGTTGTCCTGCCGCTGGCAGGGCTTATTCTATCTGTGGCCGGCCCGTGCCGCGCCGAGCCGCTGCGCGCCGAGCTTGTCTTTGCTCCGCACCGCGCCGTCTACGAGCTCAAACTCGATCGGACCAATCCGGGCTCCGGTGTCGCCGAGCTCACGGGCCGCATCGTCTATGAGCTCACAGGCAGCGCCTGCGAGGGCTATACGCAGAACATGCGATACGTGACCCAGACGATCAACCAGGACGGCGAGACGCAGCTCGCCGACCTCAGGACCTCGAGCTGGGAGTCGGTGCCGGCGCGCCGGTTCCGGTTCAGCTCGACCAACTATCAAAATGATCAGCTTACCGAGCAGACCCAGGGCACCGCGGAGCGAAACGCGTCCGCCGGTCCGGTCACGATCGAGCTAAGGCGCCCCGTGAAGAAGAAGATTGAGCTCTCGTCCAGCGTGTATTTTCCGATTCAACACTCGATGGCGGTCATTGCCGCCGCCCGCAGCGGGAAAAGGATCGTGACCGCCGATCTCTTCGACGGCTCCGAGGCCGGCGACAAGGTGTATGCAACCTCGACCGCGATCGGGCGCCAGGTGGCGCCGGGTGCGATGAAGACTCTCGCCCTGCTCAAGGACGGAGACAAGCTCGATCTCGTTCCCTCGTGGCCGGTATCGATCAGCTATTTTGCACCGGGGCCCGCGCGTGGCGACTCGGTGCCGCTGTACGAGATGTCGTACCGCTTCCACGAGAACGGCGTGACGAGCTCGCTCGGGATCGACCACGGCGAGTTCGCAATCCGCGGTGAGCTCAAGGAGCTCATCTATCTCGAGGCGAGCACGTGTGCGCCGGCGAAGCCCTAACAGGGAGCCCGGACGCTCCCGCCCTCAAGGTTCGTTCCACAGCCAGGCCGCCCCGCGCACGCCGCTGGCGTCGCCCCACCTCGGCGGGCGAACGATGATCGACGCCTGGTCGGCGAAAATCAGCGGCGCGATCAGATCGGGAAGCACCTCGTAAAGGTGTTGAAGGCGTGAGAGTCCGCCGCCGAGCACGACGATCTCCGGATCGATGATGTTGACGACGTGGGCCAGGCCGCGGGCCAACCGCGAGGCGTGCCGGTGCAGCGTGGCTCGCGCCGAATCGTCCCCGGCCGCGGAGCGCCGCCCGATGTCGGTAACCGAACGCTTCTCGCCTGTGACGCGCTCGTGGTCGGCCTCGAGGCCGGGCCCCGACACCCAGGTTTCCATGCAGCCGCGCCGGCCGCACCAGCAGCGGGGGCCGGGATGCTCGTCTCCCTCGGCCCATGGCAGCGGGTTGTGGCCCCACTCGCCGCCGATGCCGCGTGGACCGTCGACGAGCTTTCGGTCGACTGCGATACCGCCGCCGCAGCCGGTGCCGAGTATGACCCCGAACAGCGAGCGCGCACCCGCGCCGGCTCCGTCGATGGCCTCGGAGAGGGCAAAGCAGTTGGCGTCATTGGCAAGCCGGACGGGGCGGCCAAGTGCCGCCGTAAGGTCACGGTCGAAGGGGTGCCCGTTGAGCCAGGTCGAGTTCGCATTCTGCACCAGCCTCGTGATGGGCGAGAGCGAGCCCGGGATAGCGACGCCGACGCGCGCCTTGACACCGGCCTCGGTCTCGAGGCGGGCGACGAGGCCGGTCACGGCGGCAATCGTTGCCTCGTAGTCGCGCGGCGTCGCAATGCGCTGGCGCGCTCGTTCGGCGCCGTCTGGCCCGAGTAGCAGGCCTTCGATCTTGGTTCCCCCAAGGTCGATACCGATGCGCGCTCCGTGCTCCCCCGGCTCTTGGGTCACGGCCGGCCCATCCGTGTTGTGCCTTGCGCCAGGAGGGCATGGGCGGGCTGAACCGCCTCGGGACGCACGTTCTTGCTCGCGGCGAAGACGAGCAGCAGCGATTCGTCGGCCAAAAGGTGCTCCAGCACGGCAGCCAGCATCTCAGGGGCGGACGCCTTGGTCCGAAGCTCCTGGGGACCGATCCCTGTCAGGGCCAGGAAGCGCCCGAGGCGGGCCGGGTCCTCGGCCAGAAAAGTGAGCCCCGCCAAAGCGATGCTCTCGGCGCACTCGAAATCGATAGGAGGCGCGGATTTTACCATGTCCTGCTGCGCTAAGGGTTTCGCAACACTTCTTAAACAGTTGGTTACGGCTTGCGGGCAAACTCGCCTGCACTTGACCCGCAGAATCGGTGCAGGAATGAGCGGGCAACGAACCAGCTTTCAGCGATGACCTACCAGGAGAAGAGGATGGCCGTCGAGGCTCACGCTCGCGAGGCGCGGCGTGCGGCGCGACCGGTGCTGATCGTGGAGGACAATGAGCTCAACATGAAGCTGTTCCACGATCTCCTGGATGCGCATGGGTACCGGACCATCCAGACCCGGAACGGCCTCGATGCCATCGCGCTGGCTCGCAAGCATCGTCCGAGCCTGATCCTGATGGATATCCAGCTTCCCGAGGTGTCGGGCCTCGAGGTTACCAAGTGGCTCAAGGATGACGAGGATTTGAGAGATATTCCCGTGGTCGCCGTCACGGCGTTTGCCATGAAGGGAGACGAGGAGCGGATCCGCTCGGGCGGCTGCGAGGCCTATATTTCAAAACCCATCTCGGTTCCGATGTTCCTCGACACGGTTCGGCGGTTCATGGGCGAAAAGTGAGGCGATGCCTCAGTGTGTGAAAGTCGATAGATGACGGCTCGCGTTCTCGTTGTCGACGACATTCTGGCAAACGTTAAGCTGCTCGAGGCGCGGCTGGCGGCCGAGTACTTCGAGGTGCTCACCGCCTACAGCGGCCAAGAAGCGCTCGACATTTGCGCGCGCGAGCGCGTCGACGTGATCCTGCTCGACGTCATGATGCCCGGAATGGACGGCTTCGAGGTCTGCCGCCGCCTCAAGGAAAACCCTCAGACGCATCAGGTGCCTGTCGTCATGGTGACGGCGCTCGATCAACCCTCGGCCAAGGTCCAGGGCCTCGACAGCGGGGCCGACGACTTCCTGACCAAGCCGGTCGACGACATTGCGCTCGTCACCCGGGTCAAGAACTTGGCGCGCCTCAAGATGCTCAACGACGAGATGCTGATGCGCGCCTCGACAAGCCGGCAGTTGGGTATGACCGACAGCGACGCGCTCGAGAAGGCGCTGTCGAGCCGCCCCGGCCGCCTGCTTGCCGTCGACGACCATCCGCGCTCGGCGGCGCGGCTCTCGGAGGCTCTATCAAAGGTCCACGATTGCCAGACCGAGCCCGACCCCAACCAGGCTCTCGTCAAGCTCGCCGAGCACGATTTCGACGTCCTGATCGTCTCGCTGAGCCTCGCCCATGCCGATGCGTTGCGGCTCTGCTCTCAGGTGCGCTCGCTCGATCGCACCCGTCACCTGCCGATCATCGTTCTCGTCGAGCCGGGCGACGAGGCACGGCTTCTGCGCGGGCTGGACCTCGGAGTGAACGACTACCTGATGCGCCCCATCGACCGGCACGAGATGCTGGCCAGGATCCGGACGCAGATCAAGCGCAAGCGCTACAACGACTACTTGCGCAACAGGCTGCAGGAAAGCGTCGAGCTCGCGATCACCGACTCACTCACGGGCCTGCACAACCGCCGCTATATGGAACGCCATATGAAGACCTTGATCGGCGAAGCGATCCGCTCGGGGCGGCCGCTCTCGATCCTGCTCGCCGACATCGATCACTTCAAGCAGGTCAACGATACCTATGGCCACGACGTCGGCGATGCCGTGCTCCGGGAGTTCGCCGACCGGTTCCGGCGCAATACGCGCGGCATCGATCTCGCCTGCCGTCTCGGGGGCGAGGAGTTCCTGATCATCATGCCGGAGACGGACCTGGGCAGCGCCTACCAGGCGGGCGAACGGTTGCGGGCCTGCGTCGCCGCAGACCCGTTCCCGGTCGGCCCGGGCTGCCAGATCCGCGTGACGGCAAGTGTCGGCCTGGCGACGCTCGAGCATCCGGGCGATACCCCGGAAACGGTGTTCAAGCGCGCCGACAACGCGCTTTATGCCGCCAAGCGCGGGGGACGCAACCGGGTCGCGGCGGACGCCGCCTGACGGGTCCGCGCCCCCCTCCAAGGGGATTTGGCGGGACGCCGGTCGGCCATGACCGCGCCGGACCCACTCGGTCTGACGCGTCGATCATGGTCTAAATTCATGATTCAGGACGCGATTTAGGCCTCGGATGAGCGCATCCGAGACCACCCCGCCCTAGGCCAGGGATGCGTCGTTTGGGCCGGCCAAATCCTGTTGTCCGTCATTGCGCGGCCACAATAGTAACCTCGAATCGAGCTTGCCTGTGTCCAGGCTGCGACGGTCAAGGGCGAAACTTGCCAAAGAGGGGCCGATCTGCCAGATTGACGAACTTGTGAGGAGGGTCTTGTTTAGGCTGGTATTTGCAGGTTCGGGTGGGCGGCCCGCCTGGTCGCCCCGTGAGCATGCAGAAAACCTTCGGTTCCCGCCACCCATCGGGTCCGCCGCATCTCCTGATGGAGCGGGAAATTCGTGGTCGGGACCTAGCGGCTGGAGACACCTCCTCGTTTAGGCTGCACTAGCCCGACTACGACACCAGGTGGGAAGTCAACGCCCTCTTTGACCACCATCTGGTCACCAGGCCAGGGTCCGTGGCTTTCTCGGAATGCTTACCCCGCTGCCGAGCGGTTACGGACCCTGGTCAAGTCAAGTCGCCGTGCGGCGCCAACTCCTTCATTGTCGACTTGATGCGGCCCTCGGAGAGGGGTGCCCCTGCGAGGTGCAAGCCGCGCCTCGCCGATGCGGCATTCCATCCATTTCGATTTGACCGCTGTTCACGAGCCGGGGCGCGAGGCCTGGTTACTTGATCTTCGTTTCCTTGAACTCGACGTGCTTGCGCACAATCGGATCGTATCGTTTGAAGACCAGCTTTTCGGTTGAAGTGCGTGGGTTCTTCTTGGTGACGTAAAAGAAGCCTGTGCCCGCGGTCGAAAGAAGCTTGATCTTTTGTGTAATCGGTTTGGCCATGGTCGTTCGACCTTGAAGGCGCTGGCGACAAAATTGGAGAGCGGCACCATAGCGGGCGGCGCCATGCTGTCAAGCCGGACCAACCGCCCAGACCATGCGCCAGCGACACGCTCGCTGACGCGACCATAAAGCCGCAATAGAGGACGCCGTGCCAAGCCTTGCCAGGCATTCTTTATTTTGCTCTCGGCGCCCGGTTATGGTTGTTCCGGCGTCTCTTGCTGCAGCGTTTCGACGGCCGGCTCGGGACCGCCGAAGCCGTGCATTTTGAGCGCCCACTGGAGCCCGATGAGGGCGCCCTTGACGCGCGGCAAGAGCCAGAGGCTGGCGACGAGCAAGGCCGGCATCCAGATCGCCAGCTGGACCCAGGTTGGCGGCGCAAAAGCCTGTTCGAGCAGCAGGACGCCGCCGACCGCAAAGTGGCCGACGATCACGATCGTGAAATAGGGCGGCGCATCGTCGGTGCGGTGGTGATGGAGCTCTTCGCCGCACGCACTGCATGTCGCGACGACTTTCAGGTACTTCCAATAGAGCGCCCCCGCGCCGCAGGCCGGACAGACTTGCCGCAAGCCGCGCCACAACGCGCCGGGCACGGATCGCGGCGCCTCCTGCACTTGCGTCGACGAGCGCTCGGTCTCGATCATGGCGTCCGTGCTCTCCCGTGCGCGCTCCGGCACCTAGGGTTGCAAGGCCTCGGTTACAGGGCCCGCTTACCGCCGGCGCCCCCTGACCGTGCGCAGGCCTTGAAATCCCTTGCTCGCGGCGAGCCGTTGTCTCTTTCCCTCAGATAGCATTTCGAAGCGAAGTGCGCCCGCGCTCGGAATTGCTTCGACGAGCCGCACCGTCACTTGGTCGCCGAGCTGGAACGTCTCGCCGGTGCGGCTGCCGACGAGGGCGTGCGACGTTTCGACATGGCGGTAGAAGTCCCGCGTCAGCGTCGAGACGGGCACGAACCCGTCGGCGCCGGTGTCCTTCAGGCGCACGAACAAGCCGGAACGGATGACGCCGGCGATGCGTCCCTCGAAGCTCGCGCCGGCACGATCGGCGAGGTGGGCCGCGATCAGCCGGTCGACGGTTTCGCGCTCGGCCGCCATAGCGCGTCGCTCGGCTTCGGAAATCGATTTCGAGACTTCGTCGAGCCGCCGGGCCTGCGCGTCCTCGAGGCCTCCGGCGCCGAGCCTCAACGCGCGCACGAGGGCGCGGTGGACGACAAGATCGGCATAGCGGCGAATGGGAGAGGTGAAATGCGCGTAGCGGACGAGATTGAGCCCGAAGTGGCCGATATTCGCCGGGGCGTACTCGGCTTGGGACTGGGCCCGCAGAACCACCTCGTTGATGAGATCGGGGACCGGAAGGTCCTTGGCACGGGCGAGAATGCGGTTGAAAGCGCTGGGTTTCAGCGTTGCCTGCGGCGGCAGCTTCAAATCGAGCGTCTCGAGGAACTCCTTGAGGCTCTTGAGCTTCTCCTGCGACGGCTCATCGTGCACCCGGTAGATCACCGGGCTGCGCCTGTCCTCGAGCGCCTCCGCGGCGGCCACGTTGGCCTGGATCATGAATTCCTCGATCAGCCGGTGCGCGGCGAGGCGCGCCGGCACGACGACGCGGGCGACGCGGCCTTGATTGTCGAGAACGATCTTGCGCTCCGGGAGATCGAGGTCCAGCGGCTCGCGGGCGCTGCGCGCCTCACTGAGCGCGGCATAGGCGGCCCACAGCGGGCGCAGCACGTGCTCCATCAGCGGCCTGCACTTTGCGCTCGGATTGCCGTCGATCGCCGCCTGGGTCTCCTCGTAGCTGAGTTTTGCCGCCGAGCGCATCATCGCGCGCATGAAGATAGCCGAACGCTTGTGACCATGCTTGTCGATGGTCATTCGCACGGCGAGACAGGGCCGTTCCTCGCCTTCCCTCAGCGAACAGAGATCGTTGGAGATCTTCTCCGGCAGCATCGGCACGACACGGTCCGGAAAATAGACCGAGTTGCCGCGCAGGTGCGCCTCACGGTCGAGCTTCGTCCCGGGGCGGACGTAATGGGCGACATCGGCGATGGCGACAATGATAATGAAGCCGCCGATATTGCGAGCCTCCGTGTCCGGCTCGGCATAGACGGCGTCGTCGTGGTCGCGCGCGTCGGCGGGGTCGATGGTCACCAACGGCACAGGGCGCAGATCCGTGCGCCCGGCGAGCTTCGGCGGCTCGAGAGCACCGGCTTCGGCGAGGACGCTCACCGGGAAGTCGTCCGGTATGCCATGGGCATGCACGGCAATGAGACTGATCTTCCTCTGATCCTCGGGGTTGCCGAGGCTCTCGAGCACCCGCGCGCGCCCCACCGCGAAGCGGCCCTTGCGCTCGAGATCGAAGCGCACCAGATCGCCGTCCTTCGCCCCTCCCTCGTCCCCCTTCTGGATCGACCACGCCCTGAGCTCCCTGCGATCGATCGGCTCGATCGCGCCGCCGCCCTTCGGGTGCCTGCGGAAGATGCCGAGCAGACGGCGCGTCTCGCGCGGCAGGCGCCGGATGGGTGTCGCCTCGAAACGGAAGCCTTCGACGTCGCGCTCTGCCAATGGCTCGATGTGGGCGAGCACGCGGTCGCCGATGCCGATCTCGCCTGCCTCAGCGCCGGCCCGGCCGGCGTGCGCGAGCACGAGCACGCGGGGCCGGCGTCCCTCCGCCTTATCCCAGACCGCGGGCTCGGCGATGAGGTCGCCCTGCTCGTCGCGGCCCGTGATCTCGAGCACGGCCACAGGCGGCAGCTTGCCCTTCCCGCGCAACGACGTCCGGTTACCCGACAGCAGGCCCTCCTCGGCCATTTCGGCGAGCAGGCGCTTCAGGGCGACGCGCTGCTCTCCTTTGAGGCCGAATGCGCGGGCGATGTCCCGCTTTCCGGTCTTGCGCTTGGCGTCCTCGATGAATTTGAGAAGGTCGTCTTTGGAAGGCAGCTCGCCCTCGCCGGCCGATCGCCCCGCTTTCGGTTTGCGCGCCATTCAAAAGCCCTGCGTGCCCGAGCCGGGCCGGCCGTGCCTTCGGGGAAGCCCAAGGGTCCGGGTGGGATCGCGAGCCTTAAGAAGCGGTGCCATCGTGCTGGGATATATAGCCCGGGCTACGTCAGAGTCACTGCGCAGTGTCAGTCCTCGACGCCGACGGCCGCTGCTTTCTTCCGGGGCTGAGCCCTCTTCGCGGCTGGCGCGTCATTCTCGTTGCCCGCCTTCGCCATGGACTTGGATGTCTTGGCCCTGGCCGTCTTGCGGGCCGGCTTGCCGCCACCCTTGGCGATGCGTTCGGCGAGAAGGCTGACCGCCTCGTCGAGTGTCAGCGCCATCGGGTCGGTGCCCTTTGGCAGCGTGGCATTGACCTTGTTGTGGTTGACATAGGGACCGTAGCGGCCGTTCAAGACCTCGATCTTGCCGCCCTCGACGGGATGCTCGCCGAGGCTCTTGAGCACTTGCTTCGGTGCCGCGCGGCCGAAGCGGCTCCCTTTGCCCGCCTTCTTTTCGGCGATGAGCGTGACGGCGCGGTTCAAGCCGACCGTGAACACGTCCTCGATGCTGTCGACGTTTGCGTAGGTGCCGTCGTGCAGGATGAACGGACCGTAGCGGCCGAGGCCGGCCGTGATCATGAGGCCGGACTCGGGATGAACCCCGACCTCGCGCGGCAGCGACAGGAGCTGGAGCGCCGTGTCGAGGCCGATCGATGCCGCATCGATGCCCTTGGGGATCGAGGAGCGCTTCGGTTTCTCGTCGTCCTTGCCCTCGCCGAGCTGGAGGTAAGGGCCGAACCGGCCCGACTTCACGATGATGGGCAGGCCTGACTCGGGATCGAAGCCGAGCTCCCGGTCGCCGGCGACGGTTCCCTCCTGGTTCGAGAGCTGGCGGGTGTACTTGCAGTCCGGGTAGTTGCCGCAGCCGATGAAGGCGCCGTACTTGCTGGAAATCTTGAGGCTCAAGCGCCCGGTGGCACATGCTGGGCACTGGCGGGCGTCACTGCCGTCGGCCTTCGGCGGGAAGACGTGGGGACCCAGCATTTCGTTCAAGGCCTCGAGCACGTCGCCGACGCGCAGGTGCTTGATGTCATGGATGGCCGCCGTGAAGTCGCGCCAGAAATCCTTGAGCACGTCCTTCCATTCGAGCTTGCCGTCGGAGATGAGGTCGAGCTTCTCCTCGAGGTCGGCGGTGAAGTCGTACTCGACGTAGCGCATGAAGAAGCTCTCGAGAAAGGCGATGACCAGGCGGCCTTTGTCCTCGGGCACGAGGCGCTTCTTGTCGATGCGGACGTAGTCGCGCTCCTGGAGCACGGCGAGCGTCGAGGCGTAGGTCGAGGGACGGCCGATGCCGAGCTCCTCCATGCGCTTGACGAGCGTTGCCTCGGAGAAGCGCGGCGGGGGCTGGGTGAAGTGCTGCTCGGCCTCGATCGAGCGGTCGCTGACGCGGTCGCTTTCGTTGAGCGGGGGAAGGCGGCGGCTGTCCTCGTCGTCCTCGGAATGGTCGTCCTTGCCTTTGGCGGCATGAAGGCGCTCGTCGCGCCCTTCCTCGTAGACCTTGAGGAAGCCGTCGAACTGGACGACCGAACCCGTGGCGCGCAGCGTATAGACCTTGCCGTCGCGCCCGCGGACCTCGATGTCGGCCGTCGTCTGCTCGACCTCGGCGGACGCCATCTGGCTCGCCACCGCGCGCTTCCAGATTAGGTCGTAAAGGCGCGCCTGGTCGCGATCGAGATGGCGCGCGACGTCGGCGGGCTTGCGGCTCACTTCGGTCGGGCGGATCGCCTCGTGCGCCTCCTGGGCATTCTTGGCCTTGGTCTTATACTCGCGGATGAAGGGAGCAACGTACTTTTGCGAGTATTCGCGCGCGATGAGGCCGCGAATGGCGCTGACCGCTTCAGGGACGATCGTCACGCCGTCGGTTCGCATGTAGGTGATGAGTCCGACCGTCTCGCCACCGACGTCGACGCCCTCATAAAGGCGCTGGGCGACCTGCATGGTCTGCTTGGCGGAGAAGCCGAGCTTGCGGGACGCATCCATTTGCAGCGTCGAGGTTGCAAACGGGGCGAATGGATTGCGCTTTACCGCTTTCTTCTCGACGGAGACGACCCGAAACTCGCCGTTCTCGATCGCCGACTTGATCGCGGTTGCGGTGGCCCCGTCCTTGATGTCGAGCTTTTTCAACGCGGTGCCCGCGATCGCATGGAGGCGCGCCGGGAACTCCTCGCCCTTCGCCGTGGCGAGCGTCGCCTCGATGGTCCAGTATTCGTCGGTTCGGAATGCCTCGATCTCGGCCTCGCGGTCGCAGATCAAGCGCAGGGCCACCGACTGCACCCGCCCCGCGGAGCGGGCGCCGGGCAGCTTGCGCCACAGCACGGGCGACAGCGTGAAACCGACGAGATAGTCGAGCGCGCGCCGCGCCAGATAGGCCGAGACGAGCGGCTCGTCGATCGGCCTCGGCTCCGCCAAGGCCGCGAGGATCGCCTGCTTGGTCACGGCGTTGAAGGCAACGCGCTCGACCTTGGTCGATTTCTTCAGCGCCTTTTTCTGGGCCAGGATCTCCAGGATGTGCCAGGAGATGGCCTCGCCCTCGCGATCAGGGTCGGTGGCGAGGATGAGCTTATCGGCGCCTTTCACGGCGTCCGCGATCTCTTTCATGATTTTCTGGGACTTGCCGTCGACGTCCCAGTGCATCTGGAAATCGTTGTCGGGCTCGACCGATCCGTCCTTCGAGGGCAGATCGCGCACGTGTCCGAAGGAGGCGAGCACCTTGTAGCCGCTTCCCAGGTACTTGTTGATCGTCTTGGCCTTGGCGGCCGATTCCACGATGACGACGTTCATAGGCTCCTATCAGGCTCGAGACGGCAATAAGACGGGCTTCGCCAGGCCCAGGGCTGCGCTGCAGGCGAAGTCGCCGGCCGCCGACTCGCCAAGCGGCGGCAGAACATGGGAGATCGGTGCGGCACTGTCAAACGGAGCCAAGCGGCAGGCCATTCCGGCGCCCGTCAGGCGCCGAGCCCGAGCTGGGAGGGATGTGTGCGGCTGGCTAAGCCGTCCGGCAGCCGCACATCGTAAATTGAGGGTGAGGGCCGCCACGTGCGGTCGATCGCGGCCTTGATGTCCCTTGAAACGGTCATGGCTTCGGCGAACTGCCGGGACTTGCAGTGACGTTCGTGCTCGTTTCGGAGATTGCAGTCCGCATGAGCTACTCCATCGCCTCGATTGTGGCTGTTCGACGGCCGGCCCGCCCGCGCCCACATGGGCTAATCGAGTGCTAGCGGTTGACGGCTCGGGCGAAGCGCCAAGATCGCGGGCTCGAGCTCGTCGAAGTGGTCGATGACGGCATCGGCGCCGAGAGTGCGGACCGGCGTCTCGGAGTAGCCGAACGTGCAGGCGATGACGGGCACCGAGGCGGCCCGCGCGGTCTCGACGTCGACATGGGTATCGCCGATCATGATGGCGCGATCCGGCTCGCCGCCGGCCCTGCGGATGGATCCGATAAGGTGGTCGGGGTGCGGCTTCGAGACCGGGAAGGTGTCGCGGCCGGCGAGTGCGTCGAACAGATGGCCGAGATCGAGGGCGGCGAGCAGCTCCCTCGAGAGCACCTCGCGCTTGTTGGTGCAGACGGCAAGCCGTGCCCCGGCGCCGCGGAACTTCTCGAGCGCGGCGACCGCTCCCGGGAACGGCCGGCTCTTGGCGGCGATGTTTCGCTCATAAAAGGCAAGGAAACGCTCGAGCAGCCGATCGACCTCCGGCTCGGGCCATTCGCTCCCCTGCTCCCTCAGGCTTTCGACGAGCATGCGCCGCGCGCCGTATCCGATCCATGGCCTGAGCAGGCCGCCCCCGACCGGCGCCAGCCCGAATCCGGTGAGCGCATGATTGGCCGCGGCGATAAGGTCCGGCGCCGTGTCGACGAGCGTGCCGTCGAGGTCGAAGACGAGGGTCAGGTCGTGCATGGGGCTCCTATCGTTGCGGGCCGCGGCACGCTAGGCCCCGAAAAGCGATCTGTCACGTCGTGCCGCTGCCCCCGCCTTGAAAGGCCGGCATCGGACCCTTAGGAAGAAGGCGAGAAACCGGCTGCGCGGATCTGCAACGAGGACTTGGGTGATGGTGGGGCATGGATGAGCGCTGATGCGTGGAAGCTCAAGGCGGCCGAGCGGGCGCTCGCATTCGTCGAGCCCGGAATGAGGCTCGGACTGGGGTCGGGCTCGACCGCTGCCAAGTTCGTCGAGCTTCTGGCGCGCGAGGTTAAGCGGGGCCTCAAGGTTTTGTGCGTGCCGACCTCGGAGGCGACGCGAATGAACGCGCACGCGCTCGGCATCCGGCTCGGGACGCTCGACGACACTCCGTTCCTGGATCTTACCATCGATGGGGCCGACGAGCTCGACGGCGAGCTGCGCCTCATCAAGGGGGGCGGGGGAGCCCTGTTGCGCGAGAAGATCGTGGCCACCGCCTCGGATCGCATGATCGTCGTCGCCGATCATTCGAAGCGCGTGTCCGTGCTGGGCGCCTATCCGTTGCCGGTCGAGGTCGTGCGCTTCGGCCTCGCCGCCACCCGCAACATGATCGAGATGCTGGGGGCTGACGCGGGCTGCCGGGGCGAGATCAGGCTCAGGCTGGGGTCCGACAGGGAGCCGTTCATCACCGATGGCGGCAATTACGTCTTCGACTGTGCCTTTGGCCGGATCGACGATCCCGAGGCGCTGGACGAGGCGCTGAAATTCATTCCCGGCGTGGTCGAGAACGGTCTGTTTCTCGGCATCGCGGATGCGGCGATTATCGCCGGGCCGGATGGTGTCGTGGTCCTCGAGCCCGAGGACGACAGGCCGGCGGACTTGGGATGAGGCGAAGCATGAGACCGGCGCTGCCCGCATGACCGCTTTCGATTTCGATCTGTTCGTCATCGGCGGGGGGTCCGGGGGCGTGCGTGCCGCGCGCGTCGCGGCGAGCTACGGGGCGAGGGTTGCGATCGCGGAGGAGGATCGATTGGGCGGCACCTGCGTGATCCGCGGCTGCATACCCAAGAAGCTTCTCGTCTACGCGAGCCGGTTCCGCGACGACTTCGAGGATGCGGCTGGTTTCGGTTGGAGCGCCGGAGAGCCGCGCTTCCATTGGCCGGCGCTGATCGCCGCCAAGGACCGGGAGATCGCGCGCCTAGAAAGGGTCTACCGGGCCAATCTGGAGGACGCGGGCGTCACCATTTTCACGGACCGGGCCGAGCTGGCCGACCGGCATCGGGTGCGTCTCGAGAACGAGGGCAAGACCGTCACGGCGGACAAAATCCTGCTCGCGACCGGCGGCAAGCCGCACCTAGGCGATCCGATTCCGGGGCGCGAGCACGTCATCACCTCGAACGAGGCGTTTCATCTTCCGGAGCTGCCCCGGCGCATTGCCGTCTACGGCGGCGCCTATATCGCGGTCGAGTTCGCGAGCCTGTTCGCCGGCCTCGGCGCCGAGACGACGATCGTCTACCGGGGCGAAAGGATATTGCGCGGCTTCGACGACGATTTGCGCGGCGCCCTCGCCGAAGCGCTCCGGGCGCGCGGGATCAGGATCCTCACCCGGCGGCTCATCTCGCGCATCGATAGAAAACCCCCGGGCCTCGAGGCTCGTCTCGACGACGGCGCAACCCTCTCGGTCGACCAGGTGATGTATGCCGTCGGGAGGGTGCCGAACAGCGCCGGTCTCGGGCTCGAGCAGATCGGCGTGGAACGCGGGTCGAATGGGCACATTGTCGTCGACGAGGCGTCCCGATCGAGCGTCGACAACATCTTCGCCGTCGGCGACGTGACCGGCCGCGTGAACTTGACGCCCGCTGCCATTCGCGAGGGGCACGCCTTCGCCGACAGCGAGTTCGGCGCCAAGCCTTGGACCGCGGACCATATGCTCGTGCCGACGGCGGTGTTCTCGACCCCTGAGATCGGCACGGTCGGCTGGTCGGAGAGCGATGCCAGGGAGCACTGCGGGCCGATCGCTGTGTTCAAGTCGCGGTTTCGGCCGTTGCGCAACACGCTCGCCGGCCGCGACGAGCGCATGCTGATGAAGCTCGTGGTCGACGACCGGAGCGGGAGGGTCGTCGGGTGCCACGTCATGGGGCCGGACGCGGCCGAGATCGTGCAGATGGCGGCGATCGCACTGCGCATGGGGGCGACCAAGGCCGACTTCGACGCCACCATGGCCTTGCACCCGACGGCGGCCGAGGAGCTCGTCACCATGCGCGAGCAGGGGGCGCCGTCCGCGGTCGCCGCCGAGTGAGGCGCCAATCGCCTCCCCGGCAAGCGCAGAGGGGGGTGCCGTCGGTTGAAAGCGTGCGAGGGCGGTGCTTTGGTCGCGGGGCGGGTTCACGGGGAGGCTCATGCAACGATTGAAGGGAAAGGTCGCGGTCGTCACCGGCGGGGGCGCGGGCATCGGCCTCGCGACCGCGAGCCTTTTCGCCGCCGAGGGCGCGCACGTCTACGTGACGGACGTGGACGGGGACAGCGCCGCGGCGGCGGCGAACGCGATCAAGCGGAGCGGCCTCGAGGCCACGGCGATGACGGTCGATGTCTCGCGCGGCCAGGACGTGACGGCGCTGTTCCGGGCCATCGAGACGGCGCACGGCAGGATCGACGCGCTCGTGAACAACGCGGGCCTCAACGTCAGAAGCGATTTCCGTCATCTCTCGGACGCCGACTGGGTCAAGATCCGCGAGGTCAATCTCGACGGCGTCGTGCGGGTCGCGCGCGACGGCTTTACCCTGCTCAAGGCCTCGGGCAAGGGCTCGCTGGTCAACATCTCGTCGATCATGGGGCATAGGGGGCTGCGCCAGCTCGCCGGCTACTCGGCGACCAAGGGCGCCGTCTCGGCGCTGACGCGCGCGCTCGCCGTCGAGTACGGCGCCTACAACATCCGCGTCAACGCGCTGGCGCCCGGCTTCATCGAGACCGCGCTGACCGAGCGGGTGTTGAAGAATCCGGCCATCAACAAGGCGCTCATCGAGCAGACGCCGCTGAGGCGATTTGGCGCCGCCGACGACGTGGCGCGGGCGGCTCTGTTCTTTGCCTCCGACGAGTCGGCCTTCGTGACGGGGGCCGAGCTTGCGGTCGACGGCGGCATGGCGGCCGGGCTTTAGGTCAAATGTGCCAAGCCTCGCCATAGTGTGGTCACGGTCGCGTGGCCGATGCGGGCCGGGACATGCTGCCAAGAGGCTCGAGAACGAGGCCCATGCCTGCAACCCGCTTCAACCTCGGTTTGACCGGTGCCCTGATCCTCCAGGCATGGGCGCTGGCCGCGCCCGTGCGCGCCGACACCTATGTGCTCGACAAGGATCACACCGAGGTGCGGTTCACATGGGACCACTTGGGTCTGTCGCGGCAGGGGGGGCGGTTCCTCGATGTCGAGGGCGCGGTCACTTTCGATCCAAATCGGCCGGAAGACAGCACGGTGGACGTCAAGATACCGCTCAAGAGCATCGCGACCGGAATCCCGAAGCTCGACGAGCACCTCGTCCGCTCCAAGGAGTTCTTCGACGTCGAGCAATTCCCGGTGATCACCTTCAAGACCACCAGCGTCAGGCGCACCGATACGAAAATCGCCGAGGTCGTGGGCGACCTCACGATCAACGGCGTCACCAAGCCGGTCACGCTCGACGTGGTGTGGAATTTCACCGGCGAGCATCCGCTCTCCGCCATCAACCCGGTCTACAAGGACCACTATTCGTCGGGGTTCTCGGCGACGACGCAGATCTTCAGAAGCGACTTCGGGATCATCCGCTCGATCCCCTACGTCTCCGACGAGATCAGGATCACCATCGAGACCGAGATGCATCGGGAGAAGGAATTTTCCGGCCCGCCTCTCCCCCCGGCCGAGGCCCTGCTCTCAAAGCCCGCTGACGGTCTCGGCGACCAGAAGGTCGACGACACCCCGTAGCGCTTCCTCGCGGCTCGCGCCCGCGGCCGTGAGCTTGGCGAACCGAGCGGCCTGGCGGTCGGCGCTCGTGCCGTTGGCGACGATCTGGCGGGCGTGCTCCACCTCGGCCGTGCATCCGAGCGCCTGCGCGTCCTCGGCGATGAGCGCGATCAGCTCCTCGACCAGCGCCGGGAACGCGACGAGCTCGCCCTTGCCGAAGTCGAACAGCGTTTCCCTCACGCTGTAGCGCTGGGCCCGCCAACGGTTCTCCTCGATCAGGAACGCCGGATAGGAGCGCCATTTCTGGTTCGAGCGCCGCAACCGGTAGAGCATGCGCATGAGGCACAGATAAAGTGCGGCGATGGACAGCGCATCGTCGATAAGGGTGCACACATCCGTGACGCGCATCTCGAGCGTCGGGAAGCGCACCGAGGGTCGCAAATCCCACCACACCTTGCTCGCGTCCTCGATGACGCCGGCGCGCACCAGCACGTCGATCGTGCGCGCAAATTCGCCGTAGCTCTCGAAGCGCTGCGGCAGCCCGGTGCGCGGAAGCTCGCTGAAAATGGCGAGGCGAAAGCTCTTGAGGCCCGTATCGTCGCCTTCCCAGAATGGTGACGATGTCGAGAGCATCAAGAGGTGCGGCAGGAAGTAGCGCACCTGGTTCATGAGATCGATGCGCAATTCGTCGTCCTCGATGGCGACGTGGACGTGCATGCCGCAGATCGCGAGCCGCCGCCCGATGCCCGCGAAGTCGCGCGCGAGCTCTTGGTAGCGTTGCTTGGGTGTGGTCTCGAGCGCGGACTTGCGCGCGAACGGATGGGTGGAGGCGGCGATTGGCGCGAGCCCGTGCTCGCGCGCCTTGGCCGCGATCATGGCGCGCAATCGAGCGAGCTCGGCGCGTCCCTCCGCGAGGGTTCGGCAAACGCGGGTGCCGATCTCGATTTGCGACCGGAAGAACTCGGGAGCCACCTGCTTTCCGAGCTCGGCCTCGCACGCCGCCAAGAGGGCAGGGGGGGCCGGCGCGAGATCACGGGTATCGAGATCGACGAGGTGGTACTCCTCCTCGATCCCGAACGTGAAAGAGGGCTCCTTGAGACTCATGGGGCGCGAAACTGGCACAGGAGCGGGGGAACTTCCAGGTGCACCGCTTGCGCGGTCCGGGTCCTGCGAGGGGCAAGCCGGCGCGGCTGGCATGGGCCAAAGAGTTGGCCTATAAGGCCGCGGCGATGGCATAATGCTTCGCCTCGGACGGCGCTCCTCAAGCGGCTCAAAGCGGCTGAGGGCAGTGTGGGTGCGCCGCCCTCACGTATGGAGATTGATTATGGCGGCCCCCTGGTCACCCGAGAGCTGGCGGTCGAAGCCGATCATCCAGGTGCCCGACTATCCCGACAAGGCGGTGCTCGCCGATGTCGAGGCGAAGCTTGCGACCTTCCCGCCGCTGGTCTTCGCGGGCGAGGCGCGCGAGCTGAAGAAGCTCTTGGGCGAGGTCGCGGCCGGCCACGGCTTCCTGCTTCAGGGGGGCGATTGCGCCGAGAGCTTCGCCGAGCACAGGGCCGACAACATCCGCGACTTTTTCCGCGTGTTCCTGCAGATGGCGGTCGTCTTGACCTATGCCGGCGGCACGCCGGTCGTGAAGGTCGGCCGCATCGCCGGCCAGTTCGCCAAGCCGCGTTCCTCGCCGACCGAGAAGATTGGCGCCCTCGAGCTGCCGAGCTATCGCGGCGACATCGTGAACGGGCCGGAGTTCACGGCCGAGGCGCGCGTGCCCGATCCCGCCCGTCAGATCGAGGCCTACCGCCAGTCGGCGGCGACGCTCAATCTGCTGCGCGCGTTCGCGACCGGCGGCTATGCCGATCTCGAGCGCGTGCACCAGTGGAACATGGGCTTCGTCAAGGACAGCCCCCAGGGCCATCGCTACCAGGAGCTTGCCGATCGCATCGCCGAGACCCTGGGCTTCATGCGCGCGTGCGGCATTACGAGCGACAACACCCCCCAGCTCCGGACGACCAACTTCTATACCAGTCACGAGGCGCTGCTGTTGGGCTTCGAGCAGGCCATGACCAGACTCGATTCGACGAGCGGGGATTGGTACGCGACCTCGGGCCACATGCTCTGGATCGGCGACCGGACCCGTCAGCCGGATCAGGCCCATGTCGAGTTCTGCCGCGGGGTCAAGAACCCGATCGGCGTCAAGTGCGGCCCGTCGCTCGAGCCCGACGGGCTGTTGCGGCTCATCGATATTCTCAATCCCAAGGACGAGCCGGGGCGCCTCACCCTCATCTGCCGCTTCGGCCACGACAAGGTCGAGAAGCATCTGCCGAGGCTGATCCGCGCGGTGAGGAAGGCCGGGCGCAGCGTCGTCTGGTCGTGCGACCCCATGCACGGCAACACGGTCTCCGCCGCCAACGGCTACAAGACGCGCCCCTTCGACCGCATCCTCAAGGAGGTCGAGCTGTTCTTCGACGTGCACCGCGCGGAGGGCTCGTACCCGGGCGCCATCCACGTCGAGATGACGGGGCAGAACGTGACCGAGTGCACGGGCGGAGCGACCGCGATCTTGGAGACGGAGCTTTCGGACCGCTATCACACGCACTGCGACCCGCGCCTCAACGCCGACCAGTCGCTCGAACTCGCGTTCCTGGTCGCCGAGCGCATGAAGCTCGAGCGTGAGGCAAGGGGGCAGACGGTCCAGCCCGCGGCGGCGCTGGCGTAGGGCAAAGGATCGGGCGGCGCGCGCGTGCGGCGCTCTTTATCGAGGGGGGTGGCGGGTCAGCAGAGCACAGCTGACGTGGCGCCGCACGCGAACTGCGTCGCGATGGGCCAGAGGCTGCCATCAGCCGCTGTCGCACCTGTTGCATCCCGGCAAAAATCGGCGTGGTATCGCTTATGCAAAGTAACCATGAAAGAGCTGCCGGAACCTGCTCATCCAACAGCATCATTGTGGCAAGGCGTTATGGCGCGTAATTTGCTCCCGTTCTTCAATGCATTCAATTCAGCTCTGGAGACCCTAAAGAAACGGTGTGACGGAGATCCTGCGCGCCTCGCGCTGCTGGTCGCCAACGACGAAGAGGTGCGCAGGACGGCAGGCTGGATGTACTTTGAAACCTGGCGTTTTGAGCGGCTCAGATCCCAGAAGCGCTACATTGAGGGCGTCCCGCCCTGGTTCATTGAATGTTTTGGGCAGTACAAGGCAGACTGGGCGCAGGCCGTTGAGAGTAGTTACGGAACACTCACTCTGGACGTTTTCTCGGAAACAAATAGCGTCAAGGGTCTCTCCTTCGAGGAAATCTACGATCCACGCCCGTCGTATTTCAAGGATGACGTAAGGCTTTACTTGGAGTTCGTGCCGGGCAACGAGCGCGCCGCCGCCGCCATCGAAGCAATCATGAGAAGCGCCTATGAGTCGTATGGGTCGTCTGGCTTCTACGATGCGTGGATGCTGGAGGGCGTCGAAGCGTGGGACTTCTTTCGCGGCGAGGTCCAAATCGATTTCGTCGGAATCGAGAGAAGATGGCGGGCGCTACCGCGCGCTCTTATACCCATGTATATGAAGAAGACCGTGTCAAATGTCCCCTATGCCGGCGTGGCGCAACTGCAAAACGACGCCGTTAACGCTTACCTAGCCGGCGCGCTTGCGGCTTCGGTTATGGCGTGCCGCACCATCGTGGAGCATCTTCTGAAGACAGCCTATGTACCTCATAAGATTCCGCATGGGTCCAAAGATCCGGGACTTCAGCAGTTGATCGATTGGGCTTTACAAGAGCCGAACTATCCGTGGATCTGGAATTTAAGATTGCGCCCCCTAAAAGATTTCGCGGATCGCGTTGTGCACAGACCACCGAAGGCCGATTGGGGTCGGGATGCTGAAGCGGAAGTTGTCAAATTTCTGGACGCTGTTGTCGCGTTAATCGAAAAGGCACCTAATTCTAACCCGTGAACTACCAGGGCTGGTGTTTTCTCCGTCGATTCAACTGCACCGGGCAGCGTCGCGCCCGCTCACCGCCAGCTTACCAACCCAAAACTGGCGTCGCTGAGTTGCCATATTCAAGATGTCATCACGCTGGCAGGCGCTTTAATATCAAGTAGCTATGGGCGCCAAACGTAATGGCCCAAATAGCGAGCAGAGCCCCCCAGTGATTCGATACCTCGATTTCGATTCTCTGGTCAGGTGTGGCCTCAACCGTTAGAGGTCGGCTTCGGCCCCAGTCGATTCGTGCTTCGACTGTGACTCGACCACTTGGAACCACAAGATCGAGAACAGAATTGCGGGCGAGAGTGCCAACCTTTATGCCGTTGACGATGATTTCGTATGATCTGAGCCAGTCCGCGTATCCAGAGCGCCGAATTAACCTGAGCATACAGGAAGTACCCGTCGACATGGTTGGTCCTTCTCGATTGCAGAACAGATGCATATTGTGTTAGCAGTCCAGTTAACACTTTTTGATGGTGTGGATTCGATACTTCTGCAAAGGCACAAACCCAGCACCCCACGCCCTCCCCCGTGACGCCGGCTATGCGATTGAAAGCCGAAGGCCCGCGCCGGCCCGCTGCGAATCCTTATCCCCCACCCCTCCGTCCTCCCTTATCCTCGTCCGGTCCCGCTCATTCGGGGGCCGGCGCGAGCTGGGCGTGTCATGTCGCAGACATACTTTCAGCATGATGAGCGGTGGCTCGCGCTTCTCCTCAAGACCCGTTGCCATCGGCTGGACTGGAGGCGCGCAAGGCGTCGAGACCTGCCCCGCCGATGGCCGCGGAGCGCATTCCGGCACCGGATGCGGCACTCTCCCTCGAAGCGGCAATCTAATCCCCGCGCCGCGACGTGGCTTTATACTCCCTTGATCCCGCCCCGCTGGGGTCGCCTTCTAGAGGCGTCTAGCTGGCGAGGGGCGGGGTCGAGTCTTAAGGGAAGCGCCGGTCACGCGGCCGGTATCCCTTAGCGCGTCTGCCCACTGCCGGTGGCAACATCGGGACCGAGGAGGCTACGGCCAAGAGGGGCGCGGGACGCCGGGCACTGCCTCCCCCGGCGCAAAGCTCGGCAAGCGGGGCGCCGGTGCGCCTTGTCAGATACATGCGGAAGACCGCGGCAATCCCGCGCTCCGCTCCCCTATTTCTCA
>DATETZ010000094.1:0-6127 GCA_035283385.1 Hyphomicrobiaceae bacterium
CAGGCGAACTGGGTGGCCGTGTCCCGCTTGCGCACGCCAAGCAGAAAATCGGCGGTGGTTCGCATTTCAGGTGCGAGTGTGGAGGCATCGGCCGCGGAGACATCGCCGCAGAAGCGGAGGGCTGGCATGCCCAAGACTGAGGCCCTGAGGCCGCCGGTTTTGAGCTGGTCGATGGTCTGGTGGGCGAGGACGATCCCGGCCTTATATTTCCTCGCGGAAATCAGCAGGCTGTCGATATTGCTGTCAAAATACTCGTGGCTTTCGTCGATGTAGACGAACAGCGGATGGCGTTTGTGCTCGGGCTCGGCGGCGCGTTCGAAGACGGCCTGTAGGATGCGGGCGATCATAAAGCGGCCGAAGATCGCCGACCATTCGGCCTTGAGGCGCGCCTTCGCGGTGTTGATCAGGAGAACCTTACCCGGCGCGAGCGCCTCCTTCATGTCGAGACCGTTCTTGGGATGGGAAAACATCCTTTCAAAGGTTGGATTAGAGAGAACGTGGAACAGGCGACGCAGCACTTGGCGACGCGTCTCGCGGTACTCGCTGTCCTTATTGGCGAACAGATGCTCGGTGAGAAACGTGCGCGCGGTCGGCGGCAGCTGATCGAGGTGGCGCACGTGCGGGCTGGGGTCTTTGAGCAATTCGATGAGGGTGTGAATTGTGGCGTCTGGGATCGTGATCATCAATTGCGCCAAGAAGCGGAAGACGACCGACTGCTTGGCGGTGAGGTCGGCGCCTAAAAGTGCCCCGAAAATGTACTGGTAGAGCTCAATCACGCCGGCCAGAATTTCCTCGCGCTGACCCAGCGAGAGCCTGTCGATGCGGGCGCGGTTGATGTCGAACAAATTGAGCCGCAGCGGCCACTCCGTGTCGGCGGGATCGAGAATGGTCAGACGATTGTTGTTGGCGAAGCGCTCGAGCCGCGAGAGGGTGTTGATCATGTCACCCTGACTGTCGATGGCGACCACGGCCGGACGCAGGGGATCATCGAAATCGGCGAGCATCATGGTCTGCAAAAGTTGCGTCTTGCCGTGCCCGATCCGGGCCAGGACGTGGGTATGCTCGAAGCGCGTGCGATGGCCAACGGGGAGCGGGATCGAGGCCTCGAAGAGCGCGGCGAAAGGCGTGGTGCCGAGGTAGCGCTCGATCAGCTCCTGCGGCGTTGCCTTCTCGCTCGTTGGCCAGCGCAGGCGCTCGGGACGCTTTTGCGCGTCGTCGAAGGACATGCGGGAAGCGGCGAGCAGATTGCTGGCAAGGCGCTGCGCGAGCTCGGTGCCGGGACGCGTCAGGGGAGCGGCCGGATCGGGCGCCAAGACGATGAGGTCGGAGACGAGCTGGGAGATGAGCTCGGCCGGCCGATCGACGAGGTTGACGATCGGAACCGGAACCACAAGCGCAGCGGGTTTGGGGTCGATGGTTGGCAGCGCATTTGCGATCGCCGTGAGGCAGCGGGTGAGGCGGGTGATCCAGTCCGCGACGAGCTCTTGCTCGCGATCAAAGAAAGCCAGACGTTCGCGCAAGCGGGCGCGGGCGGCGACGCCTTGCACGACGGAGTGCGCGGGCGGCAGAGCAGGGGGATCGAACAATTGAGCTTCGCACGCCACAAGCTCGCGGGCGCAAACCTCGAAGGCCTGACGCAACGTCTCGGGGAGCTGGCGCGAATTGAGCGCGGGCGCGAGAACATGCGCCGCGAGCCGGTCGATCAGCCGGGGGCCGGTATAGGGCGACGACCAGCGGCGGTGCTGCAGCTGGCGAAAGAGGGCCTCTGTCTCGGCATTGGCGCGGGCCGGGACCGGGCCGGCGAGGGATTGGAACAGGCCTTCGCCGTGCACGGTGGGTCTGGTGGGTACGATCTTGGCCATGGCGTTTAGCGGCGTGAGAAGCGCGGCCAGATCGACGGCGGCGCTAGCGTGTCGTTCTCGTCATCGTCGGGGGCGAGGACCATCTCACGGCGATGTTCGAAGGCGCGGGCGTGGTCGACGAGGCATTTCAGAGCGTCGAATGAGCGAATGATGGCGGTCTCGACTTCGAGGAGCTCGGCGAGGTCGCGGCCTTCGGCGACGGTGCCGGCGAGGAGTTGGTCGACGGTGATGCGGAAGGCGCTGTGGACGGCAAGGTTAGCGCGGATCGCGAGGGCCACGACCTTGGCGTTCTCCCACATGATGGGCAGTTGGTCGTCTTGCTTCCAGACCGAAAGTTTTTTCTGCCGCTGGTAGGCGGCTTCGGCGCGTGCCTCGAGCTCGGCGACGTGATCGAGCGGAACGATGTAGGCGTGCTTGCCGGAGAAGGCGTGGCTGTTGATAATACGCACGTCCTCGGGCTCGGCCTCGATGTGGGCGGTCAGCACATAGATTCGGGCACCGAGCCAGCTGCGGCGTTGCGATCGCTGCAGACGCAGGAACATGATCTCCTCCTTATCGCCACCAAGGCGCCCGCGCGGGCTTGGGTTGAGCGGCAAGCGGAACGGCGCGCAGGCCATGCGGGGCGGGCGTGCGGACTTCGACGGCCTGGGCCTCGATAGTTGGGGGTGGCGTTGTTGGCGGCGGCAGGGCCGGAACGGGGCGGGCGGGAAGTTCGGGGACACTGACGTGGTCGAGCTCGTGCAGATCGGCCGGCAGATAGGCGTTGCCGAAGCGCAGCTCGCCGCGCTCCAGCATGCCGATCAGGCACCGCTCGGCGAAATCGAGATTGGCGGTGAGCCTGACGTCCATGACTTCGTGCCAGTCGCTTGATGATGAGAAGCTGTTGTAAGCGTCGGCGCGGAGGGCATCGGCGCACCACCAGATTTTGAACCATGCCGAATGGTCACGGCGGATGACGTAAATCGCCGGGTATTTGTCCGCGGCCTTGAAGGCGAGAAACAGATTGTGGCGTGCGAACAGCTTGCGGTGGCCATGCAGGCGCTTGGCAAGCGCGGCCAGAGTGTAGGCCTGCTCGACGGCTCTGGCGTGCTCGAGCTCGCGCTCGAGGTGCTGGCGCAGCACAGTGGGGTCGACGGGACGCTGGCTGAGACTGCGCATGGCTATGGCCTCTGTGCTGGGGCGATGACCAGGCTCGAGCACCAGGCCGCGTGCAGCCGGGCGAACGGCACGAACATGGAGAAGCCGTCGGCGAGGTTCGGGTCATTGACGACGGCGTGCCAGGCGCCGGCGTCCTTGATCATGCCGCGCAGCAGGACGGCATGGGTGACGAAGCCTTTGCCGACGGTGAGCGAGACAATGAGCGGGCGGCGCTGCGCCAAGTATTCGGTGAGGAGAACGGGCGAAGGGTTGTTGTTCTCGAGACAATGGGCGGGGCCGAGGCGCTCGAGGAGCTTCGCCATGTCGCGGACGGTTGCGCCCTGGTCGGGGCGGATGCGGGCGGTCGCGCAGAGCTGCCGCTCGCTGATGGCGCGTCCGGTGAGGAACGCGATGGCTTGCCGGACGCAACTGGCCCAGCACGTGCCAACGTCGCTCTGCTGACGATTTTCGATTGGCAGGACGATGGCGGTGAGCGGCCGGCGCGCGAAGAAGAGAGCGGTCATCGGTCCTGGCCTTCATGGGTCAGAGGCTCGGCGAGGAGGACTTGAGCGGGGGCGATGCGACGATCGGCATACTCCGGCGGGTGCGTGATGCGGGCGACGCAGACGCCGTAGCGATGGATCGCCACGACCAGGCGGTCGATGGCGGCAGAGACGACGAGCTCGTCGTGCTCGAACCAGCCCTCGACCTGGTTGACGATGCCCATCAGCGCCTCCGCTTCCCCCAGTAGAGGTCCAGGCCCTGGCGGGGATCCTTGCCGGGCTTGATCGAAGCCACGCAGATCATGTCGATGCCGTCGGCGGTCGCGACAGGGGACGCATCGACGATGCCGAGCTTCTCGTTGTGGCGAGCGCGCGCCGCGGGATCGTTGGCGATGTGATCGACGTAGTGGAAGCGCACGAGCGGGCGCAGGCCCTTGCGCTCATACCTGGCCTTGGTCCTGCGCACGGCTTCGGCGAAGCCCTTGTCGGTGCGCTCGATCATCGAGCGGCTGTCGTCGTCCTCGACGCTGATCACGTCGTCGCCGTCGCCGGCGGCCTGGTCGACGCTGAAGGCGGCGCGTTCCACTTCGTGATCGCGACCGTCGACACCGTAGACGATGACCTTGGCGAAAATGCCGGCCGCGAAACCTTCCTGGGCGATCCTGACTTCGCTATCGCTGGCGCCAAGGTTGCTGGCGAACTCGCCGGCGTTCTGGGCCCGCACGAGGGTTTTCGCGAGCGGCCTCACCGTCAGGCGGGCCTGAACTTCCAGTCTTATTTTCCCGGACATGACACCCTCGCAGTGGTGAGAAAGTTTTGGGGGACGGCGCCGGCATTGGCGGCGCGGAGGGCGAGAGCGCGCAAGTGGGCGAGATCGGCGGGGCGCTGGCTGGTGTCGGTCAGCACGTTTTGGATCGCCGGCACGTCGAGGCCGTGCTTGGCGATGACGGCGTCGAGGGTTTGATCGGAGAGCGAGGTCTTGAGCGCCGAAAAAAAGGCGATCGGCTCGTGCCGGTGCTCCCAGACCAGGGGCCGCACGGCGGTACGGTCGGGGATGGCGAGCAGGGCGGCGACAATGGCGACCTTCTCGTCGAACGAGGGCGCGAAGGAAAAGAAATCGGCGCGTCCCGGCCGCAGGAGAGAGCTGCGCATGGGCGTGAAGTCATTGCCGGTCATGACGATGGGCGCGCTGAGGCCGTCGGCCGTGCGCAGGGCGCCGGTATCGGCGATGAACTGGAAGTATTGCGTCAACAGCTGGCTGTTGACGGTGTACTCGGTCGCGGCCAGGCGGGCGACGGAGCTCAAGTCGAAGTCGTCGAAGAGGACGAGGAGGGGACGGCGATGCTGCTGGCTGATGAGGCGGACCGCCTCGGACAGGCGCTCGAGGGCCTCGACGCCGGCGTTCTCCGTGGCGCCCGCCAGCTCGGCCGCGGCGACGATGATGACATCGACGCCATCGCGGGAGCAGACGACCTGGACGGTCTCGGTCTTGCCCTCGCCCGGATTGCCCTGGATGCACAAAAAGCGGGGCGGGCGTGACGTGGTCTCATACAGGACGAGGTGGCGGGCGATGTGACGGCGGAGCCGGCGCTGGAACTCGGCACTGAAGATAGTGTCCGGCCGGTCGCGCGCGCCGGCGGCATGGTAGCCGGGGTGGGTTGGCACCTCCGGTTTTTTGTCGAGCGGCAGGGGCGTCAGGCGATCAAGGCGTCGCGGGATCATGGGCTTTCTCCCTACTTATTCCACTCGGGGCGGCCGTCCGTGACCTCGGTGTCCTCGTCCTTGGCCGCGGCGATCGCGTTGAGCATCTCGTCGAGCTCGGCCGCCTCGTCGTCGGCAGGTTCGGGATCGGCGGCGGGATTGGCCGGTGGATGGCCGGCCGGGTCCCAGGGCTGCTTGTCGTCGACGGGCAGCGGCAGGTCGTCGGTTGAGGCGATGATCTTGGCCATTAGGACGTCTCCCGCTCGGCTTGGCGGTAGAGTTCCATGATCGTAGTCATCGACATTCCGCGCTTGCGGCGGGGCCTGATGAAGGCGCTGATGCGCGCCTGACGTCGCCACACATACATCTTGAGGGCGTTGAACACGGCCGGATCGCTGGCACCGAGAACGATACTGTCCGAACCACACACAGTGTCCTGAGCGAGCCGTACCAGGACCACCTTGCACGACGTAAAGCGCGACTGCTTGATAGCACTCATTGGCTGTTCCTTTGCTGCTTGATGCCGTCGTCGGTGTCGTCGGCCAGACGCTCGCCCGGTGCGGTCTTCGCGGACACGTGGAGGCCGGTGATCTTGACGGCGCTCCTCATGCGTTCGAGCTCGTGCAGCACGTCAAATTGTGTCTCAGCGTGCATCGCGATTTGACCTTTCAGGAGCCAGATGAGCATGGGGTCACCTGACTGGTTACCGATACGACACTATTGCGTGTCGCTATGTTTCAGTCAAGGCCGTGATTTGGGGTAGGCTTATTGGTGCCGGACTGACCGCCTACGGCCTATTGTGTTAAGCTTGGGGAGCAGCGGCGGGGACTAGTCGTCCATTGGCGGTTGCTGCCGTGTCGGTGGACACCTACCTGCGGTTTCTCCTTTGGGAGGCCGCTTTTTTAATGAGGAGGTCGCGCAGGC
>DATETZ010000095.1:0-3385 GCA_035283385.1 Hyphomicrobiaceae bacterium
AAGCGTCGGCATCCTCGGCGCCGGCACCATGGGCACCGGCATCACGCTCGCTTTCCTCAACGGCGGCTATCCCGTGACCGTGGTCGAAACCACGCAGGAGGCCCTCGACAAGGGCGTGGCCCGCATCAAGGACACGCTCGACGCCAACGTGAAGCGCGGCCGCGCCACGCAAGCGCAGGCCCAGGAGCGGATGGCCAATCTCACGCCCTCGCTGAAGATGGAGGACCTGGGCAAGGCCGACCTCGTCATCGAGGCGGTGTTCGAGAACATGGCGCTGAAGAAGGAGATCTTCGCCAAGCTCGACAAAATCGCCAAGCCCGGCGCCATCATCGCCACCAACACCTCCACCCTCGACGTGGACGAGATCGCCGCCCAGACCAAGCGGCCCCAGGACGTGGTGGGCCTGCACTTCTTCTCGCCCGCCAACATCATGCGCCTCTTGGAGATCGTGCGCGCGGAGAAGACCGGCAACGACGTGATGGCCACCTCCATGGCGGTCGCCAAGAAGATCGGCAAGGTCGGCGTGCAGGCCGGCGTGTGCGACGGCTTCGTGGGCAATCGCATGCTGGCGGCCTACGGCGGCGAGGTGCAGGCCATGAACCTGGAAGGCGCCATGCCGCAGGAGGTCGACGGGGCGCTCGAGGCCTGGGGCATGGCCATGGGGCCGCTCGCGGTCGGCGACCTCGCCGGCCTCGACGTCAGCTACCGCATCCGCAAGGAGAGGAGGCTCACCGGCGAGGCGGCGCAGTTCGCGCGCGTGCCCGACAGAATTGTGGAGATGGGCCGGCTCGGGCAGAAGACGGGCGCCGGCTATTACAAGTACGACGCCAACCGCAAGCGCCAGGTCGACCCCGAGATCGAGGCGCTGATCCGCGCCGAGGCCGAGGCGCTGCAGATCAAGCAGCGGTCGATCCCGGCCGACGAGATCGTCGAGCGCTGCCTGCTCCGCCTCGCCAACGAAGGCGCCAAAATCCTCGAGGAGGGCATTGCGCTGCGCGCCAGCGACATCGACACGATGTATCTCAACGGCTACGGCTTCCCCGCCTGGCGCGGCGGCCCCATGTGGCAGGTGGACAACGTCATCGGCATGCAGAAGGCCGCCGAGCGCATCAAGGCCTACGAAGCCAAATACGGCCCCCGCTGGAAGATCGCCCCCCTGATCGAACGCCTCGCCGCCGACGGCGGCACCTTCGCGGCGCTCGATGCGAAGAAGAAGTAGGTTCGTCCAGCGTGAGGGAGCGTTCGGTTTCGCACGTCGCTTATTCGCCCGCCCTCTCCGTCCGCGGCCGTCGGCGACGGCCGCTGAAAGTTGTGCACAGCGCGCGCTCCGGTCCAGATCCGCGGTCGGGGTGTGTACTCCTTGGCTGGGCCTCCATCGGCCCGGGGCTGCGGTCGTCGGCGACGGTCGCAGAAACCTGTTCATTCGCCCGTGCGGGCGCCCCAATCGCCCGGTTCGTGATATCATGCCCGCGGGCTGCCCGCTCGGCTTGGAACGGCGGCCGTCGGTGACGGCCGCAGCGCTCGTGTGAATTGGGCAAGAGTTTCGGAAGCGGAAGCTGCCTTGCATGCGCTCGCGCCGCGCCGCTCGCAAATGCGTGGCAATGGACCGGCCGGCAATCGCAACCGCCCCGGCTCCGGTGCGTGTGGCAACGAGACCCCTGGGAGAGCCCCATGCCGATGATCGAACGCGTCGGGGGCAAGGCGCGCGTTACGGCCGATGCGATCCTGACGCCCGCGGATTTCGCGCGCATCGGCGCCGAGCTCGGCGAGACGCCGATCCGCGCCCGCAAGATCGGCTATGTCGCCGCCCGCGAGGCAAAGGCCGCGGAGGTGGTCGAGACGCGCTGGAACGGCAAGGAGACGACCAACACCGCGCGGCCCGGCGATTTCATCGTCACCAACCTGTCGCCGCAGCGCCAGCCGCTGCGCGACCAGGAGGGCCGCGAGAACACATACGTGATCGTGGCGGACAAATTCGCCGGCCTCTACGAGCCCACTTCGGAAAGCAACGCTTTCGGGGTCATCTACCGCGCCAAGGGCGTGGTATCGGCGCTCTCCCTCCCCGGCGGCTTCGACATCCTGGCGCCGTGGGGCGAACGCCAGACCGGCGCCAGCGGCTACCTCCTGCTCAACGGCGACGAAGTCTACGCCGCCAGCCGCGCCGCCTTCGATGCGACGTATGAGGTGATCAAAGCTAGACCGTTATGAGCCTAGGGCCAGCCGGCCACCCAAGGTCTCCTGAAGATCGACCCATTCCTTGTGCTCAGAGGAGATCAGGTCCTGCACGCGTCTTACGAATTCCCGCACATCAGCCTCATCGCCTCTTGCGGCATGCTGGCGAGCGGGTTCGAGGATCTTCTCAACGATAAATTCGAGATTGGCGTGTGTGGTCAGGTAGCGCGATGCATTGCGCTCGTCGAGATTCATGAGTGAGCGAGATGTTGCATATCCGTAGAATGCTGCACCAGCTACACCCAACGCAAACAGCCACCTCTCGTCATCGAAGGGCAAGGCGACCGCGAAATTCACAACGCTTTGGAGAGGCGGCCAGGGCAAGGTAACTCCGAAATAAGGGAACAGAACGAGCCCGACCCAAAGCGCGATCAAAATCGATATGACGGAGAGTGTCAGACTCGCACGCTCCCACGTCTTGGTGTGGCCCGCTGCCTGTTGGTGTTGCTTACCTCGTCGGCCGTAGTAGCGCCGTTGCACGTCGAGTTGGTAGCGCCGAAAGTACTCAAGCTTTAGCGGGAGAAGCGGGAGCTCCTCATCTCGGACTTGCTCCTCACTATCCAGGACCACATCGAAAAGCTTCACGCGTGCAAGTTCAGCTCGGGCTCGTTCTCGCATCCATTGAGGAAACGGGCGAGCAACGGCGAGATAGCGCGCAAGGAAGAATGCCGCAAAGAGCGAGAGGTACTCGATGATAGTCGCCGCCGTCCGCAGCGGCGGCGGAGCATTCTGAAGGGGAGGTAACAGGAATGTGGCGCCCAGCAGCAGCCCGATCAGGCTTGAGATCAAGATCCAACGACCAACAAATTTGTAGCGCGCCTGAGCTTTGTTTGCCAACGCGTCATGCATGCGAAATTCCTCCTGTATCTGCTTATGGCGCAGGAGAATCCTCGCGAGGGGAGCAGCCTCGGGCGGGAGGAGGCGGGCGTGTTCTTCGGGTCTAAGGATGTAGTCTGCATTCGGATTGTCCCCCCCAATCGCCTTGATGGCGCGATCGGTGATCTGGTGCGTGGGTGAAACGTCATTCATGAAATAGACCTCCCGGCCGAATTCGGCTGACTATGCTGCATTTGTGGCGGAAATGGATGACTTTTTTTGCAGCTCTTTCCGCCATGACGTCAAGGAATATTGACCTCGCGCCGGTCAGCGGGCA
>DATETZ010000096.1:0-25106 GCA_035283385.1 Hyphomicrobiaceae bacterium
TTCGCGCCGCAGAAGGACGGCAGCGGTCTCTTTTGCGCTGATGGAGCCGTCAAGCTTGCGGGCCGCATCGGCGCGCTCTGCCGCAATTTCGCAGCTCCCCCGGCCATCCCCGACCGCCTCAGGCCCCAGATTGCCGCCTCCTGCGGCCGCTGACAGGACGGCATCCTAGTGTCCCGAACCCGAAGTTCGCACACACTTGCGGCAATCGCGTTTGCGAACTTCGGGTTCATAAGGGACACTAGAATCATAGACTTGCAAGTCATGGCCTTGGTTCAGAAGTCCCCTCACGAGGGAGCCGCGAGTGGTGGGGAACTTCTGAACCGCCATGCTAGTTCATGCTCCGCACGGCATAGGGGCTGTCGAGGGAGAACGCGGGGATTGCGACGTCGAAGAGCCGGCCTCGCTCGTCGGCCATCTGATAGCTGCCGACCATGATTCCGGACGGCGTCGGGAGCGGACATCCCGAAGTATAGGTGAACGACTGGCCCGGCTGGAGCACCGGCGTCTGCCCGACGACGCCGGGGCCTCGCACCTCTTCGGTTCGCCCGCTGGCGTCGGTGATCCGCCACACCCGCGACTTGAGCTGCACCTTTTCACTGCCCTCGTTGGCGATCTCGATCGTATAGGTCCAGAAATAATAGCCTTCATCCGGCGTCGACTGATCCTCGGCGTAGTGCGGGAACACCCGGATGCGAATGCCGTGAGTGACCAGCTCGTATGGGGCTTCCTCGTCCATTGCGTCGATCCGCCTCGTATCCGCCAAGGCATACCATGGGCGCGCATTCGCCCGTCAATGTTCGTAATCCGCAAGCGGGCCCGTTCGTGTGCCCAACCCGTCAATGAGCGCCTGCGGCGGCGAGCGCGGCCGCGAGATCGGCCTTCAAGTCGTCGGCCGCCTCGAGGCCGACGGAGAGCCGCAGCAGGCCGTCCGTGATGCCGAGCTCGGCGCGGCTTTCGGGCTTCAGGCGGAAATGGGTGGTGGTCGTGGGATGTGTGATGAGGCTCTTGGCGTCGCCCAAGTTGTTCGAGATCCGGATGAGGCGAAGCGCGTTCTGGAAACGGAAGGCAGCGGGCTTGCCGCCCGCGACCTCGAAGGCCACGACCTGGCCGCCGCCCGTCATCTGGCGGCGCACGAGCTCGGCTTGCGGATGGTCGGCGCGCCCGCAATAGAGCACGCGCGTGACGCCCGGCATGCCGGCGAGGTGATCTGCAAGAAGCGCCGCGGTCTCGCATTGCGCCTTGACGCGGATGGGAAGCGTCTCGAGCCCCTTCAGCATCACCCAGGCGTTGAATGGGCTCATGGAGGGCCCGGTCTGGCGCACGTAATCGTGCAGGTGGTCCTTCACGAATTGCGCGCTCGCCAGCACGACGCCGCCCAGGCAGCGGCCCTGACCGTCGATGTGCTTCGTCGCCGAGTAGACGACAATGTCCGCGCCGTGCGCGAGCGGCCGCTGCAGCATAGGCGTCGCGAACACGTTGTCGACGATCACCTTGGCGCCGGCCTTGTGCGCAAGCTTCGACACGGCGGCGATATCGACGAGATCGAGCGTCGGGTTGGCGGGCGTTTCGAAAAAGAACGCCTTGGTGCCGGGTTTGATCGCGCCGCGCCAGGCCTCGAGGTCGCGGCCGTCGATCAGGGTCGAGGTGATGCCGAAGCGCGGGCAGAACTCCTCGACGATGTAGCGGCAGGCGCCGAACATCGCCCGCGCGGCGACGATGTGATCGCCCGTTTTCAAGAAGCACATCAGGGACGCGGTGACGGCGGCCATGCCGGTGGCGAGCGCGCGCGCGTCCCCGGCGCCCTCGAAGAGGCGCATGCGCTCCTCGAACATGGAGACGCTCGGGTTGGCGAAACGGCTGTACTGGTAGCCCGGGTCCTCGCCCTTGAATCGGGCTTCCGCCTGCTCGGCCGACGTATAGACGTAGCCTTGCGTGAGGAAGATCGCTTCCGAGGTCTCGCCGAACTGCGAGCGCAGCACGCCCCCGTGCACGAGCTGCGTCTCGGGGCGCCATGTCGCCGGATCGGCTGGGTTCGATTGGCCTTTCGCCATGCGCTCTCCTCGGGCCCCTGCCCAACAATAAACCCGGCCCCTGCCTGCGCCGCTCCACTGAGAAGCCGGGCGCCCAGGAACCGGGTCAGCGCACGGCCCTTTTAGCGACTTGTTTAACGTGGCTGCAAGCCGGCCGGCCAAATCACCACGGAATGGCTCAGGGATTAGCCGCTCGCGCCTCTTGGCGTCAAGTGGCGCATAGTCTAGAGGGGGCGCGCTGGTTCCCGCTCTCCCCGTGATGAACGGGGAGAGCGGGAACCAGCGCCGGAGACAAACGCTGAATGGCCAAGCCCACAATCAAGACGCGGACGAAACCTGAAAGGATGCTTGGCGCTGCCGTGACCGATGGCATCTTGCCGGCCCAGGCCATCCGCGCGCTTGTCTCAGTGGGCGCCGTGAAGCCCGCCGAGCCCTTAGCGCCCGGCCAGCTTCAGCCCGCGAGCGTCGATTTGAGGCTTGGCCCAAAGGCCTTTCGCGTACGAGCGAGCTTCCTGCCGGGGCCTGGCTCCAATGTCAGAGACAAGCTCGGCGAGTTCACACTGCACGAGATCGATCTCGAAAAAAGCGCGGTGCTCGAGACGGGATGCGTCTATGTCGTGCCCCTCCTCGAGAGCCTCGCGTTGCCGGTTGCGATCTCGGCCTCGACCAACCCCAAGAGCTCGACCGGCCGGCTCGACGTGTTCACGCGCGTCATAGCCGATGGCGTCTCGGCCTTCGACCTCGTCCCGGCGGGCTATGAGGGACCGCTCTATGCCGAGATCTGCCCGCAGACCTTTCCGATCGTGGTGCGGCGCGGCTCGAAGCTCACGCAGCTCCGCTTCCGGGTCGGCGATCCAAGGGAGAGCGACGCCGAGCTTGCCAAGCTGCACGCTCGCGACGCGCTCGTCTCCGGAGCGGCGGCCGACATCCAGGGCGGCATCGCGCTCTCTGTCGATCTGGTCGGCGATGCGACCGGCCTCGTCGGCTACCGCGCCAAGCGCCATACAGGCGTGGTTGATGTCGATCTCCCGGCCTCCTGCGCCATCCTCGACTACTGGGAGCCGATCGCGGCGCGCGGGCAGCGCCGTCTGATCCTCGATCCCGACCAGTTCTATATTCTCGCCTCGAAGGAGGCGGTCCACATCCCGCCGACGCATGCCGCCGAGATGATGCCGTTCAACCCGCTGGTCGGCGAGTTCCGCGTCCACTACGCGGGCTTCATGGACCCTGGCTTCGGCCACGCGGCGGCCGGCGGCAAGGGCTCGCGCGTGGTGCTCGAGGTGCGCTCGCACAAGGTGCCGTTCATCCTCGAGGACGGCCAGATCATCGGCCGCCTCGTCTACGAGCGCCTCGTCGAGGTCCCCGAGATGCTCTACGGCCGCGACTTGGGCTCGAGCTACCAGGCCCAAGGCCTCAAGCTCTCGAAGCATTTCAAGTGAGCGGCCTCGACGGACGATTCGGCGCTTCCGAATGGCATCCTTCGTCTGCAATTTGAGATCAAAAGAGCCCCGGAATTCCGCCCGAGCGGTGCGACCGGCGCGAAATGCCCGGCCGGATGCCGGTTGATGCCGAAAGCCGGAAAAAGGCGGAAGCCGGCGACAACGCCCGGCAGGAGACGGAAAGCGTTCACTCCGGCGACAGACTTCAGGCGATAGACCGAGCCTACGCCGGTCTAGCGATCAAAGGAGCTAACGAGAATGTCTCACTCTCTAACTTCGACTGCGAACCTTCGGCAATCGTCGTTCAGTGTGATGCTCAAGACCGTCGCGATCTTGAGCCTCGGGCTGATCGGCGCCGCCGCAGTGTCGGCCAGGCTCTCGGCTGTCCATGCCGAGACCCGTGCCGAATGTTTGGCAGGCTGCAGAGCCATCAGCTGTGACATCGAGTCGGACGACTATGCTGATTGTCTCACAAACAAGATTGTCTGCATCTCTGGCTGTGCTGGTTTGCCCGATGAGGAACCGAGCGCGGGCCTGCACGTCCGGCCGGGCCCGAGCTTGGGTCTCGGCGACAAGGTGAAGCGCCCGCTGTATAGCGTAATCCCCAACAGCGGCCGTTGATCGAGCGTCTTCCGCTCGTTCAGGATTCAGGCGAAACAGATCAGTGACGGACAGGCCGTGATTAGAATTCCGACCTGTCCACGCCATTCTCGCACACGGCGGCTCCGCGGGCGGCGCTCCGCTGGCAGCGGACGACTTTCCGCCCCTGTCGCTACTTTATCAGCAGGCCCTGGCCCGTCGGCAGCTCGAGAACGTGATAGCCGCGCGCCGCGAGCCAAGGATCCTCGGCGAGCTTCTGGGCCCGGTAGGCGAGCCAGCCGTAGTCGTCGAAGACGATCACTCCGCCCGGCGAGACGCGGTCGAAGAGAAACTCCAGCGCAGCGAGCTCGGCCGTGGCGTTGTTCAGGTCGAGATGCAGGAATGCGATTCTTTCGGGCGCCACCTCATGGAGAACGTCCGGGACCTTGCCCTGCGTCACGATCACGCCCGCCACGTCCGCGAACCGCGCCACCGTCTCGGCATAAAGCTTCCTGCTGTGCTCCGGCATGGCATGGTGCGGCATTGATGGATCGTGATCGAATAGATCGTAGAGATAGTAGCGGCGCCCGGTCGCGGCGAAGTTCACCGTATCGCACACCACCCGCGCCGAGGTGCCCTTGTAGCAGGCGCATTCGACGAAATCGCCGGGCACGGACGAGCCGCGCAATGCCGTGCGGGCCGCCCACGCGAGCACGGCGATGCGCCAGATGCAGGCCTGCTCGGCCGGCGTGCGCGCGTGCTTCTGCCACGCCTCGAAGAACGGCTGGTCGGCAAGAAAGCTCAGGTTGCGGCCGAGCGTGAACAGGTTGTCGCCCGAGAAAATCCCGGCCTTGTTGCGCACGGCATTGGCCGCCTGCTGAATGGCGGGCACGAACCCGGGCTCGACACCGTAGAACAGGGCGCTGAGAAAATTATTCATAGTTAGCCCGCCTTTCTCACAGGCTCGCGGAGCGTCATCGCGCCAGCGTGAGCCGCTCCGCGTCGCGCTCGAAGCGCGCCCCAACGCACTGCCGCTGCGGTCCCGTATATGTGATTTGCGCTCGACCCGTACAGCGAAAGCAACCCGCTGCCTGATGTTGGCTCAGGCGATGACCTATAGTCGCCACAGCCCCGAGCCCGTCTCCGGTTGCACAGGCCTTCCGGCCAGACCCGTTCGCGCCGACGCGCCTCTCTGAAATTTGTCCCGGAGCAACGTCACGCGGGCGAAATCTCGCCTGCGAAAGAAGGCCGGGGCCGGTCAGCTCCTGCCTTTTCGGGCCGCAGCGTGCCCGGCTGCCATCGCCCGCTGCTCCTCGTCGTCGACGGCGGCGAGGATGCTTGCCGGCAGATCGCGGCCGCGCGGAAAGCCGATCACCTCGACAGGAGCCGCGACGCCGCGCACCTCGACGCTGGTCGTGAACTCGCTCGACGGTTCCCAGCGGGCTTGGCGCACAACCTCGCGCGACACCATGATCTGGAAGCCCTTGTCCTTGGCCAGCGCCTCGAGCCGGCTCGCGACGTTCACGGCGTTGCCGATCACGGTGAAATCGACGGTCTCGCCATATCCGATCCGTCCGACCACGAGCGGGCCGGCGTCGATCCCGATCCCGACCTCGAGCGCGCGGCCGAGCTCGGCTTCGAGCGAGGCATTGACGTGGTCGAGCGCGATGTCGATGGCGCGCGCCGCGCGCAGGGCCTGCCGGCAGCCCGCCTCGATCCCGGTGCGCTCTCCGAACACGGCCAGGAGACCGTCGCCGAGAAACTTGTCGATGCGCCCGCCCTGCTCGGTGATGGCGGAGCCGACGACGCTGAAAAACTCGTTCAGGATGAACACGATGTCGAAGGGAAGGCGCTTCTCCGAGAGACGCGTGAAGCCGCGCAGGTCGACGAACATGACCGCGAGCGGCTTTTCCACGCCGTCCGAACCCGCCTCCGGCAGGTCGCCGGCTTCAGGCCCGGTCGTCCCCGAACGCAACAGACGCGTCACGACGAGGTTTCCTTCGGGGTGGATCTGGCACGCGAGCCGCACGTTCTCGGGCGCCTTGATGCTGCCGAGCGTCACGGTCTCGGGAAATTTCGGCGGCGGCAGCGAAGCCGACCCTCGCTCGATGCGGACCCGGCACGTCGAGCAGCGCGCGCGCCCGCCGCAGATCGAGGCATGCGGCACCTTGTGCATGCGGCTGATCTCGAGCAGCGTCGGACCTCGGGGGGCGTGGATCGTCGGCCCGCCGATGTAGGTAACCGTCACCTTGGGCCCAAAGCGGCGCTCCAAGCGGGTCCAGATGAAATAGATGGCGATAATGGCGAGCAGCGCCGCGTACTCGCCCCGGACAAGCGTTCTGAAACCTGCGAGCTGCTCCTGGTCCGCGGTGCCGGGCCAGTGTGTCGCTTCCTTGATGCTGGTGAGGATTCGCGCGTCGGCGGCAATCGCATTGACGACCCGTCCCGAAACCATGAAGCCTGCGAGCGCCGCGACCGGCACCAGGATCGCGAGCACGGCAAGCAGCGGGGCGAGCCTGCGGTAGGGGGGATAGAGGCGCAGCCAGAAGTGTATGCCGATGCAGCCGTGGAGCCACACGAAGATCAGGAGCAGGCTCTGTGAGATGGCGCTATCGGGCCATAACTTCAGGAGCTCGTACATATAGATGTCGTTCACCCCGAACATCTCGCGGGCGACCCGCGTGTTGACGATGTGCGGGAACAGCAGGAATGGAATGGCGAGACCTCCGATGAGCTGGAGGAACTCCCACCGCGGAAGCCTCAGGGTCGCGCGAATGGCGAGCTTGTGGAACGCGAGCACGACGTGGGCAGCGAGGGCCGTGGCCAGAACGATCGTCCCCGGCCAGGACCGGGTCACGACCCATCGCCACTGCTGCACCTCCTGCATCACATCGACGCTGATCAGGCCGAGGGCGTGATTGAGGAAATGCGTGGCGGCAAAAGCGAACAGAATGAGCCCGGAGGTGAGGCGCAGCCTCTGCAAGTTGTCGCCGCGCCATAGCACGTGCATTGGAACGAGTTCCCATGACACGAGATTGAGAGCGCAGGATATACGTTCCCGGCCGAGACCAAAACGATAAGCTGATCCCGACGGCTCCTTTCCGAGAAGCCGGTCATGCTCGACGGATGCGATCTCGGAATACGGGCCTAATTCTTGCACGCGAAGAGCCAGGCCGACAGCCAGGTGGCGAGCAGCGCACCCACGAGTTGAGCGAGGATGAAGCCAAGGACGTCGGGCGGCGCGATGCCGGAGAATGTATTGCTCAGCGCGCGGGCTATGGTGACGGCCGGATTGGCGAACGAGGTCGAGGCCGTGAACCAGTAGGCCGAGGTGATGTAGAGTCCGACGGCGGCCGGGATCGCGTCTGGCTTAAAGCGGACGGCGCCGAAGATCGTCAGCACGAGTCCGAACGCGGCCACGAACTCCGAGAACCACTGTGCCGGCCCCGTCCTCGCGGTTGTCGAAAATTGGATGATGTCGAGATCGAACATGGCGTGCGCGGCGAGCGTGCCGAGGCCGCCGCCGGCAATCTGTGCGATGACATAAGCCAAGGCCGGCGCATAGTGCATCTGGCCGCGCGCCAGCATGGCGACCGTCACCGCGGGATTGAAATGGGCCCCCGACACCGGGATCAGAATTGTGATCAGCACGAACAGAATGGCGCCCGTCGGAATCGTATTGCAGAGAAGCGCGACGGCGCCGTTTCCGCCCGCGAGCTTCTCCGCCATGATGCCGGAGCCGACGACGGCCGCCACCAGCATCCCCGTGCCCAGGGCCTCGGCCGCGAGCCGCCGCCCCATCGAAATGGTCATCTTCTTTCCCCCCTGGCTGGAAGCGATCAGCAGCAGCTGCCGCCGCTCGACGGCGTCGCACTCGTTGCGAACGGGATCGACGTGCCACAGCCCGGGAAGATGCCGTAATGGGTCGAGAAGTCCCCGATGAATTCGAAATGGGGGGCGAAGCGCGTGTCGGCCAGCATGCGCCAGGTGTTGCCGCACACCGTAAAGACCTTGCCGCACTCGATGCTGTGATGGTTGTCGAGCTCGAAAGCGTCCGGCTGCTCCGGCAGCGTGCCCTTGTAGATCACGGCCTGGCCGTAGTCCTCGCATGCGCTCTCGAGCCCCTCGAGCTTGAACAGGCGGTAGGTCGCCGAGTAGAACGTTGCTGCGCCAAGCTTAGCCTTGATCGCTTCGTTCGAGATGTCGAGCGGGCGGCTGGTGACGAGACGCGGGTCGAGGAACCCGGCTCGCTTCGCCATCGGCAGAAAATCGTTCCAGTAGAGCGCACCGCCCAGGCACTCACCGTAAAGCTCGGGGTCCTGGCTCACGGATTTGGGCAGGCGCCGATCTGAGAAGACGTCCGAGAAATAAAGCTCGCCGCCGGTCTTGAGCAGGTCGCAGGCACCCTTGAGAACCGCGGGCTTGTCGACAGATAGGTTGATCACGCAGTTCGAGACGATGACATCGAAGCTTCGGGACTCGAGCCCGAGCTCGCCGAGCGACTCGATATAGCCCTGCAGGAAGCGCACGTTCGGATGGGCGTAGCCGAAGCGCTCCATATGCCATGCGATGTGGCCGCGTGCCGTGGCGAGCTGCTCGTCGGTCATGTCGACACCGACTACCTCGCCCTCGGGACCCACGAGCTGCGCCAAAATGAACGCATCTCGCCCGGAGCCAGAGCCGAGATCGAGAATTCGGCGGCCTTTGAGCGCTGCGGGTGCGATGAGCCCGCAGCCGTAATACTTCGACGAGACCTCCGGATGCACGTTGTCCGCAAGCGGGCGAACGTGGGGCGGCAAGGCTTCGGGCCCGCAGCACGCCGATGTCTTGAGGTCCGCATTCGTCTTGAGGATCTTGCCGTAGTACTCCTTGACAATGTCGTGTTGCATATTCGAACTCCGCTACCTGGCACCCTGGCAACAGTCGGTACGTAATGGCGGGCTCGAGGTTTCAATCTCGAGTTCGCCGGGTCTCGTGAGCGTGCACCACGTCGCAACCTTCTTCAGCGCTCGTTGTCGAAACGCAATTTGCAGCATCCGAAATCGAGCTCCTGGCCGCGCTTTGCCCCCATCAGGCGTGGCGACAGGCGGTATGCCACAAATCGTCCGGTTCTCTCGCTCTCGATGAGTCCGGCTTCCTTGAGGACGCGCAGATGATGCGAGAGCAGAGTGGCCTCGATGCGAAGCGACGCGTTGAGATCGCGAACGTTTTGCGCGCCCGCAAGCAACATCTCGACGATCTTGAGCCGAGTGTTGTCGCCCAGCGTCTTCATGATGTCGGCGCAGGGGACACCGAGAGTGCGCGACTTCACCGTTGCTCCACGCCGCATGGCGAATCTATGGCCGACTGGGAGACTAAGATAGACTCAATTGAACGGTCGTTCAATCCAAGAACTGCCCATGTGCGGCAGCGCTGAGCTACAATACGGCGAAAGCCGTGCTCGCACAGAGACGCGGCGACATCTACGTCTCGGAGTCGACCTACTTCTACGACAGCGGCGGCTGCTGCTGATCACGGCAACGCGCAGGTCGGACTGACCCCGGACCCCGGCTCGGAGGCCGGGGCAGGCTTGATGCGGGGGAAGTCCGACATCCACGGTTCGCGTTACTTGTCGGACTTCGCCCGGCGGTGCCGGGCTCAGTCCGACCTACAGTCGTGATCGATCCTTACGTGCGCGCGAAGAAGCCGGCGATGAAGCGCTCGTAGATTTGGGTCAGCGTCTCGAGGTCGGCCAGGGCCACGCGCTCGTCGACCGCGTGGACCGTCTGGTTGACGAGGCCGAACTCGATCACCGGGCAATGGTCCTTGACGAAGCGCGCGTCCGAGGTGCCGCCGCCCGTGGTGAGCCGAGGCGAGCGCCCGGTCACGCTTCTGATGGCCGCGGCCATGGTCTCGACCAGCGGCCCGGGCTTGGTCAAGAACACATCCCCGGTGCCCGAGAAACGCACATCGTAGCGGGCGCCCGTTCCGATCGCGGCCGCCTCGCACTGGAGCCGTACCCAGTCCTCCAATCGCGCCCGGGTCCAAAGGTCGTTGTAGCGGATGCTGAACGTCGCGCGCGCCTCGCTCGGAATGACGTTTGCCGCCGTGTTCGGCACCGCGATCACCGTCACTTGCAGGTTCGACGGCTCGAAGTGCGCCGAGCCCGTGTCGATCGGCGCCGTGGACAGTCGATCGATCATGCGCGCGAGCTTCGGCACCGGATTCTCGGCCTTCCTGGGGTAGGCCGAATGGCCCTGCTTGCCGTAGACGACAAGCTCGCCGGTCAGCGCGCCGCGACGGCCGATCTTGATTTCGTCGCCGAGCTGCGACGGGTTCGACGGCTCGCCGACAAGGCAGCCGTCGAGCGTCTCGCCGCGGCGCTTCAACCAATCGAGCACCTTTGCGGTGCCGTTGATCGAGGGGCCCTCCTCATCGCACGTGATGAGAAACGAGATCGATCCGTCGGGCCGGCCCCCGCGCCGGGCGAGGCAGCGCATCGTGGCGGCGAGGAAGCAGGCGACGGCGCCCTTCATGTCGACCGCGCCGCGGCCATAGAGACACCCGGCGCGGATCTCCCCGGCAAACGGCGGCACCGTCCAGGCTTTGTCGTCGCCAGGCGGCACGACATCGGTGTGACCGGCAAAGCAGAGGTTGGGCCCGGTGCTGCCAATCCGAGCATACAGGTTCTCGACGTCGGGCGTGCCGGCCTCGGAGAAGGTCATGCGGTGGCAGGTAAAGCCCGCAGATTTCAATGCATTCTCGAGAAACGTCAGCGCCCCGCCCTCGGCAGGCGTCACGCTCTTGCAGCGGATGAGCGCCTGCGCAAGCACGACGGGATCCTTGGCATCGACGCTCATGGCGAAAGCGCGTCGCTCGCCGGCCGGCTCGGCATGCGTTGCTGGAACAGCTCGATCTTCTGCCAGATCTTCTGGTTGAGATCCGTTGTCAAACGCTCGATATCGCCAACCGCGTCGATGACCACGGGATCGCGCAGCTTGTCGGCATAAAGCGCCGCAACTTTGCTCGCGAGCGACAACAGCTCCGAGCAATAGCCAAGGTATCTCAAGAGCTGGGGCACGGTCATGCTCCGGTCCGGGGACGAGGAGGTGCGCGCCGCGCCGAAAGCGCTCGGATCCTTGGTCAGCTGGTGCATGTCGATGACGTGCACGATGGAGCGGAACTCGTGCAGCGCCTTGAGCGCCAGGTCGCGCCGCCAGCGGCCTTCGAGCGTCGAAAGAAAGAGGGCAGCGCCGCCGAACACGATCAGCAGGCTCATCGTCGAATCGAGGCCTTGCATCACGTTCGTGAGCTCCGTCGAGGCCTCCATATTGAGCGCCCTCTCGGCGAGCCAGGCGAGGGAAGCGAGGCCGAGCCCCAAGACGAGGCCGATAAGGACCCGGAGCGGGAAATTGGGGCGCGCAATCTCGGCGATCCTGGACGACGTCTCGCGCGCCATTGCCGTCAGCTCGCCGCCGACGCGCGCGAGACCCGTTTTCGGGAAGCGCTCGTCGATGCGCCGCTCGAGCACTTCGAGCGTCGCAATGATTCGGTCCGGGTCGAGGGTCTGGTACATAACGGTTCGGAGCCCTCAATCCCGCAACAGCTCGTTGATGCTCGTCTTCGAGCGAATTTTTCGTCGCCCCGCTTCACGATCACGGCCCAAGCCAGCTCAACGTGATCCGGGCTGCTCCGGCCGGCGCCGCCCATGGCGAATGTGCAGAATGATAACAGCATCGCCTTTAACTCGGTAGAAGATCGAATACGGAAAAGGCAGGGCGACGAGGCGCCGGATGCCAGGCTCATCGGTCGCAGTGCCCTGATACGGGAAATCCACGAGCCCGCTGATCAAACTTTCGATGCGTCCACGCACGCGCGCTGCAGCATCGGGACTGCGCTCGCGAATGTAGTCGGCGATGGCTTCGAGATCCCGGATCGCGCGGCGGTTGTAGCGGATGTTCACCGACTGAAGCGGCGGTAGGCTTCCTCAATCTCTTCATCCGAGGCAAAGTCCTCCGCCTCCGACTCGCGCCAAGCGGCCTCGAGCACGCGGCGCTCATCCTCGCTCAGAACGTAAGGGTTAACGCCCTGCTCGTCCATGTCGAGCGCCATGCGTGCTAAATCATCCTGGCGAGATCTGGGCCAGGCGCGCACGCGCTCAAGCGCCTTTTCGAGCAAACTGGACATGACCAATTATTGCATCAAATTTCGAACCAGCAAACACCCATCAGTCCCTGAGCAGCTCGTTGATGGTAGTCTTCGCGCGGGTCCTCTCGTCGACGCGCTTCACGATCACGGCGCAGTAAAGGTTCGGGCCCGGCTCGCCCGAGGGCAGGGGCTTGCCCGGCATGGTGCCGGAGACGACCACCGAATAGGGCGGCACGGCCCCGAAGTGCCTGTCGCCCGTGGCGCGGTCGATGATCGTCGTCGACGCGCCGAGATAGACGCCCATCGACAACACCGAGCCCTGGCCGACGATCACGCCCTCGGCGACCTCGGCGCGCGCGCCGATGAAGCAGTTGTCCTCGATAATGACCGGGCCCGCCTGCAATGGCTCGAGCACGCCGCCGATGCCGGCCCCGCCCGAGATGTGGCAGTTCTTGCCGATCTGGGCGCACGAGCCCACGGTTGCCCACGTATCGACCATGGTGCCGCTGTCGACATAGGCACCTAGGTTGACAAACGACGGCATGAGCACCACGCCTGGGGCGATATAAGCCGAGCAGCGCACGATCGAGCCGGGCACTGCACGAAAACCGGCCTTCTTGAAATCGTCCGCCGACATGCCGGCGAACTTTGATGGCACCTTGTCCCACCAGAACGCCCCGCCCGGCGCGCCCGAGATCGTCGCCATGTCGTTCAGGCGGAACGACAGCAGCACCGCCTTCTTGAGCCACTGATTGACGACCCACTGGCCGTCCGTCTTCTCGGCAACCCGCGCCCGGCCCTGGTCCAAGAGAGCGAGTACGGCTGCGACGGCCTCGCGCACCGCACCCTTGGTCCCGGCGCCGATGCTCTCGCGCCCGTCCCAGGCTTCTTCGATCGTCGTCTTGAGCTCGGCGTAGGGCATCGAAATTCCCGGCCTCGGCGCGGCGGCAGTCGATGCGCGTTGTGGCGGCAGAGACGAGGGCTGTCAACCGCGAGCATTTGGCCGCTCTGAACCGGCCGGCCGGGAAGCTGGCGGACCCTGGCGATCCCATGAGACCGCTGCCCGTGAATTATTTCAAAAGGCCCTTTGTTACAAACGACCCGTTAAGCCCAAGCGTCTAATTTCATGACGTTGTTCGTGCCGATACGGCACTGGCCGGACGGGATTTCGTGTCGTGCGCTGTTCCGCCCTGCCCGGGGGCCCGAGCGGCAGAGATCATTGGCGATGTTGAGTACCAAGTACTGTGGAGGGCAGCGTGCACGGCGCCGGCGAACAGAGTAGAGTTGTAACGGCGGGTCCATGGGTGGCGCGCGACGCCTTCGTCGCGGAGACGGCGGTCAGGCTCGACCGGCTCGCGGCCATGATCTCAAAGCTCGAGCGCGAGGCCGAGGTCTCGAGGCACCAGGTTTCCGAGCTCGTCGATATCGCCGGCCAAGCGAACCGCTTTCAGGCTCTCGAGACCTCGCTCAGAAATGCGCGCGAATACAAGCTCGACGAGCTGCTGCGCTGCATCAAGGAGTCGAAGGCCCGGCTCGACGTGATCGAAGGCAACCGGAGCAAGTTCGCCGGCCTCACTTACCAGAGCATCGAATCGATTGACGTCAAGCTCAATGAGCTCACCGCCTTCGAGGCCAAGCTCGAGCGCCTCGAGCGCAACGTCAAATTCAACGCCGCCCTGTTCTGCGGCGCCGTGTTCCTGCTCGTGTCGGCGGCGGTGGTACGGTTCCTCTGAGCCTCAACCGAAGCCCGCATTCGGGCCAAGGGGCATGGCGCCATCCCCGTCATCTGAGCGCGGCTTCAACGAGCCGTTTTGCGGCCGCCGAATCCCATTCGGCAGGCCCCGGAAGCCGCCCGATCTCGCGGCCGTCCGTGCCGATGAGGATCGTGGTCGGCATGCCGACCGCCTTCAGTGCCGGTGCGGAGCGCGCGGTCGGGTCGGCATAGAGCTTCAAGCTCTGGACTTTGAGGCTCTGCATGAACTTCCGCGCCGATTCGATGCCCGTCCTGTCGACCGCAAGCGCCACGACCTCGAACCGGTCCGAGCCGAGTTCCTTTTCAAGCCGATCGAGCGACGGCATCTCTTCACGGCAAGGCGCGCACCACGTGGCCCAGAGGTTCAAGAGAACGGTCTTGCCGCGAAAATCCGCAAGCGACGTCGGTTCGCCGTTTCCGTCGACGAAGGCGACGTTTGGCAGCTCTTGCGGCACTTTTCTGAGCACGAAGGCCGTCATGGCGCCGGTCGAGGGGCCGTCCGCCGGAGTGCCTTCGGCTCCGCGGCCCGGCTCGGCCCAGGCCGTCCGCGCCGCCCCCGCGTCAACCGTAGCGATGCTCGCGACGTTGTCAGGCCCGCCGAGGCTGACGTATACCCCGAGAAAGCCGAGAAGCGCTGAAAGCGCCGCCACCCCGATGACCGTGGATGGCCGCGTGGCGCAACCCGCTCCTTTGTTCCACTTCTCGAACATGAACCCATCCGCTTCAAGGGCCGGTGCCCGGACTGAGAGTGCCCGTGACTGACAAGCCCGCCAATAAGATGTGGGGAGGGCGCTTTGCCCATTCCCCCTCGCTGATCATGGAGGAGATAAACGCCTCCGTGGCCTTCGACAAGGCGCTGGCACCGCAAGACATCCGCGCCTCCAAGGCGCACGCAGCCATGCTTGCCGAGCGCGGCATCATTACCAAAGCGGATGCCCGGGAGATCATCAAGGGCCTCGACCAGATCGCGGCCGAGATCGAGGCCGGCACGTTCCCATTCGAGCGCGCGCTCGAGGACGTGCATATGAACGTCGAGAGCCGCCTCAGGGACTTGATCGGAGGAGCCGCGGGGCGGCTCCATACCGCACGCTCGAGGAACGACCAGGTCGCAACCGATTTCCGGCTCTACGTGCGCGACGAGATCGACGCCATCGACGCGGCGCTCTCGGAGCTGCAGCTCGCCCTTGCCAAGAAGGCCGAGGCGCATGCCGCGACCGTGATGCCCGGGTACACGCATCTGCAGCCGGCCCAGCCGGTGACCTTCGGCCATCATCTTTTGGCCTACGTCGAGATGCTCGCGCGCGACCGGGGACGCTTTGCGGACGCCCGCCGGCGCCTCAATGAATGCCCGCTGGGATCGGCCGCGCTCGCCGGAACCTCTTTCCCCATCGACCGCGTCCAGACGGCCGAGGCGCTTGGCTTCGACCGCCCGGCGGCGAACTCGCTCGACGCGGTCGCCGACCGCGATTTCGCACTCGAGACGCTCGCCGCCGCAACGATCACGGCGGTGCATCTCTCCCGCTTCGCCGAGGAGATCGTGCTTTGGGTCGGGCCGCAATTCGGCTTCGTCCGGCTTTCGGACAAGTTCACGAGCGGCTCCTCGATCATGCCCCAGAAGCGCAACCCCGACGCGGCAGAGCTCGTGCGCGCCAAGGTCGGGCGCATTGCCGGCGCATTCCACGCCCTGACGCTGGTCATGAAGGGTCTGCCGCTCGCCTACTCCAAGGACATGCAGGAGGACAAGGAAGCGACCATCGACGCGCTGGCGTCGATGCGCCTCGCGACCGCTGCCATGGCCGGCATGACCCTCGACCTGGAGCCCGTTCCCGCGGCGATGCGGGCGGCGGCCGGCCAAGCTTATGCGACCGCCACCGATCTTGCCGACTGGCTGGTCCGCGAGCTCAAGATGCCGTTCCGGGAGGCCCATCACGCCGCGGGGGCGATCGTCAAGGCTGCGGAAGGCCAAGGACTCGACCTCGAAAACCTCCCGCTGGCGGCCATGCAGGCCATCGAACCGCGCATTACGAACGCTGTTTACTCTGTTCTTTCCGTTGAGAATTCCGTGCGGAGCCGCAAGAGCTATGGGGGAACCGCGCCACAGAACGTCCTCAAAATGGCGCGCTCCTGGATTAGACGGTTGGAAAGAGGCCGCTCCAAGGTGTAGAGAGGACCGACGCGGCGGCTCCGTTCCCGGTTGGAGGGGCCGCGCTTGGCGTTGCGAGACTGCGAATGGCCGGAATGGCAATGCCGCTGAGGACCATCGCGATTTTGGTGCTTGCGTCGCTGGCGCTGGCAGCTTGCGGCGTGCGCGGCTCGCTCGAGACCCCGAGGGAGGCCGCGGCCGACACAACCGCCACCGCCGATTCCGGCCAGGGCAAACCCGAGGGCGCCGCGCCCAAGCCGCACAAAGGCTTTATCCTCGACGGCCTGCTGCGATAGTGCTTCGATTCCTGCTCTAGACCATGATTCACGCGTCAGACCCACTCGGTCTGACGCGTGAATCATGGTCTAAATTTATGATTTAGAGCGTGATCGTCTCGGATGGAACCTTCCGAGACGTGAGATACGCTCTAGGCTCGCCGCGAGGTGAGCGAAAGTTGGGCTTATCGCACATATCGGCAGAAGCGCACGGCTCCCCATGCACCATTTCAGCTACAAGGGCGGCGTCCTCCACGCCGAGGGCGTGAGCCTCGCGCGGATTGCGGCCGAGGTGGGCACGCCCTTATACTGCTATTCGACCGCCACGCTCGAGCGCCACTACGACGTTCTCGCCTCGGCTTTTGCCGGCCTCGACGCGCTCATATGCTTCGCGGTCAAGGCGAACTCCAATCAGGCGGTCTTGAAGACCATGGCCCGGCTCGGTGCCGGCATGGATGTCGTGTCCGAAGGCGAGCTGCGCCGGGCCCGGGCCGCGGGAGTGCCGGCGGAAAGGATCATCTTCGCCGGCGTCGGCAAGACCAAGCGCGAGATGGAGCATGCGTTGCAGGAGGGGATCCTCGGCTTCAATGTCGAAAGCGAGCCCGAGCTCGAGGCCTTGAGCGAGACGGCTTCGAGCCTCGGGCTCAGGGCGAAAATCGCGATCCGCGTCAATCCGGACGTGGAAGCCAAGACGCACGCCAAGATCTCGACCGGCAAGTTCGAGAACAAGTTCGGAATTCCTTACCTCGAGGCCTCTCGGCTGTTTGCGGAGGCGCGCAAGCTGCCCGGCATCAAGGTGGCCGGCATCCACATGCACATCGGCAGTCAGATCACCGACTTGGGCCCCTTTCGCGACGCCTTTCGCTTGATGCGTGAGCTCGCGTTCGAGCTGCTCCGCGAGGGTCACGAGCTCGAGCATCTCGACCTCGGCGGCGGGCTGGGCGTTCCCTATCGCGGCTCCAGCGATGTGCCACCCCACCCCGTCGAGTACGCGGCCCTCGTCAAGGCCGCGCTCGGCGACCTCGAGCTCAAGATCATCCTCGAGCCGGGGCGAATGATCGTCGGCAATGCCGGCGTCCTGGTCGCGCGGACCATCTACACGAAGCAGGGCGCCGACCGCATGTTTACCATCGTCGACGCCGCCATGAACGATCTCATCCGGCCGACGCTCTACGAGGCGCATCACGAGATCTGGCCGGTCGAGGAAGCCAAGGCCGCGATGCCGCCCGTGGTGCAGGACGTCGTAGGACCGGTGTGCGAAACCGGCGACTATCTCGCGCTCGCCCGGCCGCTTCCGCCCTTCGCGCCGGGCGATCTCGTGTCCGTCATGACCGCCGGAGCTTATGGCGCCGTGATGTCGTCGACCTATAATTCGCGCCTGCTCGTCCCGGAGGTGCTGGTAAATGGGGAGCGATACGCCGTCGTGCGCCCGCGTCCCACGTACCGGGAGCTGATCGGCCTCGACCGCCTTCCGCCCTGGCTCGATGGGCGATGACGCTCAATCGATGGCGCCTGTGCGGCGGCAACTTAACGTGAACGGCGGGCGTTGAATGACATGCGTTTAATGATACCGCGGCCACCGGGCGTGATAGGTTTTGCCGATGTCAAACGACGACCTTTCCCGGCCGCCTGACAACCGTAGCTTCGAGCGCAAGGTACGCCGCGCCAAGTGGGCGTTCGTGTTCGAGCAGCTGTGGCTGCGAGTCTGGGTGCTTCTCGCCATCATGGGGCTGTTCGTTCTCGTCTCGTTCGCCGGCTTGTGGCCGCGGCTCGGACAAGCGGTGCATATCGGACTGCTTGCGGTTTTCGGATTGGCGCTGCTCGCCTGGCTGGTCTACGCCGCGCGCATCACTTGGCCCTCGCGCGAGTCGGCGATCCGGCGCATCGAGCGGGTCTCGGGCGTGCCGCACCGGCCGGCGTCGTCCTACGAGGACACGCTCACAGCTTCCGCGCACGACCCCGCGACGGCGTCCATCTGGCGGGCGCATCGCGAACGCATGGCGGCCCTGCTCTCTCGGCTCAAGGCCGGAACACCCCATCCGCGCACCGACCGTTTTGATCCCTTTGCCGTTCGCGCGCTCTTGATCTTGTTCGTCGTGCTCTTGACCGCACTCGCCGGTGACCGTGCGCTCGACCATATCCGCGCCGCGTTCCGCATTGCGTCTTTGACCGGCCTCGCCGAAGCCCGGCTCGACGCCTGGGTGACGCCGCCGGCTTATACGGGGCGCCCGCCTATGATGCTGGCCGACGGGGCGAATCCCGTGGCTCGCTCCGCTTCGCCGGCCGCAAGCGGTACGCCGGCGGAGGTGCCCGAGCGAAGCGTCGTCATCGTGCGCTCAAGCGGCATTGGAGCGGCGCGTCTTGCGCTCGAGATCACGTCGGCAGCCCAGGCGCCGGTGCGGCTCGAGGCCGAGACGAGGTCGGGCCCGAACGACGTGCAGGAGCTGCGCTACGAGCTCCAGCGCTCGGCGACGATCCGGGCGCTGGGCGGCACCACTGAGCTCGCCCGCTGGCAGCTCGAGGTGATCCCCGACTCGGCCCCGATGATTGCCCTGACGCGGCCTCCCGAGCAGACCCCGCGCGGCTCCATGAAGCTCACCTATCGGGCCGAGGACGATTACGGCCTCGCGTCGGCGCGGGTGAAGCTCGAGAAAGTCAAGCCCGCGCCCGCCGATCCGTCCAAGGCCTGGGCGCATCCCGAACCGCCCAAAGGGCCGCGTCCGCCGCTCAGGCGCCTGCCCGCGCTCGACCTGCGGCTTCCTCAGGCCAACGCCAAGGAGGCCCAGGCGCATACCTACATCGAATTCGCCTCGCACCCGTGGGCCGGACTCAAGGTCATCATGACCCTCGAGGCGGCCGATGTGGCCGGCCAGGTCGGGCGCAGTGGATCGATCGAGATGGTGCTGCCCGAGCGCCGGTTCACGAAGCCTTTGGCGAGAGCCGTCGTCGAGCAGCGGCGCAAGCTGTTGGATGACCCGCGTTTCCGCGGGCAGGTCATGCGCGCGCTCGATGCGTTGACACTCGAGCCGGAAACATCAATCGACGACATCCGCGTCTATCTGGGGCTGAGATCGGCCTATCACCGACTTGCGCACGACAGGTCGGGCGCCGGAATGACCAGCGTCATCGAGCAGCTCTGGCACATTGCGCTGCGGATCGAGGACGGCAGCCTCTCGGACGCCGAGCGCGCCCTGAGAGACGCCCAGGAGCGGCTCGCCAAAGCGCTCGAAAGCGGGGCCTCCGACGAGGAGATCGAGCGGTTGATGCAAGAGCTCCGCCACGCGCTCGACGACTACATGAAGCAGCTTGCCCGGGAGAGCGAGGGCGGCGAGCCGCTTCCCGAAGGCCAGAACCAGGACAATCAAGTCCTCGGCCAGCAGGACCTCGAGCGCATGATGCGCAATATCGAGGAGATGGCCAAGAACGGCTCGCGCGAGCAGGCCCAGCAATTGCTCTCCGAGATGCGCGATCTCATGGAGCGCATGCAGAGCGGCCGGATGAGCGAGGCCGAGGCACAGCACAATCGGCAGATGATGGAGATGCTGGACGAGCTCGGCGACATGGTCGGCGACCAGCAGCAGCTCATGGACGACACCTTCAGCGAGCGACGCCAGCCGGGCGAGCAGCAAGGCCAGCGGCCGCCGCCGGGCACGAAAGGGATGGGGGGCGAAGCGAGGAAGGGAGAGCAGGGCGACGCTCCGCAAGGCCCGAACCGCGGCCAGCGGGCCCAGAGGGGCCAGGGCCAACGCGGCCAGCGGGGTCAGGGGCAGCAGGGAGAGCTGGGCCAGGGCGACGATCTCGGGCAGATGCAGTCTCAAGGCCAGGGCCGCGCTCAGCAGCTCAGCGAGCGCCAGCGCGAGCTGCGCGAGCGCTTGAGCCGCCTGCAGCGGGAGATGCGCGACAAGCGCGCGGGCTCAGCCGATGGGCTCGATCAGGCGCGTGAGGCCATGGAAGGCGCCGCGGAGGCGCTCGAGCGGGGCGATCTCGAGCAGGCCACGGAGGAGCAAGCGCGCGCGCTCGACCAAATGCGCCAAGGGGCGCAGTCGATGGCGCAGGAGATGCTGCGCAACATGCCGCAGCGCTACGGGCAGTCGGGCGATGCGCCGCGCGATCCCCTGGGCCGGCCCCAGCGCTCGCAAGGCCCCGATCTCGGCACCTCGGTCAAGGTGCCGGACGAGATCGACATTCAGCGCGCGCGCGAAATCCTGGAAGAGCTTCGCCGGCGGCTCGGCGAGGCGACGCGGCCCACGGGCGAGCTCGACTACCTCGAGCGCTTGCTGCGCCGGTTCTGACGCCGGCCCTATCCGCGGGGCGCGCACGGCGGGCGGCCGCCGCCCGAGAGCTCCCCAGCCATCCGTTTCGCTCCACTTACGGGTCTGAGGCAACAGGCGCGGCGCCGAAGCGAACGCCCAACCCTGCGATGACCTGGTGGCTCGTGAGCCGCGTCCAAAGCCGGCCGCCGGGCGGCTCCTCGCCCTTCCACCAGCGCTCGAATTGCCGCCAGAGATCGAAGACGAGGATGCTACCGTCCTCGTTGCTCAGCGGCATTTCGTAGTTCGCGAGCGAAAACTTGTACTCGACGAAGTACGACATCCTGGGCACGCGAAATTCCAAGCCGATGAGGGCCTGCACGACCGGGCCCGCGTACTGATACTCGTACGTCCGCCCTCGGTCTCCGGCCATCTGCACCTCGGAGTGGGGCAGCGCGACGCCGGCGCCGAGGCCGACGTAGGGATAGAGCCGCGTATGGAGCCGCGGCAGTCGAAAGAGGCCGTTGAGCGTCAGCATGTTGTGACCGTGGCTGACCTCGAGGTGGCGGAACACGTCGCCGATCTTGGCGCGGGCGGGTGCGGGCTTGCCCCCAATCGTGCCGAGGAGCTCAGCCTCATCGCCGCGGCGCGCGATGGTCTTCGAGTGCGTGAAGTCGACCATCGCACCCGTGCGTCCGCCCGAAAGCCAGCGCACGATTCGTGCCCCGTAGTAGATCGGGTTTTCGAACGGCTCACCGTCCCAGCCGACATCCTTCACCGTGAAATCGTGCACGCCCTCCTTCTTCACCGTGACGTCGCTCGGATAGGTATAGGGCGCGCCGCTGTAGGCGCCGATCATGAACTCCCTCGCCGGCACGGCGAGCGCAGGATCGAGGCTGGCCCCACCGGCCCCCTCTTGCGTCTCGCCGGGCTCCGCAGGGCTCTGCTCGAGGATGCTCGCGGCGGCCAAGGCCGACAGAAGCGCGATCGCCGCGAGACTCGCGAGCGTCTCGATGCGAGACCCCCGACCGTCTCCGTTGCGGATGGAACGGGCAGTCGATCGGGGCCAGGCGGCCGCGGCCAGTGCTCTCATGCGAAAGGGCCCCCCAGCGGCCGTTACGTCCCCCGGACGATCAGAATCTCACGTACTTCATTCGATCCGATCGAGCAACTGGAACAGCCATAATAGTCGCATACCCCGATGGCGCAGACGCGCCTCACGACGACGTTCCCGGGGCACCGAGACGCTCGAGCATGCGATGCACCGCGACGATCTGCGGCGCATTCCGGGCGAGGTAGTCGTGGACGGTGTAGCCCCACCAGTCCCAGCACCCCTGCGGGTTCACGGCACTCTTCTTTGTTTGGGGAAAAAGTATGACGAGTCTGTTGGTGTCGGCCCATCGCGCAAAACCGGATTCGCGAACGAAGGCATCCCCCACCGCCTCCTGGCTCTGAGCGCAGCCGTGGAACGCGATGTGAACGCGGCAGCCGCTCGCAGACGCGCACCCGGCGGGCACGTAAACGACACCGCGATCGCTGAGGCCATGCTCCTTGAGATCGCGCGTGAAGGGGCGCTGGTCGAATTCGAGGAACGAGCCGGCCGGCGCCGCCGTGCGCGGGTGAAGCTCGCCATAGACGTGGCGCAGCAGCTCGCCGGCCTGGTCATAGGCGCAGTTGACGACGAACGGCTCCGCCGATTGACCGCAGGCGAGCCCCTGATGATCGGTCACGAACCCATGCCCGGCCGGCACATCCGCAACGTGCTTGATGTGGCCGCTCTCGACGCCCAGCCGGGCATAGAATGACGCCGCCGAGGCCACGATCGCGGGAACCACCGTGTGATCGTCTTTTCCGGAGAACAAATAGACGCGGTGGTCCCGAATGCCATCGATTGGGTCGATCGATCCTTCCTCGGCAAGACGCCGGGCTTTGTCGGCGAGATGGTCCGGGTTGGGCACCCCCAATGGCGCAAGCGCGTTGAGCATACAGCCGTTGACCGCCTTCGAGAGGTTCAGGAACGTCGCGCCGGGGCCGGGCATCATGTCGGCGAACACGCTGTCGGCGCAGCCCCAGGGGCCCCCCGCAATGATGGCGACGCCGGCCACGAGGCGCGAGTGGGCGAGCTCGAACTGCCCTGCCATGTAGGCGCCCGAGGAGATGCCCGAGACCGAGGTCTCGTCGATCTTCGCTCCGAGCGCGGGCAGAGGGCTCAGGACCTCCTCACCGCAGCCCGCTAACGCGGCAATTACGAGTGCGAGCGCCGCTGCCGCGGCGGGGGGCCCTCTATGCTGTACCGGGGTGGATGGCATGTTTCGGCCCAGGTGCTCGTCGAACGGCAACCTAGCGCCGCTCTCCGCGCTCCGCCACCGGCTCCAATTGCGATCACTAATTTCCTGCTCCCGTCGCAACCCCCTCTCGTCATGGCGACGTCATGCTGTGCATGGACGCATACGGGGAGAGGGGTGCAACCATCACCTGAGGCGCACGATCACCCGATCGGCACGGCCCTTGGCATCGACCACCGTGAACTTGACGAAACCGCGCTCGTCGGGCTGCCAGGCGACGTCGCGGCGGTGCGGCTCGGAAGCGATCGGCGCCCCGTCGACGAGCCAGGTGAGCGGGAGCGCGCCGCCCTCGGCTTTGAGAACCAGCGGCTCGGATTGGCGCTCGGCGACATCGAGCTCGGCCCGGTCGGGAGGAAACGCTATCAGCACCGGCGATTCGAGATACGCGCCCTCCGCCGTGGCCTCCACTCCGTCGCGGAAACGCTTGAGCGGCGGCGGCAGGCTCGCGCCGCTCGTCTTGATCACGCCCGGCGGAGCGGCCCGCAACGGCGCGCGGCGCTCGCCCATGCGCGCGAAGGCAGCGAACAGAATGGGCGCCGCCGCCGTGCGGCCGATCAGCCCCGGTGTCGAGGCGCCGTCCGGCCGGCCGACCCAGACCGCGATCGTGTACGTCCCGTCGAAGCCCAGGGCCCAGGCGTCGCGATAGCCGTACGAGGTCCCGGTCTTGTAGGCGATCGCGCCGCCCCTGGTGTTGGGCGGAGGCGGAGCATCCTTCAGAATGTCGGCCACGTACCAGGCCGCGACCGGCGACATGAGCCGGCGCCTCGGCGCGTCGCTGACCGAGCTCGCAGCCTCGCCGTTCCGGTCTCGCTGCCAAGTGAGGCCGATGGGCTCGCCGCCGCGTGCCAGCGCGGCGTAGAGCGCCGTCATGTCCTTGAGCGTGAGCCCGATGCCGCCGAGCGCAATCGCGAGCGACGGCTGGCTCGCCGGCGCAAGAACTGGCTCTATTCCAGCACGGCGCAAGCGGCCGACAAGCTTGCCCGGCCCGACCGCGTTCAAGACTTTGACGGCCGGCACATTGAGTGAAGCCCCGAGCGCCTCGCGGATCGTGACCGTGCCGTGGAATTCCTCGTCGAAATTCTCCGGACTATAGATGCCGAAGCGCGCCGGACGGTCCTCGATCAGGGTCTCGGGATGGGCAACTCCCGCCTCGAAGGCGAGGCCGTAAATGACCGGTTTGAGCGCCGAGCCGGGCGAGCGCACCGCCTCGACCATGTCGATCGCGCCGAAGCGGGCCTCGTCGAGATAGCCGGCCGAGCCGACATGGGCCAACACCTCGCCCGTCGTGTGATCGACGGCCAGGATGGCGGCCGAAAGCTTCTGGCCCAGGAGCTTCGTCTGCTCGGCCGCGAGCTGCTCGAGCGCCGCCTCGAGATCGCGGTCGAGCGTGAGCCGATGCACGATCGCAGCCGGATCGCGCTCGACCTCCCGTTCCGCGACATGCGGAGCGAGCTTCGGAAACTCGAGACGAGCGCTCGGCATGCGCTCCTCTTTCGCGCGCATCGCTTCGGCATTGGCGAGCACGCCGGCTGCGACTGCCCGGTCGAGCACGCGATTGCGCGCGATCAGCGCCGCGTGCAAATCACGATCCGGGCGGCGCACCTCCGGCGACTGCGGGAGCGCGACGAGCAGCGCCGCCTCGCCGGCCGAGAGATGCCGCGGCTCCTTGCCGAAATAGGCGAGCGAGGCCGCGCGCACGCCTTCGATGTTGCCGCCGAAGGGAGCGAGGCGCAGGTAGAGCCGCAGGATCTCGGTCTTGCCGAGGGTTTTTTCGAGCTGCAGCGCGCGCACGATCTGCTTGAGCTTGCCGGCCCCGGTGCGCTCGTGGCGGCCCTCGAGGAGACGTGCGACTTGCATGGTGAGCGTCGAGCCGCCGGAGACGATGCGGCCGTGGCGGACGAGCTGAAATCCGGCGCGGAGAAACGCACGAGGGTCGACGCCGCCATGGTTCCAGAAACGCTTGTCCTCGAAGGCCATGAGCATGGCGAGGTAGCGCGGGTCGACGTCCTTGGGCTCGAGGGGCAGCCGCCAGCGGCCCTCGCCCGTCGTGAAGGCGCGCAGGAGCCGGTCCTCGCGGTCGAGCACCGTGACGGAGAGCGCGTCGGCGGCGGAGAGCGGCGGCGGCCCCATCCGCACCATCGCGATCTCGAGCCCGCCGTATGCGC
>DATETZ010000097.1:0-8043 GCA_035283385.1 Hyphomicrobiaceae bacterium
ACAAGAAAGATAGCACGTCCAAAGCAAACTGAGCTTCGGCTTTGCTCCGGCTGGTTGCGAGGGTTGATTGACAGCGTCTGGCTGAGCGGTCGGTTGCGTCATGGATTTAGAAATTCGCTCGCCTTGAAGAGTGACTGGAACGGGATGCCGGCGGCGGCGTAGAGCTGCCCCGCGCCTTCCTCGCGGTCGAGGATCGAGATCACGAGGGCGATGGTCGCGCCCGCCTCGCGGAGCGCCTCGACCGCCTTCATCGCCGAAGCCCCGGTCGTCGTTACGTCCTCGACGATCGCGACGCGCTTGGCCCTCACGTCGCTCACGCCCTCGACCAGCCTCTTCGTGCCGTGGTCCTTGACCGCCTTCCTCACGAAGAACCCCGGCATGGGCCGGCCCGCCCTGCGGCTCGCGATCGCAATCGGCGTGATGAGCGGCACCGCGCCCATCTCGAGCCCGCCCACGTAGTCGACCGCGACGCCTTCGAGGCGCGCCAGAATCAGCTCGGACAGAAGCTCCGCCGCCTCGGGGTCGAACATGGTGGGCTTCATGTCGAAGTAGTGGTCGCTCACCTTGCCCGACGCGAGCACGACGCGCCCGCGAACGAGCGACCTCTCCTTGATGATCTCGAACAGCCTCGACCGCGCCTCGAGCCTGCCGGGCGTCATCTCATTCTCCCGCGAGCGATGCGGCGTGCAGCCCAAGACTGGCGGTCCCGGAAGGACTCGAACCTCCAACCCCTTGGTTCGAAGCCAAGTGCTCTATCCTTTGAGCTACGGGACCGGCGCCGACTACACGTAGTCGAGAAAGGCAAGCCCGCCAAGTAGGCGGACTGTTGTTTGAGCGGGGTGCTGCCGGTTTGCTCCCTCACGACGGGCGCCAGGTGAGGAAGTTGGCGAGCAGCCGCAAGCCCAAGGTCTGGCTCTTCTCGGGGTGGAACTGGGTGCCGGCGACGTTGCCCCTGGCGACGATGGCCGTCACCGGGCCGCCGTAGTCGGTCTCGGCCACGACCACGTCCCGGTCCGTCGCGGCCAGGTGGAACGAGTGCACGAAATAGGCGTGGAGCCCGTCGGGGCCGGTCTCGATGCCATCGAGCAGCGCGTGAGGGTTGACGACGTCGAGCGTGTTCCAGCCCATGTGCGGGATCTTAAGGCTCTGGTTTCTGGACGCGATCTTGCGCACCTCGCCGGGGATCCAGCCCAGTCCCTCGGTCACCTCGAACTCGAGGCCGCGTTCGGCCATGAGCTGCATGCCCACGCAAATGCCGAGGAACGGCCGGCCCATGCCCTCGACCGTCTCTTTCAGAGCTTCCGTCATGCCCGCGACCCTGTCGAGGCCGCGCTTGCAGTCCGCGAACGCGCCGACGCCCGGCAGCACCACGCGGTCGGCCGCCCTCACATCCTCGGGCTTCGAGCTCAAGATGATCCGGGCGTCCGCCCCCCCCTCGCGGCTCGCCCGCTCGAAAGCCTTGGCCGCGGAATGGAGATTGCCCGATCCGTAATCGATGATGACGACGCGCTGCATCGGGATCTAGAGCTTTGCCCCGAACACGTTGCGCCAGTCGCGAAGGCGCGCGAGAACGCGACGCCAAGCGGCCTCTGCGGCGGACCGGGAGAGGCGCTCGGCAGGAGCATGCGGGTCTCGCGGCAGCATCGCCGGCTGGGACGGCAGCCACGCGTCGAAGAAGCGGCGCTCGCACTCGTCCATGTTGCGCCCGCTCGCCGCGCCGATCTCGCGCCAGCCGCCGCGCGCGAGCGACCAGCGCTCGAGCGCGCCGGCCTCGGAGCCGATGATCAGATTGAAGACGAGGATCACGAGCGTCACCCAATCGGCGTGCGCGCCCGCCGCCGCGAGCCCGTAGCCGAGGCCCAAGGCCGCGGCCAGGTAGGCCGCGAGCCCCACCCATTCGCGGCGCACGGCAAGCCAAACGGGCGGCACCAGCGCGGCGCCCCATGAGAACCCGTCCTTGACGAACACCAGCGTCTCGGCCCGGCCGATGCGATCGGCCGGCGAATGCGGCGGCTCGTGAATGGTGTAGGTGGCCACAGGCAAGCGTTTCCTCGACTGGCGCGGTGCGATCTCGCGCGCCGATCCGGCCGTCAAACGAGCGTTCCCTTGGTCGACGGCACCCGCCCCACTTGCCTGGGGTCGAGCGCGACCGCCTGACGGAGCGCACGCGCGAGCCCCTTATAGCAGGTCTCGGCGATGTGGTGGTTGTTCTCGCCGTACAGCGTCTCGACGTGGAGCGTGAGCCCCGCGTTCTGGGCAAAAGCCTGGAACCATTCGCGAAAAAGCTCGGTGTCGACGTCGCCGACCTTGTCGCGCGAGAAGGCGACCTTCCAGACCAGATAGGGCCGGCCCGATATGTCGATCGCGACCCGGGTCAGCGCCTCGTCCATGGGCACATGCACGTCCGCATAGCGCGAGATGCCCTGCCGGTCGCCCAGCGCCTTCGCCACCGCCTGGCCGAGCACGATGCCGCAATCCTCGGCCGTGTGGTGGAAATCGATGTGCAGATCGCCCTTGGCCGCGAGGCGGATGTCGATCAGGGAATGGCGCGCGAGCTGCTCGAGCATGTGGTCGAGAAAGCCGATGCCGGTCGCAATCTCGAACGCGCCCGAGCCGTCGAGATCGACGGTGGCCGCGATCTCGGTTTCCTTGGTCTTGCGGGTGATCGTCGCTTGCCGTTTCACAACTTCCCCTCAAATGATGTCGCGCACATGTATGCTGGTGTGAATGCCTCTCTCTCAACGTCATCCCCGTCATGTCGAAGACATGCTTCCAGCATGAAGGCGGGGATCCATCCAGGTTTGCAGGAGAGTTTTAAGGCCTGCTTGGACGGATACCCGCCGTCGCGCCGGAGGCGCGCTTTCAGCGCGACGCGGGCATGACGGTAAGCGGTGTGCGGGAGCCTGGACCAACTTGCCGGATAGAACCCCGGTCCGGACAAGGCCGCCAGCCGATTCTTGCCATGCCGAGGTCAAGCGTTTATCAGCTTCAAGGCCCCCATTCCAGTGCGGCCCTCCGCTTCCTGCATCCTTGAATAACGGGCAATGCGCGCCGAAATGAACGAGGCTCCATGCCGAACTCTTCCTTTCCTTCCCCAGCCGCCGAGCCCTGGCACGCGACCACGATCCTCACCGTGCGCAAGGGCCCCCGCGTGGTGATCGCGGGCGACGGCCAGGTGAGCTTCGGCGCCACCATCGTCAAGGCTAACGCCAAGAAGGTGCGCCAGCTCGGCAAAGGCGACGTGATCGGCGGCTTTGCCGGAGCCACCGCCGACGCGTTCACGCTCTTCGAGCGCCTCGAGGCCAAGCTCGAGCAGTACCCGGGCCAGCTCATGCGCGCTTCGGTCGAGCTGGCGAAGGACTGGCGCACCGACCGCTATCTGCGCCGGCTCGAGGCCATGATGCTGGTCGCCGACCGTGAGACCACGCTGGTCCTGTCCGGGACCGGCGACGTGCTCGAGCCCGAAGGTCACGTCATGGGCATCGGCTCGGGCGGCATGTTCGCGCTCGCCGCGGCGCGCGCACTGCTCGATTCCGAGCTCGGCGCCGAGGCGATCGCCAAGAAAGCAATGGCCATTGCGGCCGAGATCTGTGTCTACACCAACGACAAGCTCGTCATCGAAAGCCTGCCGTCCGGCCGCTGAGCGCGGCGCAACCAAGGAGCACAACGAATGAGCTGGGTGTTTCTCGGCGCCGCCGGTCTGCTCGAGGTGCTGTTCACGACCTTGATTCGTTACACGGACGGCTTCACCCGGCTTTGGCCGACCTTCGCCACCCTGGCGATCGCTGCCTTGAGCTTTTACTGCCTCGCGCGCTCGACAGAAGCCATTCCGCTCGGGACCGCCTATGCGATATGGGGCGCCGCCGGCGCCGCTGGCACCGTCATCATCGGTATCCTGTACTTCAGCGAGCCCCTGACGGCCTGGCGGCTGTTTTTCATTTCGACGCTCATCGGCTCGATCATGGGGCTCAAGCTCGTCTCCGACCACTGAGGCAAACCAGAACGCATGACCACCTTTTCGCCGCGCGAGATCGTCTCCGAGCTCGACCGCTATATCGTCGGCCAGGGCGACGCCAAGCGCGCGGTCGCGATCGCGCTCCGCAACCGCTGGCGGCGCCAGCAGCTGGAGGGCGAGCTTCGTGAGGAAGTGCTGCCCAAGAACATTCTCATGATCGGCCCCACCGGCGTCGGCAAGACGGAGATCTCGCGCCGCCTGGCCAAGCTCGCGGCGGCCCCGTTCCTCAAGGTCGAGGCGACCAAGTTCACCGAGGTCGGCTACGTGGGCCGCGACGTCGACCAGATCGTCCGCGACCTGGTCGAGGTCGGCATCGCCCTGGTCAAGGACGCCAAGCGCAAGGAGGTGCGCGCCAAAGCCGAGAAGAACGCCGAGGAGCGCGTGTTGGACGCCCTGGTCGGCGCGACGGCCGCGCCCGCGACGCGTGAGACCTTCCGCAAGCGGCTGCGTGGCAACGAGCTCAACGACAAGGAGATCGAGGTCCAGATTTCCGATACAGCCCACGGGCTGCCGATGTTCGACATCCCGGGCATGCCCGGCGGCTCGGTGGGCGCGATCAACCTCGGCGAGATGCTGAGCAAGGCCATGGGCGGGCGGACCAAGCCGCGCCGCATGACGGTCGAGGACAGCCACAATATCCTGATCGCGGAGGAGAGCGACAAGCTCATCGACGCCGATCAGATCACGAGCGAGGCGATCCGCGCCGTCGAGGACCACGGCATCGTGTTCCTCGACGAGATCGACAAGATCTGCTCGCGCTCGGAGACGGGCCGCATCGGCGCCGAAGTGTCGCGCGAAGGCGTGCAGCGCGACCTCCTGCCGCTGATCGAGGGCACGACGGTGGCGACCAAGTACGGGCCGGTCAAGACCGACCACGTGCTGTTCATCGCCTCGGGCGCGTTTCACGCCGTCAAGCCCTCGGACCTCCTGCCCGAGCTGCAGGGGCGGCTGCCGATCCGGGTCGAGCTTTCGGCGCTGTCGCGCGAGGATTTCCGGCGCATCCTGACCGAGCCCGAGGCGAGCCTCATCAAGCAGTACGTGGCGCTGATGGCGACCGAGGGCGTGACGCTCACCTTCTCCGCCGACGCCATCGACGCGGTGGCGGACGCCGCCGTGCTCGTCAACTCGACGGTCGAGAACATCGGCGCGCGCCGGCTGCAGACGGTGATGGAGCGGGTCCTCGACGAAATCTCCTTCGAGGCCTCGGACCGCGCGGGCGAGACCATCGCCATCGACGCCGCCTACGTCACCGCCCGCGTCGGCGAGCTGGCCAAGAACGCGGACCTCTCGAAGTTCATCTTGTGAGGCGCATTGCCTTGACTTGGGGCCCAGCCCGAGCGCCCCGGCTCTTGGCGCTACGCCGGGGTCACGGTGCGCGCGAAATCGGCCTCGTCCGCGGTCGATAGTGGCGGCTGGTCTTGAAGCAGGCTCGAAGCGGGCCTAGCCTCCGCCGCGGGGACGATTTTCAGCTCCTCGAGGAGGGTGAGATGACGAGCATCTTCCGTTTTGGCGTGGCCGTCGTGGCGGCGCAGCTTGCGTGCGCGGCGCCGACGGGTGCCCGAGCCGAATGCACCAGGGTCGCCGCCGCAGGCGACGGCCTCACTAAGGACATCGCCGTGGTCATGTCCACGCACGGCCTGCAGAACATCATCGAAGGGAAGGGGCTCAAGGGCCAGGGCCCGGTCAAGACCACGTGCTCGACCGGCGCGATTCTGGTCGAATGCCACTCGAGCCAGCTCGCCTGCAAGTAGCCGCGGCCGACGCGACCTCCCAGACATCGGTGTGACATCGGTGTCTGACCCTCAGGGTCAGACACCGATAACATTCCGATGACGCACAATGGATCGAAGCAAACCGCGGCTGGGTTCACTCCCCCCCTTTGAGCGACATGATGAAGGCCGCGAGCCGGAACATCTCGTCCTGGGAGAGGTGGTGGTTCGGCATCATGGGCGGGCGCGACTTGAGCCACCCGACGACGCCCTCGAGGGACTGGCCGGGCCGGTTGGCGACGGCGCGAAAGCCCGGGATGCCGGCTTGTCCGGCCTTCTCGCCCTGCCCGGGGTTCAGGTGACAGCTCGCGCATAACCGCTCGGCGAGATCGCGGCCTTGCGCCACGTCGTCCGCACCGGCGAGCGCCGCCGCCGAAAGGCCGAGGAGGCCCAGAGCCAGGCTCTCGAGAATGACCGGGTATCGCCGCATCGGCGGCCTCCCGCCGCTGGTCCTAGCACCACGCGGTTGTAAATTTGCCGCCCGGACATCGGAGCCGGCATTGAGATCCGTCAAGGCCGGCCGAGCCTTCCGGGCCCGGCCCGGCGATCGCGGAAGCAGCGCAAGAGCGCCGCGCAGCGTCCGCTCCTCTCAGCGCTTCTTCACATTGACGCTGAATGTGATCTCGGCCCGTTTGCGCTCCGTGCCGGCGCGTTTGATGCGGGCGCCGCACCCGTAGGCGCTCGAGAAGCCCTCGACGCGGCAGCTCTTCGTGTTCACCGTGAAGTCGAGGTCGCGCTTGTTGTCGACCTTGTTGATATCGATCGGATCGTCGACGCTCACGTCCTTGTCGAACAGCTCGAGCTTCACTTTGTGCCGCCCCGAGTCGACGCGCTTGGAAATCTTCCAGTCCGGCCGGTTTTCATCCTCCTGACGGACACGGGGCGTCACCTGGGCGTCGCCGTCGATGGTGACGCGCGCGTAGAAGTCGGCTTTCGACAACGCGTCGGCCGCGTCGAGCCCCTTGACGCGGTGAACCGTGACGGTGATCTCGCGGTTGGTTGCCCCTGCTGTGGTCTCCGTCGGGGCCAGCGCGGCAAACGCGAACGGAAAGACGGCGAGGGCTGCGGCCATCGCAGATGCGCGAGTGGCATACGCCAAACAATGAGCTCCAGGCATGTGTAACTCCTCAGTCAGCAATCCAACACCGATCGCCGCAGCCCCCCCCTCCTCGGCAGGTGTGCGGCGACGCTCCGGCGCCGATCCAGTGGCGAGGCTAGCAGCAAATCGATCGCGGAGTCGCGCCGAACCGGCCGATCTTCCCCCGCCCGTGGCCGTTCGGTGACATTGCGGGGCGGCGCGCTTGGCGGCGCGAGCCGTTCTCGTCGTTGCGCCCAAGCCTACGGGGAGGGAACCGGCTGTGTCCCGTGCCGCCGGGCCAGGCCCGCCGCCGCCCCTTGCCGGCGGCCCTCGCCCGGCGGGATCGCGCAGGTCCGCTATTGCCTCCGTTGCGGCGATCGACCACTCCTCATCGACTGGAGACTTTTGACCCTGGTCGTGTGAAAAGTCGCTCGATGCTATGATTCCCTTGCTGAATCGGCGGGGGTCGGAATGGCGGGGTTCATCGAAGGGGTCGATCGGGGGCAGCTGTCGCTGTTGCCCGAAAGCCTCGATCAGTGGGTCGAGGAGAGCAATGCAGTTCGCATCATCGATGCGTTCGTTGAGGAACTCGATCTCGACGAGCTGGGCTTCAAGATGGCGGAGCCGGCCGACCTCGGACGGCCAGGCTACAACCCGGCGCTGCACCTCAAGCTCTACATCTACGGCTACCTCAACCGCATCCAGTCGAGCCGTCGCCTCGAGCGCGAGTGCCAGCGCAATCTCGAGGTGATGTGGTTGCTCGGGCGGCTGGCTCCGGATCACAAGACCATCGCGGATTTTCGCAAGGACAACGGCCCGGCGATCAAGAAGGTGTGCGCACGTTTCGTCGATCTCTGCCGCCAGATGGGCCTACTGGCGAAGGCGAGCGTTGCGATCGACGGATCGAAGTTCAAAGCCGTCAACAACCGGGACAAGAACTTCACCACGGCGAAGGTCGAGAAACGGCGCGCGCAATTGGAGGAGAGCGTCGCGCGTTATCTCTCCCAGCTCGACACCGCGGACCTGCACGAGCCTTCGCAGAGCGTGGAGCTGAAAAAGACGTACCTCAAGGACAAGCTCGAGAAGCTGAAATCGGAGATGGAGAAGCTCGAGGCGATCGAACGCCAGGTGCTGGCCTCACCCGACCAGCAGATCTCGCTCACCGATCCGGACTGTCGCTC
>DATETZ010000098.1:0-14203 GCA_035283385.1 Hyphomicrobiaceae bacterium
GCGGGCCGCGGTCGAGGCGCTCGATGGTCCCGTGCTGGTGCTTGCCGGCGCGGGCACGGGCAAAACGCGCGTGCTCACGACTCGGATCGCTCACATTCTGGCAACGGGGCGTGCGCAGGGCTACCAAGTGCTCGCCGTCACCTTCACCAACAAGGCGGCGCGCGAGATGAAGGCCCGCATAGGCGAGCTTGTCGGCGGGGCGGTCGAGGCAATGCCGTGGCTCGGCACCTTTCACGCGATCGGGGTCAAGATCCTGCGCCGCCACGCCGAACTCGTGGGCTTGAAGTCGGGGTTCACGATCCTCGACGCCGATGACCAGATCCGGCTCGTGAAGCAAGTCATCGAGGCCGAGAACCTCGATAAGGACCGCTGGCCCGCGCGCCAGCTCGCGGGCCTGATCGATGGCTGGAAGAACCGCGGGCTCACGCCCGAGAAGGTGCCGGCCGGGGAGGCCCTGGCGTTCGCTCACGGCAAGGCCGCCAAGCTCTACGGCGCCTACCAGAAGCGCTTGAAGGAGCTCAACGCCGCCGACTTCGGCGACCTCCTGCTCGAGTGTCTGCGCCTGTTCCTCGAAAACCCGGACGTGCTCGCGGACTATCACCGCCGCTTCCGCTTCATGCTGGTCGACGAGTACCAGGACACCAACGTCGCCCAGTACCTGTGGCTGAGGCTGCTCGCGCAGGGCTCACCCAACATTTGCTGCGTCGGCGACGACGATCAGTCGATCTACGGCTGGCGCGGCGCCGAGGTCGACAACATCCTGCGCTTCGAGAACGACTTCCCGGGCGCAAAGGTCATTCGCCTCGAGCGCAACTACCGCTCGACGAGCCACATTCTCGCCGCCGCCGCGGGCCTCATCGCCCACAACAAGGGCCGCCTCGGCAAGACGCTGTTTACGGACGGGGAGGCCGGCCAGAAGGTTGCCGTCACCTCGGCTTGGGACGACGAGGAGGAGGCGCGCGCCATCTCGGAGGACATCGAAACGCTGAACCGCGCCGGCCACGGACTGAATGAGATCGCGATTCTCGTCCGCGCCTCGTTCCAGATGCGCGCTTTCGAGGACCGGTTCATCACCATGGGCCTCCCGTATCGCGTGATCGGTGGTCCGCGCTTCTACGAGCGCGCCGAGATCAAGGACGCCATCGCCTATCTCGAGGTCACCGCCAATCCCGCAAACGACCTCAAATTCGAGCGCATCGTCAACGTGCCCAAGCGCGGCCTCGGCGATACCACGGTCCACCGCCTGCACGCGCTCGCCCGGGCGCGGCAACTGCCCCTCTTCCAGGCGGCGAAGGAGATCGTCGAGACCGAGGAGCTCTCGGCAAAGGCGCGCAAGTCCCTTTCCGATCTCGTGCAAGCCTTCGAGCGCTGGAGACGCGGGCTGGACGGAGTGAAGCACACCGATCTTGCCGAGATGATCCTCGACGAGTCGGGCTTGACGGGGATGTGGCAGGCCGACAAGAGCCCGCAGGCGGCCTCGCGGCTCGAGAACTTGAAGGAACTCGTGCGCTTCATGCACGAGTTCGACACGCTCGCCGGCTTTCTCGAGCACGTGAGCCTGGTCATGGACGCCGATGCCGCCGGCGAGGGGGAGCGCGTCTCGCTGATGACGCTGCATGGGGCCAAGGGGCTCGAGTTCGAAACGGTTTTTCTGCCGGGCTGGGAGGAGGGGCTGTTTCCACACCAGCGCGCCCTCGACGAAAGCGGCCAGGCGGGGCTCGAGGAGGAGCGCCGGCTCGCTTATGTCGGGCTCACGCGCGCCAAGCGCCTGGCCAAGGTCTCCTTTGCGCAGAACCGCAGGAATCGCGGGCTCTATCAGTCCGCGATCCCGTCGCGTTTCGTCGACGAGCTGCCTGAGGCGCACGTGGACGTCGTCGAAGGCAAGAGCCCGTTCGGCGGGGCCTACAAGAACTTCGGCGGCATGTACGGCGGCGGGCACGGACGAAACCCTTATGGCACGAGCCGCTTCGACGACGCCCAGCCGCCGTTCCACTCCCCCTATCAAACGCCGGGCTGGCAGCGGGCGCAGGCCCAGGCGGAAGCCCAGTCGGAGGCCCGATCGGAGGCAAAGTCCGCGCCATGGCCGCGCGAGCGGAGCGCCGCGGCGCGGGGAGATCACCGCGCGCCGCTCACCATCGACGGCCAGCTCGTCGCGTCATCGACCGCGGCCTCGGCCGGCTATGCCGCGGGCGAGCGCGTCCTCCACCAGAAATTCGGCCCCGGCACGGTCACGCATGTCGACGGCAACAAGCTCACGATCGATTTCGATCACGCAGGGAGGAAGCGCGTCGTGGACAGCTTCGTAAAACGGAGTTGAGGGGTACGCTTCTAGAAGTCGAGAGAACATGGATCACAAGAAATCAGACCCTATTGACGCTTTTTATCGGGCAATCAAACAGCCTATTAAAGTTGGTTAGCTGCTCCCGCCGGACGCTATTCCGGAAATCCATGCGGCCATTTGCGGCGACCGTGGATGACGGCCAGCACATCGATTGTGTTGCCCTTTACTCTGTAGGCCACAATGTACGGGGTGCCGGCGATCACCAGCTCACGTGTTCCTCGCACGCGCCCGAGCCGCCCTATGTTCGCAAAGTCGCGGAGCTGGCCGACCCGCTGCTCGATGAGATCGCATAGTATGGCCGCGGCGCGCCGGTTTCGCTCTACGACGTAGTCGAAGATAGCGTCGAGATCCCGTGCGGCGTCTTTGCGCCAGACGATGATCAACGTTTCACGACCTTGTCGGATTTGCTCCTTCGCGTTGGTGGCGACTTGGAGATCCTACGGTGAAGGTGCGTGAACACCTCCTCATGGGGCACTCCCGGCGCGCCGCTGTCCGCCTCGGCCAAGCGGCGTTCAATGAGATCGACCTGCCAGGCATTGACATCCAAATATTGCTCGATCGCCTCGTTGATGAGAAACGACCGGTCACGATCCAGCAACTGAGCCAGCTCGTCGAGAGCTTGCTTCTTCTCGGGGTCGATCCGGAAGGCAAGGGTCTCACGTGTCATCGGAGTGTTCCCTCCTGTTGCATATTGCACCGCAATATAATGCAATACAGTGTCATGCGAAAGAGGCCCGAATGAGTGTATTGCCACAGTCGACGGCAACAAGCTCACGATCGACTTCGATTACGCGGGGAGGAAGCGCGTCGTCGACGGCTTCGTCGAGCCAGCGTGAAGGGACGGGGCACGGCCCTGTGGATCGCTCCATGCCATATGCGGCGTCCGCAGAAGCGCGTGTCTTCGGCCTTTGCGGTCAACTCGCCGGGGGCTTCTATATCGTGGAGCAATTCATGCAGTACGTCTTCTCGCCCTGGATCGTGTAGCCGTCCTGACCCAGGCTGATGACCCTGTTGCATTCGGCGCACCGGGTGGGCTCGAAAGCAGGGGGGTTGGCCAGTTTTTCGAAGTTGTACTCATTTGTCCCGTAGTACGCGTAGAGCTCCGGCTCGAAACCGTTCCTGCACTTTCTGCAGTCCTGCCACTTGCCTTTGTGGCCCTCGTTGAAATGGAAGCCGCACAGCGTCAATCGACGATGATTGCGCGCGCAGCTGTTACTTGCGTAGGAGAACAAGACATACTCTTGCTCGTCGTCGCAGATCCACCTTCCGCAGCACTCGGTCTTGGTAAGCTTGCCCGTCTTGCCGCACAGCCCGCATCGCGGCCGCTGCTTGCCCCCGACGTTTGCGGCCTTAGGCGTCTTCGTGCCACCACGCTTTTTCGGCATGTGCTTCGTTCTTCAGATGAATACGGGAAGCCGCGAGCTTACCCTATGCCGGTCGCAAGCGTTATCGCATTGGCACGACCCACTAACAAGACTCCCAGCCTGCAGACCCGGCCTGCCTGTGGACGAAAGTCTCGTCAGAGGCCCAGAGTTGCGCGCACTGACCCGCAACGGCAACAAGCTCACCATCGGCTTCGATCACGCGGGGAGGAAGCGCGTCGTGGACAGCTTCGTCGAGCGCACCTGAGCCGGCGCATTGGACGGCGTGCGCATCGCCCTCGGCCGGAGGGGGCGGGCGATAATAGGAGGAATGAAGCCTGTCTCAGCCGGTCACTCTCATGACCAGGTAGCACGGCCGGTACTTCCGGGTAACGACGGTGATGCGCGCCCCTGCCGGCACCGGCGGCTGGCCCTGCGTATTGAGGAACAGCGCGAGCCCGCTGTCGGTCACCAGCTCGGCGGAGTTCTGCGTCCACACCTTGACGATGCCGGAAAACGTGTGGGTGCCTTGCTCAAAGGGGTCGAGGTCGTCCATCCCTAGTCTCCATCTCATCCACCCTCCGAGTGCGATCTTATACTCCAGGACGGGCCGGCGCCCCACGCAATCTCGAAGCGGCTCATTCGCGGCCCCCGCCGCCCCGCGTCAGCGGCACGAAGCGCACCGGAATGATCTCGGTCGAGGTCGTCGTTCCGTCCGGCTTCTTCTCGATCACCATCAAGTCCTGGGCAAGGCCGCCGACGGGGATCACGAGGCGGCCGCCGGCCTCGAGCTGCTCGACGAGCCGTGGCGGCACGTGATCCGGGGCGGCGGTGACGATGATCGCGTCGTAGGGCGCATGCTCGGGCCAGCCGAGATAGCCATCGCCGATCCTCGTCTCGACGTTGGTATAACCGAGACGCTTGAGCGTTTTCGCGGCCTCGATACCGAGCGCCTCGACGATTTCGATCGAGTAGACCTCTTTGGCGAGCTTGGCCAGCACCGCCGCCTGATAGCCGGAGCCCGTGCCGACCTCGAGCACCCGGTCGTCGGGCTTGAGGCGCAGGAGATCGGTCATCAACGCCACGATGAACGGCTGCGAGATCGTCTGACCGTGGCCGATCGGCAGCGGCCGGTTGCGATACGCCGCCGCCGCCACATCCGCAGGGACGAACTCGTGCCGCGGCACCTCGCGCATGGCGTCGAGCACGCGCCGATCGAGCACCTTGCCGCCGCTCGCGTCGGCGATCGACTCCGCGAGGTCCTCGATGTCCTCGACCATCTGGAGACGCGCCGCGGACCAGTCCACGTCTGCCCGTGCCATTGCCGTCAGCCCCACGACCGCCAGAAGTCCTCTAAGCCATACTGCCATTTGACCTCAATTTCCCCACCGGGGATTGCTGCCGGTGTTGCTGCTCTATCGGCTCGCAATGAGCAGAAGTTCCGCTCGCGCGCCGACATAATTCGAACCAGCTTCGCCCCCATCGTGCCGCGGCGGGATCACAAGCCTAGGGAGACGAGTATGGTGTTCAACCGCAAGTCTGATCCACCCCCCTCGGAAACTGCCGCAGCCCCGATGCGACGCGCCGAGCGGCCCGGCGCGCCTCCGCGCCAGCCGGTGCAGGACCCGAGCGTTGCGGCCGGCAACGAATCGGTGATTGGCAGCGATCTCTCGATCGAAGGCCAGTCCATTACCATCCGCTGCAAGGGCTCGCTCAAGGTACTCGGAAACATCCAGGCCGATCTGCACAGCAAGCAGCTCGAGGTCGGCCGCGAAGCGATCATCAGCGGCTCCATCGCCGCAGATATGGTCAGCGTTCACGGCCGGGTCAACGGCGCCATTCTCGGCACCAACGTGGTGCTGCACGCCTCCGCCGAGGTCGATGGTGACATCCACAGCCACTTGCTCACGATCGAGCAGGGCGCGAGCTTCGACGGGCGCTCGCGCCGGGTTGTGGATCCCGCGGAGATCGCCCCGCAGCTCGAGCGGTCCTCGCCGATGCCGCCAGCCCAGCACGAGGGCGTGCAACCGCCGAGACTGGACCGCATGCCGCCGGGTGGCCCTCCGCCATACCTGCATTCCTGAGGTATGATTGAGAGCGTGGTTCACGTCTCGGATTATCTCATCCGAGACGATCATGCTCTTGCGAGTGGCCGCGTGGGGTGTGATGAGCCGTGTCGGGCCCGGAGCTGGGTCCGCAATGACGCCGGCCGGCGCGTTACGCGGCGTGGCGCTTGTCGTTGATGAGCTCCCACGCGATGTTGATCTGCTTGATGCGCTGCTCGCGCAGCAGACGGTCTTCCTCATCCTTGGCATGGTCGGGATGCCAGGTCATGCGCAGCGCGTCCACGATCTTCTTGAGGATCCCCTCGCTCACGTCCGCATTGACGCCCAGAACCTCGTACGCCTCGCTCTTCGTTTGCGGGAGGGTGACCGCCTCGCGCAAATTGGTCAGGCTCGGAGCCGCGCTCGAGGCGATACGGCGCACCCGATCGAGCTCGCGTACCAGCGCGCGGAACTGGCCCGCGGTCTTCGTCACGGAGCCCTTGCCATCGATCGCCGCAGCCTTGGCGATGGCGAGGCGCTGGCCAATGCCGTGCACCTCCTCCTCGAGCACGTCACGCAAGGGTGTCGCAGACCTGAGCCCGAACACGGCGAACTGCGTCTGCTTGAGCAACGCCGCGACCTGGTCGGCGGCATTGGCAAGGCTCGGATCGTAGGACGCCCCCGTTCCGGGGTTGCGGGCGAAGGGCGCCGCCGCGGCCTCAGCGATCTTTTCCGCAAACCTCAGCCAGGGGCCGAAGGTGCGCGCAACGCCCGCGCCGGCTCGTGCCCCGGCGAGGCGCCGGTGGGCGGCCCAGATGGTACCGACGAGCACGCCTGCGAGAAGCAGCCAGGCAAGCATCGATGCGATGCGTTCGGGCACAGTCTCGGCCGCAGCTTCCGACAGGTCCCTGGCCTCGACCACCGGAATCCAGTCGAGCACGGATTCGGCGGTCGCCGGCCGCGACGGGTTCTCGGCTGCTCCTGGAAGCGCCTCGACCGTGACGGCGCCTGCCCCTCGCGTCTGTCGTAATTCGTGCGCCGCGTGGACAGCGTCGATGCCCGTCGCGCCGTCCGCCGCCGTCAACACCAGCGACGCGGTGTGGTCGGGAGCGGCGTCGGCCGAGAACACGAACCGCGCGCCGATCTCGACCACCGGGGCAAAACCCTCGGGCGGCTCGAGCTTCTCGACCACGCGCGCCGGACGCCAAGGCAGGCAGTCCTGGTTTTCCGCGCCAGGCGGCGGGCCGCCGACCCGGGATGGGCGATCGATGCACGGCCGCGCGTCCCCAGCGGACGGTTTCACCGTCCGCTCGATCTTGAGGCGCCCGTTCGCGTACGCGATGCGTCCGCCGCTCGGCGCCAAGGCGGCGGCAACGACTCGCGCCCATGGCACGCGAACTCCCGCGCAGGAAATCGCGAAGCGATGCACCATGACCGTCCGGCACTTGGGTTGAAGGGAGGGAAGAGGCTCGCGACAAAACGCGAAAGGCCGCTGCTCGCGCAACCCGATGATCGCATAGCTGCGGTCGGCGGACGGTTGCAGCGCCAGCCGGTTGCCCTCGAACCCGCACGAGAAGGGCATCACGAGCCGCTCACTAGGCGCAGCACCGACCGCCGTCGCGGCGATGAGCGTCGCCGCGCCGATCCAGCACAATGCCAGAAAGATGACAATCGAAACCCGCTGCACCCCTTGGCCCCCTCTACGCGGTGCGTGATTAGTCTACTCCCGTCTTTGTTTTTGAACAACGGCGTGACTGTGGCCGCTCAACATCATCCCTGGGGATGGATTCGGCTGCCTTATGCTCAGGGTCGAGAGAAGCGCAAAGTTACTCGTCGCCGCGCAGAAGCCCGGTGAACCCCGTGACCGCGATCGACGCCAGCACCAGATCCAGGACCATCTCGAGCACGGCCAGGCCATAGGGAACTCCGCCCAGAAGGAAGCCGTTCTCGAACTGCGCCCGGTCGGCGATGATCGACCCCTCGATCGTCGACGAATGGACCCCTGTATGTGAGGCGGACTGCTCGCTAGAGTGGTCAAGCGGCCGGATTGGGGCGACACGGCGCCGCGTTTTGACGGGAGCGAGTAGAATGGCCTCAGCTGACGTGACGGCATCGATGCCGCAACTCTCGCCAAAGGACGTGTCCGCTGCAGGCCCGCGCAGTGAAGATGCCGGCGGCGGGCCCGCTCCCGCCAGCGACGTCTTGAAGCTGGACCAGGACCGCGAACGCGAGCACTTCATTCCCGTCACCGCCTATGCCCTGATCGACAGGCTGACAGCCGCGCACGCCTGGCCGCCGGGAGTGGCCCGAGCCGCGCGCCGCTTCTTCCGCTATCTCGATAACTGGCGCCGCCAGCAGTACAACGCCCAGCTCTCCGAGCTGTTGCAGACCTACGAGCCGTTCAGCCCGGACAGCGATCTCCTCGTCACCCGCACGTTCACGCCCGAGGAGCGGCGCGCCATGCAGAAGCGCGTCGTCGAGCTGGTCGAGCTGATCTTGAAACAGGCCAACTACAAGCGCATCGATCCGGCCGACATGCAAATGATCCTGACGCGGGAATCGACCTACGGGCTCGATCTCACCGTCGATTTCACGGCCTTCGACGAGTGCCTCATCTGTTATCGCGGCGCCACGACGCGCAGCGAGCAGCGGCGCAGCTTCAAGAAGTTCCTGCGCAAGGAGGAGTTCGAGGTTCCGATTTTCCAGCGGCTGTTTCTGCTCTTCAAGCTGAAGCCGTTCGAGACACGCGTGCACGAGGTGATGGTGCAGGAGAAGGTCTCGCGGCGGGAGGCGGAGCGAAGCGTCAGGCGCCTGCGCGCACCGCTCCCGGCTGCGGTCAAAGAGGACTACATCTACCTCAAGCTGTTCAAGAACATTCCCCGCAACGACATCGAGATGATCTTCCCCAATACGAGCGTGAAATTCCGCCCCTTCGACAAGCTCAGGCTCGGCTTGACGGCCAGCGGCGGCCTTGGCGTGGGCGCGTTCGGGGCCGCGGGTAAGGTCGCGCTTCTCGCCACCAATCCGATCGCGGCGGCGGGAGCTGTGGTCGGCCTCGGCGGCATTGTCTTTCGCCAGGCGATGAACTTCATGAACCAGAAGCAGCGCTACCTCATCGTCATGGCGCAGAACCTCTACTTTCACGCCATGGCCGACAACCGCGGGGTCATGATCAAGCTCGCCGATCGTGCCGCCGAGGAGGACGTAAAGGAGGAGATGCTGCTCTACAGCGTGCTCGCCAAGGAAAAAGCCAAGCGCGCCGACCTTGCCGCGATCGACGCGGCGATCGAGCAGTACATCGCCGCGAGCTTCGGCGTCAGCGTCGACTTCGATCTCGAGGATGCTCTCTCCCGCCTTCTGGCCGACGGCATCGTGACGGAGCAGGCGGACGGAACGCTGATCGCGCTCGCCCCGGACGCGGCGGCGCTCCACCTCGATGCCAAGTGGGACGTGTTCCTCGACAACTTGCCGGACCTCATCGAGCCGCAGGGCCGCGAGGCCGAGGGCAACGCCGCTCCGGATCGGACGTGAGCCCGCCTGCTGTACGATCGGGGTCAGACCCCTCACGGCACACGGGCTAGCCATTGACCCTCAATGTGAGGGTCTCAACCCGAAAGGCCCTATGACGGCGTACAAGCTCTCGGCCGTCGTGGCCGACCCCCGCCTCGCGCACGCCCTCGCCGACGCGATGCAGGAGAGCCTCGCGCCGGCTCCCGAGGCGCTCGCCCTGTTCGAGGAGAGGGACGGGGCTTCGCCGCGGTGGCGTATCGACGCCTACTTTCCGGCGCCGCCCGACGCCAGCTCTCTGCACCGCGAGCTCGAGAGCTTTCTCGGCCGGGCCGTCCCCGCTCTCGACTGCTGTCTCGTGCCCGACCTCAATTGGGTGGCCGTCTCGCAGGCCGCCCTTCCCCCCGTGAGCGCCGGCCGGTTCACCGTGCACGGCAGCCACGACAGGCGCCGTGTGCCGCGCGGGCCGAACGCGATAGAGATCGACGCCAACGAGGCCTTCGGCACCGCTCGTCACGCCACGACGCTCGGCTGCCTTGTCGCCATCGACAGGCTCGCCCGGCAGCGCGCCATGGCGCGCGCCCTCGATCTCGGCTGCGGGTCCGGGATTCTGGCGATCGCCGCCGCCCGCGCCTGGCCGGGCGCCAAGGTCGTCGCCACCGATGCCGACCCGATTTCGGTCGCCGTCGCGCGGGCCAACGCGCTTGCGAACGGGGTCCGCAACCGCATGACGCTGATCCGGGCCGAGGGCGTCGATGCGCCCTGCTTGCGACCCCCGGCAAGCTTTGACGTGATCGCCGCCAACTTACTTGCCGCGCCGCTCATCGGCCTCGCGCCGGGACTTCGGCGCATCTCGGCCCCGCGCGGCAGCCTCGTGCTCGCCGGAGTGCTGACGGGCGAGGCCCGGACCGTGATCGCGGCCTACCGCGCCCGGGATTTCGCCCTCGAAAGCCACCTCCGGATCGACGGCTGGTCGACGTTGACATTCAAAAACCGAGCCGCCGTCCCTCGCCGTAAGCCGCACCCGCGCTGGGTGAGGAGACGGCGATCGATTGCCGCCGCTCGCCAAGGCGCGTAAACAACGCCGCATGTTTCAAAGCTTCGAAGCCACCTCCGCCCCGGCCCAATCCGCAGAGCGGTTGAGACGCGTGCGCGCCCTGCTCGCCGAGGCAGGCCTCGATGCCGTCCTGGTGCCGCGCTCGGACGAGCATCAGGGCGAGTACGTACCGGCCTCGGCCGAGCGCTTGAGATGGCTCACCGGGTTCTCGGGCAGCGCCGGCCTCGCGGTCGTAACCAAGAGGCATGCGGCCCTCTTCGTCGACGGCCGATACGCGCTGCAATCGCGCGCCGAGGCCGACCCCCGGCTGTTCGAGTTCCCCGGGCTCGCGCGCGCCAAGCTCGCCGAATGGCTCAAGGCGAACTTGAGGCGGGGCGAGGCGATCGGCTTCGATCCTTGGCTGCACACCGTGGGCGAGATCGGCCGGCTGAGAGAGGCGCTCGAAGCCAAGGGCCTCGAGCTCAAGGCGGTCACAGCGAACCTCGTCGACCGCGCCTGGGGCATGGAGCGCCCGCCGCCGCCGGCGCGGCCCATTGCGCCGCATCCATTGAAGTATGCGGGCCGCGCGGCGGAGGCAAAGCTCGCCGATATCCAGAAAAAGCTCAAGGATGCGGGCGACGACGCCGCGGTTCTGACGCTCGCCGATTCGATCGCCTGGCTGTTCAACATCCGTGGCCAGGATGTCGCCCACAACCCGGTCGTGCTCGCGTTTGCCATCGTTCCCGCGCACGGCAAGGCCGAGCTTTTCATCGCGCCCGAGAAGCTCTCGCGCGAGGCGCGGGCCCATCTCGAGCCTGTCGCCAGGCTCGCGGAGCCCAAGCATCTCAAGGCCCGGATCGCGGCGCTGCGCACGGCGAAAAAGCGCGTGCGTCTCGACCCGGAGACGGCGCCGTGGTGGTTCGCTCGCGCGCTCGGTCTCAAGGCCTTCACCCGCGCGCCCGACCCCTGCATCGGCCCGAAGGCGGTCAAGAACGCCGCCGAGATCAAGGGCGCGCGGGCGGCGCACGTGCGCGATGGCGCCTCCCTCGCCCGCTACCTCGCCTGGCTCGAGGCCCAAGCCGAGGGCGGCGGGCTCGACGAGATCACGGCCGTGCGCCGCCTCGAGGCGTTCCGGGCCGAGACACAGGTCTTGAAGGAGATCGCGTTCGATACCATCCCGGGCAGCGGCGCCCATGGCGCCATCGTTCACTACCGGCCCACGGTGGCGACCAACCGCCGCCTCGGGCCCGGCGAGCTGTTCCTCATCGATAGCGGGGCCCAGTACCTCGACGGGACCACCGACGTGACGCGCACCGTCCCGATCGGGACGCCATCGGAGGAGATGCGCGAGCGCTTCACGCTGGTCTTGAAGGGCCACATCGCCATCGCCACCGCGCGCTTCCCCAAGGGCACGCGCGGCGTCGACCTCGACCCCTTCGCGCGCCGCGCCCTGTGGGAGAAGGGGCTCGACTACGATCACGGCACCGGCCACGGCGTCGGCAGCTACCTTTCGGTGCACGAGGGCCCGCAGTCGATCGCGCGCAACGGCATGGCGGTTCTCGAGCCGGGCATGATCTGCTCGAACGAGCCCGGCTACTACAAGGAGGGCGGCTACGGCATCCGCATCGAGAGCCTGGTGCTCGTCACCGGGCTCGACAAAGTGCCGGGCGGCGACCGCGAGATGATGGGCTTCGAGACGCTGACCTTGGTGCCTATCGATCGCCGCCTGATCGTCACGGGCATGCTCGCCCCCCACGAGATGCGCTGGCTCGACGCCTACCACGCGCGCGTGCGCGAGGCGATCGCCCCCGAGGTCGACCCGAAAACGCGCGAGTGGCTCGAGCGCGCGACCGAGCCTCTGTAAGCGGCGTGCGGGCAATTTGCGCCCCATCGGCCTCGCAAACGGGACACTTTCTCGGCCGGCCCCTTTTTTGCCTATTCAGGCCTCAAGTCCCGTAATTGGATGTGGCATCGCCACCACGTGGCCGGCCGCTCATTTCCGTAAACGGACATTAACGAATTTTCTCAGCCGCTTCGCCGAAATTTCAGTTAAACTGTGGCAACGAATCCGATTCGACGAAATTGGCCCTGCGCGAGCCCGCGTGCGGGGAACGGCGGGGGTGGCATTCGGCTAAATAGCGGTCTTTTGAATTCTAGCCGTCCCGCGCACGAATTGACCAGGTCCTTGTTCGGAGAAGGCCATGCTTGCGAATGGCGAAGCGTCCGCGCGCAGCCTCGTGCCGCTGATGCGCTATCGCGATGTGTCGGCGGCCGTCGACTGGCTGTGCGACGCATTCGAGTTCGAGCGGCACTCGGTCGTGCACGCCGCGGACGGCACGATCTTCTATGCCCAGCTCACGTTCGGCAACGGCATGGTCATGCTCGGCCCGGTTCGCTCCTCCGAGCTCGACGAGCTGATGCGCCAGCCCGATGAAATCGGCGGGATGGAGACCCAAAGCTGCTATTTGGTGGTCGAGGACGTCGACGCCCATTACGCGAAGGCGATCTCGGCCGGTGCCGAAATCGTTTTCGGGCTCAATAGCGACGACTCCGGAGGGCGCGGCTATTCGTGCCGCGATCCGCAAGGTCATATTTGGAATTTCGGCACCTATAATCCTTGGAAGGGGAAATCCCCCGCTTATCACGGGCACGGCGAGCGCGCCTCGACATCTGGCTGGCGGCGGCCGGCCGTCAAGGCTCGATTATTCTTCGCCGGAGCGGTATTGGCTATTGCCGTCCTTTGGGCGACGGGTCTTGGCCAGGAGGCGCTCGATCGGCTCGTTGCGGCAAACTTTGGAGGCGGTTCCGCCGAACAGGACGCTCTCGAATCGGCGACGCCCGGCAAGGATGCCGAGGCAGCTTTTTTGCGTCCCGGCGGAACGCTTCCCGAGGCGCTCGCGCGCGAGCAGAGTGCGAAAAGGGCGGCCGAGGGCGCCTTTCAGGCGGTCCAGCAAGAGCTCGCCCGTGAGCGCAGAGCCAGGACGGATGCCGAGGCCGCCGCCCGCCAGCTCGAGACCAGGCTCGCCGCGGAGCGGGGAGCCCGCGTAGCCGCCATCAATGGTGCGGCAAGATTGGAGGCCGAGCTGGCCAAGGAGCGCAACGCCAATGCGGCCCTCAAGCAGGAGATGGAGGACCGCGGGCAGAGATCGGCCGCCCCTTCGGCGGGCAAAGAGGCGGCGCCCCGCGCGCAGGACGGCACGGGGCCGCGAGCTTCCGAAAGTCCGGCGCCCGGTGCCGGGGCCGAGACAGCCCCCTCCCAGCAGAGGACCGAGGGCGTCGTGGCGACCAGCTCGACGACACCGTTGTCGGAGGCCGCTCCGGCGCGCCGCGTGAAGAGGGCCCGCTATGACCGCGTGGGCGCCGGAAAGTCAAAGAGCCCCGCGATCAAATTCAAAGAGCCGTGGCCCTTCAGCGACTGGTTGCCGCAACGCGCGCCGGGAGGCGGCAGCGCCGGCCTGCCGTTCTTGCTCGACCCGAGGGACCTCGCGCGCCCGACATCGTAGCCCTCCCCCTTCGCCGGAGCCCGCCTCGGCACCAGAGCGCGATCGTTCTTCATGGAAGCACTATGCCTCCATGAAGAACGTGAATCGCGCTCTAAACTCTAAGTGTAGAGCAGGATTCACGTCTGATGCCGTCCGCATGATCTTGTGACTCGGGGGATTCCCTTCGCGGCCGGTGCGTGATTCATAAGGTGTCAGCCGACTTTTGATTCGGAGGGCACCGTCATGCAAGGCAGAAAGGCCGAGATCAGGAGCGATCTCTTCACGGCGAGCGAGCTGCGAGCGATGGCAAGGGGGGATGCGGCGCCGCGCACGGTCAAGCGCCTCCTGGCCATCGCCAACGCACTCGACGGCATGAGCTTCACGGAGGCGGCGGTGGCCGCCGGCATGGAGCGCCAGGCGCTCGGCGACGC
>DATETZ010000099.1:0-11506 GCA_035283385.1 Hyphomicrobiaceae bacterium
GATCGGGTTGCATCAGCGCGACAACGCCCGCCTCCTCGTCACGCTGAAGCACCTGCGCGACCTCGGCAACACCGTGATCGTCGTCGAGCACGACGAGGACGCGATCCTTTCCGCCGACCATGTGGTCGACATCGGCCCGGGTGCCGGCATTCACGGCGGCGAGATCGTCGCCCACGGCACCCCCGGCGACATCATGGCGGCGCCGCAAAGCCTCACCGGCCAGTACCTCGCGGGGCTACGCCAGATCCCGATGCCGAAGGAGCGGCGCCAGCCCGAGACCGGCAAGGCGCTGCGCGTGATCGGCGCGCGCGGCAACAATCTGCAAAACGTCACCGCCGAGATCCCGCTCGGGCTGTTCACCGCGATTACCGGCGTCTCGGGCGGCGGCAAGTCGACGCTGCTCATCGACACGGTCTACAAGGCCGTCGCCCGCAAGCTCAGCAAGGCGCGCGAGCACCCGGCCGCGCACGACAAAATCGAGGGCCTCGAGCACCTCGACAAGGTGATCGACATCGACCAGTCGCCGATCGGGCGCACGCCGCGCTCGAACCCGGCGACCTACACCGGCGCCTTCACGCCGATCCGCGAGTGGTTCGCGGGCCTGCCCGAAGCCAAGGCGCGCGGCTACCTCCCCGGACGCTTCTCCTTCAACGTCAAGGGCGGGCGCTGCGAGGCCTGCCAGGGCGACGGCGTGATCAAGATCGAGATGCACTTCCTGCCCGACGTCTACGTCACCTGCGACCAGTGCAAGGGCAAGCGCTACAACCGCGAGACGCTGGAGGTGCGCTTCCGCGACAAGTCGATCGCCGACGTGCTCGACATGACGGTCGAGGAGGGGGCCGAGTTCTTCCGCGCCGTGCCGGCGATCCGCGACAAGATGGAAACGCTCGCCCGGGTCGGCCTCGGCTACATCCACATCGGCCAGCAGGCGACGACGCTGTCGGGCGGCGAGGCCCAGCGCATCAAGCTCTCGAAAGAGCTTTCACGCAGGGCCACCGGGCGCACGCTCTATATCCTCGACGAGCCGACGACGGGGCTGCATTTCCACGACGTGGCGAAGCTGCTCGAGGTGCTGCACGAGCTGGCCGACGCCGGCAACACGGTGGTCGTGATCGAGCACAATCTCGAGGTGATCAAGACCGCCGACTGGATCATCGACCTCGGCCCCGAGGGCGGCGACGCGGGCGGCGAGATCGTGGCCGCAGGCCCGCCCGAGGCCGTGGCGCGCGTGAAGGAGAGCTACACGGGGGCGTATTTGCGCGAGATGCTGGGGAGGCGTGCCTTGCTCCGATCGTCCGAGGGAACCGAGGACGTGAATCGGCAGCGCCAGAAAGCAGGCGGCAAGAAGCAGGCGGCGGAGTAGCGAACTCTTTGAGCGAGACCTTTCGTCAGATTCGCCAGCTGGTAAACGCCGATAGCATTCGCGTATCACGCCATGCCTTTCGCCGTATGGGACAGCAAAACATCGTCTCGGACGACCTCCTGGCTGGCATCGACAGCGCACTCGTTATCGAGGACTATCCGGACCATTTCGCCGGCCCGTCGGTTCTTGTGCTACACTTCGACCGGGAGCAGCGGCCGATCCACGCCGTCTGGGGTTTGGTAAAGGACACCGACGGCCCGGCCGTGCTGATAACCGCCTATCGGCCGGACCCGTCGCTGTGGTCGGCTGATTTCAGGAGCCGCAAACCGTGAGAACAAGCGCCGCCAAGGAGTACATCCACGAAGGCAATCTCGTGGCCGAGGTGAGCGTCACGCTGATCGAGGACGACCATGCCTGGGCGCCTTACCTTTCCATCGAGGATGTTCGAAAGCTCGAGGCCGTCCGTCGTGCGCTTCAGGCGCGAGATCTCACAACCGCCGCCAAGCTGGGCCGCGTCTATGAGCTGAAGCCGGTGGCGGCGGCGGAGTGAGCGGGCAGGCACGCCCGAGGACGTGGCGCGCGTGAAGGAGAGCTACACGGGGGCGTATCTCAAGGCGCTGCTCGCGAGGCGTGCGAAGGGCGCCAAGCGCCAGGCTGCGGAGTAGCAGCTTCACAATTGCACCGAGCACCTCGCGCGTTTTGCGAGCGTTAGACATGCTGGCGCATGGCATTCGCGCGCACTCCCTTATTCGGCTATCATGCGAGCAATTCATGACCGATCGAGGGAGGCGCACGTGTCGAGGAACTACATCGCCCTTGCCGCCGGGCTGTGTCTCGCTCTCGCAGCCGCAGCTGCGTCGGCCGGCGACAACGAGAGCCGGGGTTATGGCGGCCCGCTCTCCGTCGGGCCCAATTTTGAAAAAGGCGGCCAGCACGCCCCGCCGATCTACGGCCCGAAGTCCTCCAAAACGGAGCGCGCCGCCCCCAGGCGCGAGCGCAGCGTGAGCAAGAGCAGCAAGGCTCCGGCCGCAAAAGAGGCCGACACGGAGAGCACTTCCACGGCCGCGGAGTCGTCGCCAGTCGAGGCAACGACGGACAGCGCGGGCTCTGCCGTCTCCAGCGAGTCCGTCGCGGCGCCCGATGGGAGCGCCGAGGCCGGCTCGGCGGCGGAGGCAGCGAACGCCTCCGACACCACCTGCAAGAAGTACGAACCCACGTCGGGTAAGACGGTCCCCGTGCCCTGCGAGTAGCTGGAACATGGTGCGGGTGCAGTATAGCTCTGTCGTCCTCGGCTTCATGCCGAGGATCCATCGTTCAGAACGCGCCGGCGCAAGAGGAGGATTGGATCCTCGGGACAAGCCCGAGGATGACACTTGGACGGGGACTCGCCGCCATGCCGCGCTTCGCGGACCCTAATCCCCCAACCCCAGCACGAACGCCAGCGTCCGGTTGAGGCGCAGCATCGTCTCGTCGTCGAGCGTGCCCGCCACCTGGCCAAGCCTCTCGCGTCTCAGCGCCACGATCTTGTCCACCATGATCTGAGAGCGCTTCCTCAAACCGTTTCCCTCGCTCGGCTCCACGGTGAGGCGAAAAAGTGGGGCCGCGATGACATCCGTCGTCATGAGGCACACGGCGACACTGGTGTGTGCCTCATTCAACAAGTCGGTCTGCACCACGACGACAGGGCGCGGTTTGCCGTATTCGCCGGGAGCCGAGACGACGACAATGTCGCCACGCCTCACGACTCGTCGTCCAAAACGGCAGCTGCGTCGATAACGGCCAGCGCCTCCCGCTCGCTCTTGCGGCGCGCGACGAGACGCGATTGCCGCTTTGCTTGCCTGGCGAGCCGGGGCGCGCTCGTGTCGGGCACCCAGATCTGCACCGGCCGCAGGCCGGCGGCGCGAAGGCGCGCGCGGTAGGCCCGCATCTTCTGGCTGGCGGTGCGGGGCTCAGACGTCGGGCGTGAGCTGCGTGTCATGAAGATGCGGACCTTGCACATAGAGAGTAACATGTTATCATCGTGATACTGCGCGCGCAAGGCTGCGGCGGGCGCGTCCCGGGCGGGGGTCCAGGACCGCCTCGCGCACTGCCCCCTGTCGCGCGCGAAACGCTCATGGTACTTGCTCTCAAAACTACGTATTCTAGAGGGAGGTGTCCCATGCGACGCCGAGCCCTTGAGTACGCTGCGTTCCTTGCCATCTCGCTGCTCGCCGCCGGGAGCGCCGCCGCTCATGCGGGAGAGATCGCGCTGCGCGACGACACGTTTCTCCCCTACCGCGAATACTCGGCGGGGCAGGTACGCCTATCCTCCTACCCCAATCTCATCGCCACCGAGCTTCTCGCCCGCGTCGACCGCAAGACGGGGGCCATCTCGACACTCGTCAGCTTGGAGTTCGCGTATGGGGGAGACCACTTGAGATCGTACGAGAGTGCGCGCAACGCTCGCGCCGAAACCCTGCGCTTCAACGCGATTTCGCATCGCCGATCGTGCGAGAAGAAGGACCTTTGCGTCTACGATGAGATCTTCACGGTCGAAATTCCTGAAACCGAACTGCGCGGGGCGCCATCGGACGGTTATCAGCTCAAGGTGTTTGCCCGCGGCGGCGGCGATGCGGTGGTCACCGTTCCAAGAGCCACGATCGAGCGGCTGCTTGCGGCGGTCGACAAGCAGAGACCTTAGGGCATGGCCGGCGAGCGCCCGACGAGCTTTCTCCAGAAAGGCGGCTGCCGCCGAGGTTGAGCTGACGCTCCTCGATGGTCACGAGCGTGTCGACGGACGCGACCGCATCCTGGATCGGGGCGTGAAGCCCGCCGCCGCCACCGAGGACGTGGCGCGCGTCAAGGAGAGCTACACCGGGCAGCACTTGCGGGAGTCGCTCCGCCGCACGGAAAATCCACTCAGGAACAGGCGGCGGAATTGCTCTCGTTATTGCTCCGGTCAATGTGTTCCGCTAATGTTCTAGCGTGAACTCGACCATGAGATCGCAATCATGGATGTCGAAGCCGAGATCAGGGACTTGAAGCGCCGCGTGGGCGAGCTCGAGGGCTCGTTCCAATTCCTGACGCGCCAAGTGCGCGACGTGCATCGCGATCTCTTGGGCTTTCAGGCCCAGACCGTGCAGCGTTTCGAAAAGGTCGAGAGCGAGGTTCGCGCCGTCAAGGACGATGTTCGCGCCGTCAAGGACGATGTTCGCGCCGTCAAGGACGAGGTTCGAGCCGTCAAGGACGACGTCCGCCAACTCAGGGAGGACCTGCCCGGCATCGTCGGCGGCGCCGTGCGCGAGGCCGTGCGCGAGCCGCGCTCGTAGCAAGGAAAGACCATGCTCGAAAGCTCGGTGATCCTCGCCGTTCTCGGCCTGCTCCTGCTCGCGCTTGCGGCCCTCGTCATTCTCGGGACGATCTATCGCACGCGATGGGGCGTCAATTTCTCGCGCGTCTCGTGCCCGAGCTGCGGCCGCACGGCTCCCATCGTGCGCAAGCCCGCCTCGCTCAGCCAGGCCCTGTGGGGCGGCTGGTCGTGTCCGTGCGGCACCGAAATCGACAAGTGGGGCCACGCGGTCGCGAAGCATTGAGCGGGCCTCGCGCCTCGGATCGGCGCACCGGAGCCGGCAAGCCGGCCGACGGAAAGCCGCGGCCCCCTGCGTTCTCTGCCACGATACGGCGCGCCCCGCCCGCGTCTCGAGGCCCTCGCTGCGGCCTCGGGCAGGTGCGCAGAGCCCGAGACCATCCGGGACTCGGGCCCCCGTCAATCGATGAGGAGAACCAACATCATGACACGAAAAGGCACGTTCATACTCGCTGGCGTCGCGGTTGCGGCCCTCGGGCTTGCCGCCGCCGGCGCCATCGCGCACCGCGGAGGCGATTGGGGCCACCACGGCTGGCGCCACCACGGCGGGCCGGCGGGCCTCATGGGTTTCGGCGGAGACTTTGCGGGGCCGATGGGCCGCTTCTGCCGCGGCGACGCGACCGAGATGGCCGATCACATGATCGTTCGTATCGAGCACAAGGTGAAGCCGACGGACGCCCAGAAGGGGCCTTTCGAGGAGCTCAAGAGCGCCGCCAGGTCGGCCGCGGAGAAGATTCGCGCCGGATGCCCGAAAGAGAGCCAGGCCGACGCGGCGAAGGACGGGGCGAAGACGCCGCCGACGCCCATTGAGCGACTCGACCGCGCGCAAGCCCGCCTCGAGGCCGCCCTCGACGCCCTGAAGACGGTGCGCCCCGCTGCGGAGAAGTTCTATGCCGCGCTCAGCGACGAGCAGAAGGCCAAGCTCACCGAGCGTCGCGGCCGCGGGCACTGGAACCGCGGCGACCGCGGGCGCCCGGGCGGCGAGGCCCCCGGGCCGGACTCCGAGCCCGGCGCTCCTTCCGCGCCTCAGCAGGACTGACGCGTGACGGGCACCTGACGCAGACGCGACACTCCCTCGGTACGGGGGCGCGATCCCGAAGCGGATTGCGCCCTCGTGCCGCGACATCGGCGGGTCGATGCGGCGCGCCTCGCCCAAAGCCGGCCTTGAAGTGGGCCGGATTGTGAACGACAATAACAAGGCTCCATAAGAGCGCCGTTCGCGATGCACGAGGCCCCCCACCGATGCTTCGCTGGTTGATCATGATTGTCCTTCTGGCCGCCGCCGGGGCATTGGCCTTCGTCGGAGCTTTCCGGGTGCGCCTGCTCCCACTCGACAACGAGACCGAGCGCGCAGAGCTGTCGGCCAAGAAGGACGGGGCACCCCCCGCCTCGGGCACGCGCCCGCCCGAAGACGCGGCAGCGGTGACCGCCACCAAGCCTGCAGACCGGGGTCCCGAGCCGGGTCAAGCGCCCGCCTCCAAGCCGGTGTTCGATATCGCGCGGATCTCGCCGGACGGCTCGTCCGTGCTTGCCGGCCGGGCGGCGCCCTTCGACACCGTCACCGTGCTCGAGGACGGCAAGCCGGTGGGAACGGCGAAGGCGGACGAGAACGGCGAATGGTCGCTCGTGACCGAGCACAAATTCACGAGCGCCGACCCGCAGCTCGCGCTGCACTCCGAACCGGGCGCCGCGCCGGGCCCGGATGCGCCTCTGGCGTCGGCTGTCGCGCCCGGCACTGGGGCCGTTTCCAAGCCGCCCGCCAGCCCTATCGAGTCCCCGACCAAGCACCTCATGAAGGAGTTCGAGGAGCTCGTGGCCGCAGCGCGCAAGGAGACGGGCGGCGAGGACCGCGAGGCGAGCCGCTCCGCGGAGCCGGGCGCAAGCCCCGCCGGCACCTCAGCGCCCGAAACTCTTGCCGCGGCGCGGGAGCCGCGCGAGGAGCCGACGATCGCAGCGCCCCCGCCGCAACGCATCGCCGAGGCGCGGCCGCGTTTGGGTGAGGCAACGTCCGTCACGGCGCCGCCGGCAACCTCGATCCTGGTACCCATGACCTTCGTCTACGACGAGGCCACGCTGACCGAGGACGGCCGGCACGCCGCGGAGCTGCTCTCGGAGTATCTGAAGCTCAAGCGCTTCAGCGCGGTCACGCTCACCGGCCACGCGGATGAACGGGGCACCCAAGAGTACAATTTGGACCTGTCGCGGCAGCGGCTGGATACTGTCGAGCGCCAACTGCGCGCGGGCGGCTTCGCGGGCAAGCTCGAGCTCGTCCCGAAGGGCAAGAGCGAGCCGTTTACCGGTGTCGACCGGACCAAGTACGCGCTCGAGGACATCTATCAGCTCGACCGCCGCGTGGAGCTGCGCGTCGCACATTAGCGCCACCATGAGAGCTTTCCGGCCCTGGTCCGGGACTTGGCGACAGCCCGTGTCCGGCCCGGCGGGGCGGGTAGTGGTGTGTGCACCATTGCCTCCCCACCGGCGGTCCGGCGATTGCCAGCACGCGATCTCAGGCTGATCCGCGAGGCCGAGGAACGGCGGCGCTCGATCGAGCCGAGCGTGCCCCTCCGTGCAACCTGGACGGCGGCGGCAACGATTGGTCATGGCCGCGCGCAATTGATGCAGCGCAATGCGCAGGGGCTTGCGATGTGGGGAGCTGACCCATTCAGACCGGGATCGATCGCCATGACCCTTCCAGCGACCGTCAGTCATGCCGTGCAGCAGACGCAGGAGTGGCTCAAGGAGCTTCGCGATAACGGCGATCTCGCCGACGAGGCGGAGGCCTACAGCGTGCTGCGCGCCGTCCTGCATCAGCTCCGCGACCGCCTGACCGTCGAGGAGGCCGTCGACCTCGGCGCCCAACTCCCGCTTTTGGTGCGCGGCATCTACTTTGAGGCCTGGCGGCCGAGCCGAGTCCCCGAGAAGGTTCGCACCAAGCGCAAGTTCGTCGATGAGGTGATCGTAAAGTTGCTCCCGCATACGGTCCCCGCCGAGCGGGCCGTGCGCGACGTGTTCGCGCTTCTCGCCCATCACTGCGATCCGGGAGAGATCGCCGACGTCATCGCCCAGCTGCCGACCGAGATCAAAGAGCTTTGGCCCGAGGCGGCGCGGACCTTCCGCCAGAGGACTTCTGGGGCCGTCTAGCTGGTAGTGCCGCTCGGACCAGGAGCGCCGTCTGTCCTCGGTCAAAAAATGAAATGGCTCCCGGCCGCTCAGGTCCCGGAGCCATGATCTTGAGGTGCGTCGGGCTTCAGAAGCCCGCGCGTCGTTACTGGCACATCTGCCGCAGCGTCCAGCTCACCACCTTGCAGCGCTCGACACCGTTGCTGTCCGTCTTGCAGACGCTGTTCGGGATCTTCTGGTAATCGCAGTGATAGGCGCCCGAGAAGCCCGAGTAGCCGTTCATCGGTACCTTGAACGTGTAGTCCTGAAAGTGGATGTCTTTGCCCCCTTTGGCCTCGGCCTTGGTGCCGGCCAGCAACGGGGAGAGCGCCGCGGCCGTCGCGAACACGGCGAAAGCGAACGTCCTAAGGGTCGCGTGGGTCATGGGTACCTCCTTGAGCTTCGGCCGCATCGGCCACCAATCATCGAGCGATAGAGATACGGCGCCTGTCTCCGCGTGGCTGTTCCTTGCGTGACAATGCAGCGGAATTACTCTGCCTATAAATTAATCTTAGTACGAATCTCAGGGCGCCTTGCGCGCGGGAGGCCTCTCCCGGCCGAGGGCCGGATTCGATACGGCGCCCCGCGGCCGTTGTTAACAACCGCTGCGGCATAGGCCGGCCCTTGCCCTTCCCTTGACGTGGCGCCACTGTCGCCCGGACCACCTTCACGACCGTCAACGGCAGGTTGAAAATGTCCGTCAATTCAGGCCTCGAGCCCGGCCTCAAGGGCTCGGCCTCGCTCGTCGTCGGCGATGCCCACACGGCCCCGAAATGGGGGAGCGGGACAATCGAGGTGCTGGCGAGCCCGATGATGGCCGCGCTGATGGAGAGGGCAGCGGTGGACTGTATCGAACGGCTGATGCCCGCCGGACACGCGAGTCTCGGCACGCACCTCGACATCACCCACTCCGCCCCGACCCCCGTCGGAGGGCGTGTCACGGCAACGGCCGAGCTCCTCGCCGTCGACGCGCGCACGCTCACGTTCCGCCTCGAGGCGCGAGACGAGCACGAAATCGTCGGCCGAGGTACGCATACCCGGGTTGTTGTCGACACGGAGCGCTTCGAGGCCAAGCTCGCGCGCAAGCGCATCTCTCGAGGCTGACCCGGCCGGGCGGAAGCCGCGAAAAACCGGGGCCGAAGGCCCGCCGCGCGCGCCCGACGCTAGACTTTGCACTTTCCGTGCCGGGCAAGTATCCTGCGGAGCAAATTGCAGAGATTCGGGGGTGCACCATGCGCGCGGCTTTCATATCTCTACTCCTCGTCGCAACCCCGCTCGCGGCGGCCCTAGCCGCAGGCACTGCCGGGAAAACGCCGCCGCCTCAAGGGCCGCCGCCGCCAGTGGCGGCTCCGTGCGCCAATCCCGACGCCATCGGCCTCTCGCGAACCGTCGAGATCGACACCACCGGCGGGCCGGGCTTCGGCCTCGAGCAGTACAAGGCCTACGATTTCCTCGAGCCCAAGGAGGTCGTGCTGACCTTCGACGACGGGCCCCAGGTCAACACCACGAAGGCCATTCTCGAAACTCTCGATGCGCAGTGCACCAAGGCGACGTTTTTCTCCATCGGCAAGATGGCCTTGGGCCTGCCCGAGCTCATTCGCGAGGTGGCCCGGCGCGGCCACACGATCGCCAGCCACACCTGGTCTCACGCCGATTTGAGCAAGAAGGACGACAAGGAGGCGATCGAGGAGATCGAGCGCGGCTTGAGCGCGGTGACCCGCGGGCTCGGCGTGCCGATTGCCCCCTTCTTCCGCTTCCCGTACCTAAAGGACAGCCCGGCGACGCTCACCCACCTCGCGTCGCGCAATATCGCCACCTTCTCGATGGACGTCGATTCCTTCGACTTCAAGTTTCACAACCCCGAGCAGCTCTTGAAAGTCGTCATGGGCAAGCTCGAGAAGAAAGGCAAGGGCATCGTTCTGATGCACGACATCCAGCCTGGGACAGCCAAGGCGCTGTCCCCCCTGCTCGCCGAGCTCAAGGCCAAAGGCTACAAGATCGTGCACGTGAAGCCCAAGGAGATGGCCAAGACGCTCGCCGAGTACGACGCCTTGGTCGAGAAGGACGTGAAGGGGCTGCCGGTGGCCGGCACCGAGCGCCCGGTCACGAGCGTCGTGCGCACGGTTCCCAATTCGCCCTAGCCACGGCCCGCCGGGGTCCCTCGTCTCGCCACCTTTCGAGCGCTCCGCTTAACCTCCTCCAGCGAGAAGCGGGACGGCATGATCCGACGCATGAGAGCCTCATCCGGTTGGCTCGGCCCGTTCGTAGTTGCCCACCTGCTCGTCGCGCCCGCCCCAGCCGGCAACGCGGCGGGGGGTGCCTGCACGCCCGAGAGCTTCGGCGCGGCGGTCGACGAGGCGGCCGCTGCGCTCAGAAACTTCAACGCCGAGGCCCAGCCCAAGCTCAAGAAGAAGCTCAAGAGCCTCAAGGACAAGAAGGGCTGGAGCGAGGCCAACTACGAGGAGACGGCGCTCGCCGCTCTGCGCGACGAACGCATCGCCGCCTTCGACACCCAATCGAGCGAGCTGTTCACGAAGATCGATAGCCTCGGCCGTCCGGAGCCGGAGGCGGCAACAAGCTGCGCGAGCCTCGCCGAGCTCAAGGCGGCCGGCGTCGAACTGCTCGCGCTGATGAAGACGAAGTCGGCCTATCTCGACCAGAAGATCGACAAGGAGCTCGGATTATCGCCCGCCGAGAAGCCTGCCGAGACGCCGGAGGTTGCGGCTCCGACGGAGCTTGGCCCGCCCGCGGACGCGGCTCCGCCGCCGAAGGGGACGCGGCAATCTCCGCGGAAAGACGCCGCCGAGCCGTCCGCGGGTTGGGATGCGACGACGGCCCTCGCGCCGCCGGCCGGCACTCTCCCGCCCGAGGAGCCGCCGGGGCCTCCTCCCGGCGAGCTCGCCGGCGGCGAGGACGGCTACACGATCGACGAGATTCGCGAGGCCACCCGCGGCTTTTTCGGAACCATCTCGACCAACCTGGCCAGCGTGCTCGAGCATGCGTTCCGCAAGTCCGGCAGGCCCACGGCGTACGTGCTGGGCAAGGAAGCGGGCGGCGCCCTGCTCGCCGGCGTGCGCTATGGCAGCGGCACGCTCTACCTGCGCTCAGGTGGGACCGAGAAGGTCTACTGGCACGGGCCCTCGCTCGGCTCCGACCTCGGGGCCGAAGGCTCGCGCACGCTGTTCCTCATTTACCGGCTCGCGGACCCGAAGGGCCTTTACCGGAGCTTCACCGGCATCGACGGCACCGCCTATTTCGTCGGCGGCGTCGGCATCACGTTCCTCAAGGGCGGAGAGGTGATCATGGCGCCCATCCGCTCGGGGCTCGGCCTGAGGCTCGGCGCCAGTCTCGGCTACGTCCGGTTCACGCCGCACCCGACGTGGAATCCTTTTTAGGTTCCGGGCAGCCCGTAATCGGTGTCTGACCCTCAGGGTCAGACACCGATACGGATCGGCAGCTCAATCGTCGTGCGGCTCAGAATCCGTAGCCGTAGCCGTACCTGCCGTAATACCCGCGCGGCGGCCTCGCGTAATAGCGGCGCATCGGGCGCGGCGCATAGTAGTAGGGCGCGTCGAAGTCATCGTACCCATAATAACCCGGCGCGTATCGGTAGCCGCGCCGAACGTCCGCATAGCTCG
>DATETZ010000100.1:0-6652 GCA_035283385.1 Hyphomicrobiaceae bacterium
CGCCTGCGCCCCGAGGGCGAACGGGCCCGCCGGCGGGGCCGCATCGCGACGACGGTGGACCCGGCTTCACTCAGCCCACGATCTCGCCAGGCTGAAAGGCAACATTGATCTCGCGCTCGGCCGACGCCGGGCTGTCGGAGCCGTGCGTCGAGTTCTGGCTCACCGTCACCGCGAACAGCTTGCGGATGGTGCCCGCTTGGGCCTGCGCCGGATCGGTCGCCCCCATCAGCTCCCGGTACCTGTCAATCGCGTCCTCGCCCTCGAGAACCTGCAAGACGATGGGGCCGGATGTCATGAAATCCACGAGCGCCGGGTAGAACGGCTTTCCCTTGTGCTCGGCATAGAACTTCTCGGCCGCGGCGCGCGACCAGCGGACCCGTTTCTGGGCGATGATCCGCAATCCAGCCTTCTCGATCATGGCATTGATCGCCCCCGTGAGGTTGCGCCGCGTAGCGTCGGGCTTGATGATCGATAGCGTGCGCTCGATGGCCATCATTTGGTCTCTTGTGTTGTCTTTTCTCCGCCTGGTGGGCATCGATTTGCCGCGGGTTATAGCGGCACGCTGAACGCGCAACAAGCGACCGGCGCGGCGTCCGCGCGCGCCTTTCAGGGTTGTGGCAGAAGTCCTTGAATTACCCTTCAAATTGCCTGGATTGTGTGACGGGAATGCCGACTTCGGCGTGGGCCGGGCCGGTCCACACCTTTGCCGCGCCTGCTCATTGACGATCCGCGGCCGAGGGCAGAGAAGAGCAACAGGAACGGGGGCCGAATGCGGGTTGGCGCGGAGGTGCGCGCGCCGTCTCGGTTCGTGGTAAGAGTGACCATGAGCGCCATGGGATCCGATATCCAGTGGTTCATCGCCCGCGACGGCAAGCAGCACGGTCCGCTGTTGGACGCGGAAATGCGCAAGCTGGTCGAGCTCGGCCACCTGCGGGCAAACGATCTCGTCTGGCGGCAGGGCTTTCCCGACTGGCGGCCGGCGGTCGCGGTCTTTCCCACGATCGCGCACAGCGCCCCATTGCCTTTTTCCTCGACGCGCCCGACCACTTCGGTCCCGCAGTCGCAGCGGGCGGGCGCGGCTCCCTCGCTGGGGCCGCGGCACGAGCCGGTGCCGGGACGGACGGCCGGCGAGGCGAGCGAGGCCGGCTGGGCGCCGGGTGCCCAGCCTCAGTCGAGCGAAGCCCATCCGGCAACAGGCAGCGGCCGCCGGGTGTTCGCCGTGGCAGCCGCTCTGCTCCTCCTCGCGGGAGTCGGAACGTGGCTCGCCTATCAGAACCGTGAAGCGTTGATAAGCCTCATTGGGGCCGGGACCAAGCGGGAGGCGCCGACCGCGGAAGTCGCCAAGGCAATTCTCGAGACCACGGCGACAACCGAAACCGGCGACAGCGCCGCCGCGATCGAGGACCGGCTGCAGAAGAGCGCCCTCTGGAGCCTGATCAAGAAGGAGTTCCCCGAATGGTATGAGGAGCGCGTCAAGGAGGCGGCCAAGCTCGGGGCGGAAGGCAAGTCCGAGCTCGAGATCACCCAGCACCTGGTTGAGGCGCTGGTCGGCTTGCGGCGCCAGCATGCGGACAAGGCGCTCGCCGCCAGCACCGAGAAGCACAAGCAGCTGGCTTCCGCGTTCCTTGACAATCTTCGCAGGCTTTCGGAGCAGAGCGCTGATGCCTGCTACAGCTTCATCTCCAAAGGCGAGACCAGCCCGGCGGTCGTCGAGCTCATGCAGAACCCGCAGAAGAGCGCGCAGGTCGAGGCTCAGGTCCTGGCGATCGTCGCGGCCATCTCCGAGGGCCGGCTAACGCCGAGCGCCCACGCCGCGCCGGGCAAGGCCGATTATGACGTTCTGGCGACGGAGCTCGGCAAATTGGGCTGGAGCCAGGCCGACATCCAGCTCTTTGCGGACCCCAAGGCGCTGGCCAAGGCACCGCACGAGCGCGTTTGCAAGATGGTGCAGGACTGGTTCGCCGCCCACCTTGCGATCCAGGATGCGGGCGCGCAGGAGCGGCTCCTGTTCGAAACGCTCAGACCCGTCGTCGCCGGCTGATCGCGGGGCGGGCATGATCGAGAATATCGTGAAGGTGCTGGCGACGAGCGTGCTGGTCGTCGCCGTCTCGGAAACCGCCAAGCGCAGCACCCTTGTGGGCGCCATTCTCGCCTCGCTGCCCTTGACCTCGCTCCTCGCCATGATCTGGTTGTGGGCCGACACGAAGGATGCCGAGAAAGTTGCCGCATTAGCCAGCGGCATCTTTTGGCTGATCCTGCCTTCGCTTACGCTCCTCTTCGCGCTGCCGCTGCTCCTCCGCAGCGGCGTGCCGTTCGGCTTGAGCCTCGCTATCTCCATCGCTCTTACCGCGGCGAGCTACTTCGCGATGGTGACGATCTTGAAGCGGTTCGGCATCGAGATCTGACACTCAGATGGTGCCCTGGCGGCCCGGGGCGTGACACGCGCCGCGAGAGCCGCTATGGCCCTCTCGCCATGCTGCACATCAACGACCTCGCCTACCGCATCGAGGGCAAGCCGATCCTTGACGGGGCAACGGCGGCCATCCCGACCGGTCACAGGGTGGGGCTCGTCGGCCGCAACGGCGCCGGCAAGACGACGCTCTTGAAGCTTATCGCCGGCGAGCTTCACCCCGACCGCGGCGCGATCACCGTTCCGCGGGGCTTCACCATCGCCACCGCCGATCAAGAGGCGCCCGGCGGCGAGCAAACCCTGATCGACTGGGTCTTGTCCGCCGACAGCGAGCGCGAGCGCCTCCTCGCCGAAGGTGAGACGGCGACCGACCCCGACCGAATCGCCGAGATCCAAATCCGCCTCGCCGATATCGCCGCTCATTCCGCGCCCGCGCGCGCCGCGAGCATCCTCGCCGGCCTCGGCTTCGATGCGGCGGCGCAGAAGCGTACCTGCCGGGAGCTCTCCGGCGGCTGGCGCATGCGCGTCGCGCTCGCCGCGGTCCTGTTCCTCGAGCCCGAGATCCTGCTTCTCGACGAGCCGACCAACTACCTCGATGTCGAAGGCACGCTGTGGCTCGAGAGCTATCTCAAGAGCTATCCGTCCACCGTCATCATCGTCAGCCACGACCGCGATCTCTTGAATCGCGCGGTCGGCTCGATCCTCCATCTCGATGGCGGCCGGCTCACGCTGTTCTCCGGCGGCTACGATGATTTCGAGGAGGCGCGGCGCCAAAGGCAGCGCCTCGAGTCGAAGCTCAGGAAGAAGCAGGACGAGGAGCGCCGCCGCATCCAGGCCTTCATCGACCGCTTCAAGGCCAAGGCGACCAAGGCCAAGCAGGCGCAAAGCCGCGTCAAGGCGCTGGCCAAGATGGCCCCGATCGCCGCGCAGGTCGAGGAGCGCGTGGCGCCGTTCCTGCTCTTGCAACCGGCCAAGCCGCTGGCGAGCCCGCTGCTCGTCCTCGAGGACGCGGCGGCGGGCTACGATCCGGAGCGGCCGATCCTGAAGTGCCTCAACCTGCGCATCGACCAGGACGACCGCATCGCGCTCTTGGGTCAGAACGGCAACGGCAAATCGACCTTAGCGAAGCTCCTCGCCGGCAAGCTCGCGCCGCTCTCGGGCCATCTTTTCGGCACCAGCCGCGTCAGCGTTGGCTACTTCGCCCAGCACCAGCTCGATGAGCTCGACCCGGCGAGCTCCCCATACGACTACATGGTCAAGCTGATGCCCGAGGCGACGGAGGCGCAGAAGCGGACCAAGCTCGGCGGCTTCGGATTCGGCAGCGGCAAGGCCGACACGACGTGCGCAAACCTCTCCGGCGGCGAGAAGGCTCGCCTGCTCCTGGCCCTCTGCGCCTTCCACCGGCCGCATCTCTTGATCCTCGACGAGCCGACCAACCATCTCGACGTCGACAGCCGGGAGGCGCTGGTCCACGCGCTTGCCGCCTATGAAGGCGCCGTGATCCTCATCAGTCACGACCGCCACCTGATCGAGGCAACGGCCGACCGCCTGTGGATCGTCCGAGACCGGACGGTCACGCCTTACGACGGCGACATGGAGAGCTACCGGGCGGAGCTGTTGGCGGAGAGAGGCGGGCGCGAGCGCCCGCGCGACAACGGTGGGGCGGCCGAGGCGCGCTCGAGCCGGGCCTCCTCGCGGCGCGCCGCCGCCGAGCGCCGGTCCGCGCTCGCGCCCCTGAAGAAGGCCGTAGTGGACGCCGAGCAGGCCGTCGCGCGGATCGGCGCCGACATCGCCCGGCTCGATGCCGCCCTGGCCGGTCCCGATATTTATGCCGACGCCGCCAAGGCTCGAGAGATGGCGATCGAGCGCGGCCGGCTCGCCAAGCGTCTCGGCGCGGCCGAGGAGGCGTGGGTCGCGGCTAGCGAAGCCTATGAGCGCGCCGCAGGGGAGCCTAGTGTCCCGAACCCGAAGTCCGCACACACCTTGCGGCAATCGCGTTTGCGAACTTCGGGTTCATAAGGGACACTAGAAAAATAGCCTTGCTAGTATGGCTTTGGTTCAGAAGTTCCCTCACGACCCAGCCGCGAGTGGTGGGGAACTTCTGAACCGCCATACTAGAGAGGCGGCATCATAATGAGGGGGAGCGTGCCGCAACGCGGCCGCCGGCGGCGGCTGTTCGGGGGCACAAGGTCCCGGCCCTGGTTCTCCACAACTTTCGTCCGCGGAACAACAGCGAAGCCAAAATATGGCAGACGAGAGGCGATCGGCCGGTGTACGAATCCCGTCTCGGGAGCTGGTCAGTCCGGTCTTGCGGGGTAGACCGATCCGGCCAGCGAGGGCTGCCGAATTCGGCGGGCCAGCTCCCGTCCCGCACCTCGAGCGCCGGCCCACGAACGCGCCGGCTCGCCCTGGGTCGCGTCGATAATCGAGACAACCCGGTCAGGCTCGCGGTTTCCAGCGCCCGCTTGCGATGGGGCGCGTCTCATGAGCTTCCTCGACATAGTGATACACCCAGGCCGTGAGCGCCTCGCCTGCCGCAAGGCGGATCGGGCGCGACGCTTCCGAACGCACCCAGATGAAGAGGTGTTTCCCGGCCGCTGCCATGCGCCTTGCTCCATCAACTCCCGCTCGAGGTCGCGGCAGTGCCATGATCCCTTGCCCAATCGCGACCGGCTCACGAGCTCTTGAGAAACCCGGGATCGCGGCAGATCGTATGTCCTTTGCTTTCATCCACGGAGTGAGATCCATGCTTTCACAGCGAACCCGTCTCGGCGTTGGGGCCTGTTCGTGCCTCGCGGCACTTCTCGCCGCGACCTTCCAAGGCGCCATCCCGGCCCGCGCCGCACAACCATCCATCTTCACCGGGCTCGTCAAGGGCGTCGCCGTGGGCGGCTATGACCCGGTCGCCTATGTTACGGACGGCAAGCCCGTCGCCGGCAAGACCGACGTTACGCTCGAGCACGAGGGCGTCATGTGGCGCTTCGCGAGCGAAGCCAACCGCGACGCCTTCAAGGCCGATCCCGCCAAGTACGCGCCCCAGTACGGCGGCTATTGCGCCTGGGCCGTCTCGCAGGGCTACACGGCCAAAGGCGACCCCGACGCGTGGACCGTCCACGACGGCAAGCTGTACCTCAACTACGACAAGAGGGTGCGCGCGACGTGGGCCCGCGACATCCCCGGCAATGTCAAGAAGGGCGACGCCAACTGGCCGGGGGTGCTGGAGAAGTAAATCGAGCTGCCGTCCTTCAAGCGGAACCATGGTTTTTTGGCGGTCTGTCTCGAGGCGAGAACTCAAGTGACGGCTCTTCAAACCCCGCGTTGGCTCGCGCTACTTCAGATGATCCGCCAGAGTGGGAGAGTTCGTCCGGTTTCGCGACGGTGACCTCGATTGCGCGCACGATGCCGCCGGCGAATTCGTCCTGAAGCGATTGATCCCGCGCTACGGCTTCGAGCGTGCGGGCGGCTGGCAAAGTACGTCCGTGCTCGCGCTCAACGTCGCAATAAAGCCCAAGCGCCTCGCCCGCATTTCTGACGGCGTCCTCGTAGGTATCGCCGGCGCTGTAACAGCCGGGCAAGTCGGGAAATACGACCCCGAATGCCGTGTCTTCCGTCTCCTTTAGTATCAGCGCCACGTAGCTCGGCGTCATTGTTCACCTCAGGTACGCCAGCCCGCATCCTTGTAGATGCGCCGCACGAGCCCAATCCCCAAGTTCTCCTTGGGATGCGGGACGACAATAGTCGAACCGCTAGTGTGGTGGTTCGCAAGTCCGTAACATTCTTGAGGCCAGGTTCGTTTACGGACTTGCGAACCTAAACCACACTAGAACCATAGATTTTCTAGTGTCCTTTCTGCTCCGAAGTTCGCTGAGCACTCGCCGCGGAATGAGGCGAACTTCGGAGCAGGGACACTAGCCGGATGTTTGGGTATATGGTGATCCCCCTTGATGCGCACGACCTCCCAGCCGTCATCCTGCAGCATCTTGAGAAGCTTGCGGCTGTTGGTCTCCACGATGCCCTCCGCTCTGACGTATGTCCGTAAGAGCACCCATGGGGGTGTCTGGGCGGCGTTAGGCGGAGGAGGCTTCAAGACCTTCCTATCCGGCGATCTTGGAGAAGTCGGCGACGGTGAGCGTCGCGGCGCGGATCTCGGAGAGAAGGAAGAGACGATTTTCGCGCAGCTTCGCGTCGTCGGCGTTGACCGTCACGCGATCGAAGAAGGCATCGACGGGGCGGCGCAGCTCG
>DATETZ010000101.1:0-18129 GCA_035283385.1 Hyphomicrobiaceae bacterium
CAGCAGCGGTATCTTTGCCCCAAGGATCATAATGGCCACACCGATCGCTACGCAGATGCCAGCCCAGATCGGGAGGCCGAAGCTATCCGCCAGGCCCGTCCCGCTGACCGCGATCAAGGTCAGACCCGCCATCACCGCACCCCAGATATTGGCAATGACGCTGTCCAAGAACCCCTTCTCTTTGCCACCGCAATGGAAGAAGCTCGCCCAGCCCAGGAAAGCCGCCCAGATTTGCAGCCCCATGCCAAATGGCGACAAAAACAAAAACGTAGCGATACCGCCAAGCACACCGATGCTCAGCGCCAGCGCTGTGATGAGGTCCATTGTGTTCCTCCCTTGTGAGCAGCTCGATCCAAAGGCACTGAAGATGGCCCTTCAGGCGGGGGCATCGTACACCGGAACCGCGTAGTATTTCCGCAACACCGCAAGCCGATAGTGGAGAAGCTCAGGTCGGGGGCCGAAAGCCATTCCATAGGCGCGATCAATGGGCACCCAAGAATATTTGTATGCCCGGCTGCTCTCCCACCAGCAACGCGACGGCGGCGGCAGGCGCCGAGCGCGTCGCTGCACGACGGCAGTCGCCGGTGGCATTGACCAGCTCGCCGAAGGTGACGCAGGACAATCCGAGCCGGCCGGCGAGGGCGGCGGCGACATCGGAACCGATGCCCGCGGCGACCACCTTCGCTTCATGCAGCTCCGGGTTGCGAGAGATAACCTGAGAGCAGCCCTCCAGGATCGACGAGAGCTGCGCGTCCGCGGTGAAGCGGGCGGCCTCACGCCATGCGTCGGGGTCCGCATCGGCGGCGTCGCAGCCGAACAGGCGCGCGAAGCGCGCGAGACTTTCATCGCGGCTCTTGCCGCGGCCGTCGGCCGTGGCGTGGTGATCGACATCGTCCGCGAGCTCGCCGAGGATGCGCCGCACGTCGGCCATCGTGGCGAAATGCTCCCGGCAAAGCGTCTGCCACTGGCCTGCAAGCGGCGCGCGGGTCGTGATGCCCATGACCGATGTCCGCGTCAACCCGGTGTAGACGAGCTCGCCGGTGCGCAAGCGCTCGCGGTCGGTAAGGCCGCGCGGTACGGGCGCCCCCCCTGAAATCGGAATGATATCCGTCGTGGTCGAGCCCAGGTCGATTAGGAGAGCTTCCCCAATCTTGCGGCCGACGACCTCGGCGGTGGCCAGAAAATTCGTCGAGGCGACGTCGGCGTGGCTGCGCAGCGCCTCCGCGGGCGAGCCGAACCCGTGCCGGCCGCGCCAGAACCGCACCTCGGGCCCAAACTCGGCGGCGAGGCGCGCGACGAGGGCCTCGACGCCGGCCTTGCGGTCGCGGAAATGATCGGAAAGCTCCCCGGTCATGGTGACGCCGTGGTGGCCGGCGCGCCGCAGCAGCGGGCGGGCCTCCGCGAGAGCGTCGTCGAGCTTGTCCATGCCCTGCCACAGCGGGCAGGAAAGCTGCTCGACCGCGACAACGCGGCCGTCCTCGACCAGCGCGACCTTGAGGTGCGCCCCGCCGACGTCCAAGCCTGCGACGACCGCCATCCCTGTCCTCACCGCTCCATTGCTCGAGGTGTGATACACCACCGGCGAGAAGAGGGGAGCCATGGAGATCATTCCCGTGATCGATGTGCGCCACGGCATCGCGGTCGCCGCCGTCGCGGGTGAGCGCGCACGCTACCTGCCGCTCGAGTCTCCCCTCGCCAAGGGGCCGGACCCTGTTGCCGTGGCGCTCGGCTTGCTGTCGCTCTTTCCCTTCAAGACGCTGTATGTGGCCGATCTCGACGGCATCGAGGGACGCGGGGGCAACGTCGAGCTTCCGGCCCGGCTCGCTGAAGCGCTGCCCCGTGTCGCGCTCTGGATCGACGACGGTTCGGCCGGCGCGGCGGACAGCGGGCCGATGCAGGCACGCACGGTCGTGATCGGATCGGAGTCTCTCGGTTCTCCCTCACCCCGCTTGCGGGGAGAGGGTTGGGGTGAGGGGCAGAAACGGGCTCCGGTGCAGTCAGCCGCCCTTCACCCTGACCCTCTCCCCATGAAGAATGGGGAGAGGGAAAGCGCCCCGTGGGTGCTGTCGCTCGACTTTCGCGGAGACGCGTTTCTCGGCCCGGCCGAACTTCTCGACCGGCCCGAGCTGTGGCCGGACCGGGTCATCGTCATGACGCTGGCGCGGGTGGGGTGCGGCGAGGGGCCCGATCTCGCGCGCATCTCGGAGATTTCCGCAAAAGGCCGCGGGCGGCGGATCTATGCTGCCGGCGGCGTTCGCGATGTGGGCGACCTCGAGGCCGCGCGGAGGGCGGGGGCCGCGGGCGCGCTCGTCGCCCGAGCCCTGCACGAGGGAACGATAAAGGCCGGCGACCTCGAGAAGGCCGCCGGCCTCTGATCCCGTTTCCTATTCTGGCAGGGTGCCTGACCCCTCCGCACCTGCCTAGCCGCTCCAGCGGCCCGAAAGCAATCTTCCCAATCGCTGCAGCAGACCCCCCTGCATGGGAGGGGCGTTATCCTGCTGTGGACGGTGCCCGCTTCAAGTCTTCGCACCGAACGGATGCTGAGCGGAGTTGCGCTGGGCGGTCGCCTCGGCCGCTGTCGGCTTGCCGGCAATGGCGCGGGCGATGCTCTCCTTCACGGCGCGGTAGTTGAAGTCCTGGATCTTGGCGTCGTCGGCCGCTTCCCAATGGATGAACACGCCCACGGTGATGTAAACATCGTCGGCCTCGTTGGCCGGGATCACGCCCTCGGCGACCGAGTCCTGCACCGCCTTGGCGACGCCGTACTGGGCCGGGCCGAACATCTGCACGGCCTGGCGGGCGTCCTTGATCGTGACCTTGTTGTAGAGGATGGTGTTGGGCTTGCACGGCAGGTTCGGCGCGATGACCGCTAAGAGCGTGGTGAAGCCGTCCTTGTTGTTGGTGAGCGCATTGCAGAATGCCGTCTCAGCTGCGCTGCCGCGCGGTCCCATCATGAGGTCGATGTGAGCGACCTCGTTGCCGTCACCGACGAGCGACTCGCCGACCATTACGCGATTGATCTTGGCCATTACGGGGTTTCCTCCCTTGACACAAAACACACGAGAACCGACGCGCCCCGATCAGAATCCGGGGTGGGTGGGCCGGCTGCGTTCGTCCTATGCTATCCCAGTTGCAGCGAACGGTGACGGTCGTCACCGAACCGGTTGGCCAGATAGCGGCGCCGTAAGCACCGCCCCTAAATAACGCCAGGACCACACTCTCGACAAGTGGCTAAGCGCCGCCATTGGGCCCCGAGCGAGCAATAATTGTCTCGGCGAAGAGGGTTGCCACGACAAAGTCGGCGGTGGTGCCGGGGTTCAGGCCCCGGGCCTTGAGCTCCCGATCGAAGGCGAGAAGCTCGCCATGCGTGTCCGGGCGGGCCGAGGGCCGCCAGAGGCGTTCTCGCTGGCGGGCGGCGGCGTGCACGGAGCAGGCAGTCTCGGCGCCGTGCTTGCGGGCAATGTGGCTGTCGGGGAAGGCCGCGAGATAGCTCATGTGCAGGGTCGTGACGGCATCGTGCCCGGAGACGGCGTGGCGCCTGGCGCGCTCGAGCTCGGGCAGGCCGAACGCGAACACGTCCTCGAAGTCGGTGACATAGGCGCGCGCAATGCGATCGCGCCCTGCGGCGAGCGCCATCGCTTCGCGCAGCGTGGCGGCCGGAGGCGCGGAAACATCCTCCCTCTCGGCCGTGCCGAGGCCGGCCGGGTTTGCGCGCAGAATGGCCTCGTACACGTCGGCGGCATCCTCGCGGTCGAGCTCGAGCAGCACCTGCGCGAGGCTTCGGCGGAGCAGCGTAGCCACGTCCCCCGCGAGAGGGGAGGGAGCTGGGGGTGGAGACTGCGCCGCTTTCGAAAGCGGCGCGCAAAGCAGCACGATCCCGAGGTTGGTGTTGCAGCCTGCCGCCGCCAAGCTCGCCTCGACCGCGCGCCGCACCCGCAAACCGACCTTGAGGCTCGGGTCCGCAATCCAGGGTGCTGCCGCCAGCGCGGCATCCTCGAAGTGGCTCGCCTCCATGCCGTGACCAGCGCCATGAACGTGGACGTTGCCGGGCTTCAAGGCGTCGAGCTCGGCCCGGCACGCGGAAATGAAGGCTGAACGGAGAACCTCACTCGCCAAAGGCAACGTCATCGCGGCTGGCCGTGGCGGACGGCGGCCAGAAAGTCCTCGGCGAGCTGGCCGGCGATGTCGACGTCGCTCACGCTCTGCAAGCCCTTCCAGGCCGGGTTGGAGTTGATTTCGAGCACCATGAGGCGGCCATCGGCGCCCCGGATCAGGTCGACGCCGGCGTAGTCGGCGCCGACCGCGGCCACCGCCGCCAGCGCGAGGCGCCGCATTTCCTCATCGGGATCGTGCACGACCGGCTCGGCGCCCTGGTGCACGTTGGTGATCCAGGTGCTGGCCCGGCGCATCATGGCCGCGAGGATGCGGCGGCTCGAGACGAACACGCGCCAGTCCTCGAACAGGGTTGCTTTCGGCGCGCGCAGATAGTGCTGCATGTAATAGATGTGGCCTACGCTCTCCGGGGCTGGAAGCTCCTCCGGCGTCCGGGCCCGGCTGAGCCCGTTTCCCTGCGATCCGAACAGGGGCTTGACGACCAGCGGGCCAGCTGCGGCGTGGGCGTGGGCAAGCGCGCCCGCTTGCCCCTCCACCACTCGGGTCGGCGGCGTGGGCAGCCCCGCCTTTTGGAACAGAAACGTCGCCGCCGACTTGTCGACGCAGCGCTCGATGGCGCGCGCGTCGTTCCAGACCCGCACGCCGCTTTCGCGCAGTGCATGCAGGATGCCGAGCCGGAACGTGATCTGCTCGAGCCCGCCGACCGAGATCGAGCGGACCAGGGCGCCGTCGGGCAGCTCGCCGTCGAACCCCGGGATATCGAGGCCGCCGGGGGCGCGCGTATCGAAGGCGCAGGCCTTGAGCGTCGTCGTGACAACGGCCGCTCCGCGCGCCTCGAGTGCGCGGCCGAGGCGGCGGGCGTGCCAGTCGCCGCCGCTGTCCTCGACGAACAGGACCAGCCTCAATGGTCTGGTGCCATTCACAGCCCACCCCGAATTGGTGGTCGAGGGAAATAGAGGGGTGCTCCCTCCCCACAAGGGGGAGGGGGGATCTTAGCGGAAGCTCGCATCGACGATTTCGGGCGCCAAGCGGCCGGCATGGAACGAGGAGCCCGTGTCGAGGTTGGAGATGGTCACGACCGCCGGGCTGAAGAGCATGGGGTCGATCTTGTAGAAGTCGCCGGAGACGGCGGCGAAGATTTCGGCGAAAGGCTTGCCGTACGCCGAGCACGAGCTCGACGGAAGCGCGTCGGCGAGCTTCTTGGCGTCGGCGTCGGGACCGCGCACGAAGAGCTGGATGCGCCCGCCGTAGATGATGGCGTCGTTGGTACGGCCCATGGCCTTGACGAAGTCCGGCACCGGCGGCGCGATCGGGGCGGCGCCAAAGCCGTCGACGATGTTCTCGAGCGGGAAGTGCAGCGAATGCGCCTTGTGCAGCGCCACCTCGAGCACGCGCGCGGCGATCTGGACGGTGCCGGCGAGGCTGCCGGTGGGCGCATAGAGAATGGCGAGGTCGCTCACCTGGACGCCGCAGGCTCGAGCAACGCTCCTTGCCACCGACGAGGGCGGCGCCTTGGCGCCTTCGAGGACGAGAGCGGCCTTCGAATAGTGGTCGACGTAGCCGAGCTCCGCATAGAGCTTTTCGACGCGCGACAGGGCGCGCGCGGGCCCGGAGCCGAGCGCGAAGAAGCCGCTCTCCGTCTCGGTGATGGTCCAGCCGGCGTATTGGCTGCCCAAACAGGCGATCACGGGATTAATGGCGTGCACGGCGACGCCCAACGGCCAGCGCTCGAGACGGGTGGCAGAGGTGATGGCGACGGTGCCGAGCCCGCCCATGCAGATCTCGGCCAAGCGGCGGCCCGCCTCGAGCCCGCCCGGCACGTTGGCACCCAAGTCGATGCGCCGCTCGCCGGCCTCGCCGGCCGAGACCGCGCAGCGCAGCGCCGCGGCGTTGGCGACCAGGTCCTCGACGAGCTTGGCCGCCCGCGCGTTGACGCTCGGCGCGGGTACTTGTGCAGTATTCATCGTGGCGTTCCCTTCCCTTTTTCGCCTTCATACAGCATGTTATCGAGAAGTCCCAAGCGGTTACGGCAAAGGTGTTCCGCCTCGCCCGCGGTCGCCCCGTCCGCGAGGACGGTCGCGACCGGCTGATGCCGATCGATGCGCGAGCCCGCCCGCGGGCGGTCGGCGGCCCAATCCGGCCAGGGCATGTCCTCGATCTCGAGCCGGCCCCGGTCGGCATAGAGGAAGGCCACCGCTCGGGCGGCTGGCGGGCGCCAGTCGGACTTCAGAAGCGAGGCGCCGTCGTGGCCGCGGCACGCCTCGACGTGGGCGCGAAAGAGGCTGCCCCTGGCATCGTCGAAGACATCGAGCGTTGCGCCAGGGCGCGGGTTGGCCTCGAGCAGGGACGCTTCCCCGCCGGCGACGAGCAAGTCGAACGAGACCAGCCCGACGAGGCCAAGCTCTTGGGAGAGGGAGAGGCAGGCCTGCAGCACGCCCGCCTGCAAAGCGGCCTCGAGCCCGACCGCGCCCGCCGCACCGCCATAGCGGTAGGGGCGCCTGGGCCGGGGGGAGGTCCACTGCCGGCTCACCGCGAAGGCGCTGCCTCGCTTGGCGATGACACCCAGCACGGACATGGCCTCGCCCGGGATCCGGCGCTGAAAATAGCGGCGGGGGTCGGGGCGCGGGCTTGGCGGGCACTCGACAATGTGCAGCCCGCCGCTGCCCCCGATGCGCTTCATGAGCCAGCCGGTCGGGGACGCCGGCGGCTCGAGGCGCGTCTCGGGATGGGCGATGCGCAGCCGGTCGAGAGCGGCGAAGAAGGTCCGAGGGTCCTTTGTGCGCCGGATGACGTCGGGGCTGTTGCCGATCAGGCGGAAGCGCTCGGCGAGCCGCGCCACGAGACGGGGATTGCATTCGAGCCCCGAGCCGAGCACGAGGCCGATAGGCGGGGGGCGAGCCTCGGCGGCAAGCTGCTCGAGCGCCTCGATCAGGGGCTTCGACTTGAAGCCGGTCTGCACGCGGGCCGGCAGGCACCGGGTGGCGGCTGCGGCGGCCCGAGTGTCCTCATCGCCGAAACAGTCGACGACGAAAGGGTGAAAGCCGGCGCGCCGGGCGGAGGCCGCAAGCGCCCGCCCCGAGAACGCGGCAATCAGAACCGTCTCTACAGTCACATCGCGCGCCCTGGCGAGTGAGCCCAAGACCCGCTACGCCTCAAGGGGATTGGAAGCTAGTGCCCATCACAAACTTGCATGACAGCTCAGGCGGTGAGAGCCCGGGCGAGCGTGAAAGCGTGGCGGAAGTCGAGGGCGAGCGGCTCTTTCGCCGCGATCATGTCCTTGAACAGGCTCGACTCCGTCTTGTATTTGATGTCGCCAATGGCGAGCGGGCCGATCCCCAAGGCTTGGCAGCCGGGCAGCGGAGCCCCGTCCATGAACAGCTCCATGCCATCGACGCCCGGTGGCGGCACGGCATTGACGTCGGCGACGACGAGCAGGTTCTTGGCCAGCGCCTTGTGCTCGGCCGTGATGACGCGCACCCCCGCGGCTGCGGCGGCGAATATCACTTCTGCGTTCTCGATGATCTTTCTCTTCTGTTCATCCGTCTCGCCATTGACGGGCTCGAGATCGACGCCGAAACGCTCCTTGGACACCGCTGCCGCCTTGATTACGCGGTCGACGCCGCGGTGGGCCACCAACTGGACCTGAGCGCCTTCGAGCGCGGCAATGACGGAGGAGGCGAAGCCGACGACGCCGGTGGCCCCGAACACGGCGACCCGCGTGCCTTTCCAACTGCGCCCGAACTTGAACTTCAAGACGCGCTCGACGCAGGCGACCATGGCGGCAGCGGTGGTAAAGGATCCCGCCGGGTCGGCGAATACGGAAAGCTGAAAGGGAGGCACCATGGCCTTCCTGGCGGCTTCCATCATGTCGAGGGCGAGGATGGCGTCCTTGCCGCCGATAAAGACGCCGGTGCGAACGCCGTAGTCAGGCGGCCGCGAGAAGATGGCGTCCTGCACCAGCGGCGTCACCTCGTCGAGCGTCACGTTGATGTAGGGGACTATGACCTTGTAGCCGGCGTCCGCTGCCATGTTCACGTCGAAGGGGCTCATGTGCTTTTGCGGCGAGAGCATGTGCAGGATGGGAGTCGCGTCACTCATTCGTTTTCTCCCCTTTCAGGTGTTGGCCTTTTTTATCAACATAGGCTCCACATGCGCACCAGTATTGCGGCCGCTGGCAATGCGGATTTCGAGGCCTTCCGCTGTAGCGTCTTCAACCAGAGAATGGTAGAGCCGCGCGGCCTCATCCGCGGAGGAAACGAACGCGAAGCCGGTCGGGCCCCAGGAGCTCTGGCCGATGCCGTGCGCACCGGCCTCGGCGAGGCGACTTGCCATGCGCCCGACGCCGCGGCTGGTCCACTTGCTGCCGCCCTGCGCAGCTGCAAAATGGCCGCCGACGATGTCCTGGATTTCGGACAGCGCCGATCCAAAGGCCGCGATGTCCGTCTCCTTGAGGCCGGGTAGAAGCCGCATGAGAACGAGGCGGCAGAGGCGGCTCGCCGCGCTGTCGGGGAACGGCGGCAAGGCGGCGAACGCTTCGGTCTCTCGATCGCCATGCACGCCTGCGGCGGTTTGGTCGAGGATCAGAAGGACCCGCCAATCGACAGGGAAGTCGGCACGGACGAGCACGGGAGGAGCGCGGTCGCTCGCGCCCCGGCCGCCGTCGATGATGAACCCGCCCTGCTCGAAGGCGGCCATGCCGATTGCGGAGCGCGCCCCTCGCTCGACGAGCTCGCCCAGCCTCTGGGCCTGCCATGAAAGGCCCTCGAGCGTCATGAGGGCGGCGCCCACCGCGAGCGCGAGCTGCGTGCCCGAGCCCAAGCCGGCATGGGCGGGGATTGCGCGGGCGACCTCCACGCTATATTGCCCCTCGAGTGCCAGGATCTCGGCGAAGCGGCGAACGGCCTTGAGGGCCCGTTCGCTTTCGGGGCCGGAGGAGGAGAAACCTTGGGCCCTCCTCAGGCACAGCTCAGTGGCCGGCGTGTCGACGGCAAGGCCAATGCTGCCATAGCGTCTGCCGAGACCGCCATTGAGGTCCAGGAAGCCGAGGTGAAGGCGGGCCGGCGCGAGGACGCGCAACGCCCGGGTGGACTGTTGTCGTTGCAGCAATGCCGACATTTCCCTTGGCGCCCTGGAACTTTGCCTTGCCGCCGCCCGTCGGATTACGTTGGAAATCGAGGAAACAGTGTCCACCAAAAGCGAGGAGAGAGCAACATGACCGCGCGCGAACAGGCGATGCCCGAGAGCGAAATCAACGCGTGGCTCGCCAAAAACCTGCCGCTATGGCGGCTCGAAGAGGGCTGGATCCGGCGAAAATACAAGACGCACGGTTGGAAGGGTACTCTGATGGTCATCAACGCGGTAGGACATTTGGCGGAGGCGGCCTGGCACCACCCCGACATCACGGCATCATACGCCTGGGTCGAGGTGCGGCTCATGACACATACGGCGAAGGGAATCACGGGCAAGGATCTCGCTCTTGCCAAGAAGATCGAGGAGGTCGTGCACTGGCAGCCGGCGAAGGAAGGCGGCGCGCTCGAGGGCACGCCGGCTACCGATATGCGCTTCGCATACATCAAGTATGATTGAGCAGGCAAGCAGATGGCTGACCCTCCGGGTCAGATATCTCGACATGAGTGGCACGGGTTTTCCATGAGGTGTCAGACCCGGAGGGCGTGACACCGTATGCGGAGTAGGCATCCCATCATGCCGACGAGCGATAGTGGCATGCCCGACTTCGATGCGATCATCGCGCTCGGCTCCAATCTCGGCGAGAAGGCGGCCAACATCGCGCGCGCGATCGAGCTGTTGACCGAAGGGGGCGACATCCGGCTCGTGCGGCGCTCTCGCGATTACCGCACGGCGCCGTGGGGCAAGACCGATCAGGACTGGTTCGCCAACGCCTGCATCGCGGTTTCAACCCGCCTGTCGCCGCACGAGCTTCTGGCGCGCTGCCAGGGGGTCGAGGAGCGGATGGGCCGAGCTCGGGGCGAGAAATGGGGGCCTCGCGTGATCGATCTCGACGTGCTCGTCTGGCGCGATTTGGTCTCGTCCGAGCCTGATCTCACGCTGCCCCATCCGCACCTCACCGAGCGCGCCTTCGTGCTCGCGCCCCTCGCCGACATCGCAGCCGATCTTTGTGTCCGGGGACGGAGTATCGAGGATTGGCTCGCTGCGATCGACACGAGCGGCGTGGTTCTGCTGGCATGACTGCCACGAACAATGCCGCGGATCGCGATGATCCACGGCATGGCAACTCTTAGTGGTGGTCAGTGGCGCCTATCGAGCGAACTTACTTCGTGCACTGCGATTTGATGTAGGCGAGCAGGTTCGCGCGGTCGCCCTCGTCCTTGACGCCGGCGGGGAAGATCATCTTGTTTCCGGCGACGACCTTGTCGTCGGCTTCCAACCACTTGAGGATATGCTCGTCATCCCAGACGATGCCCGAGTTCTTCAAAGCCTCGGAATAGCCGGCGAAGCCTTCGTAGGTGGCCGCCTTGCGCCCCAACACACAGGTCAGGATCGGGCCGAGCGCGTTCTTGGCGTTGGGACCGATCTGGTGGCAGGCGGCGCATTTCTTGAACACCCCCGCGCCCGCCTCGACGTCTTGGGCCGAGGCAACGGCCGGCAGGGCCAGCACCATGCTGGCCGCCAAAACCCACATCTTCATCTGGAATTTCCTCCCGTCGTTGGCACTTGGCCGCGATACTCGGTCGCGATACTCGGTCGCGATACTGGCCCGCGATTGTTGAGCGGGACGTTTTTACATGGCCCCGCGCAGGAGGAATAGTGCGAAGTTTCGCTTGAACCCGGGGTGAACAGAATGCCGCACCGGCAGGAATTGGAGGAATTCCCGCCGGCACGGTGTTCATCGTCCGCGATGCCGGCTATTCGCCGGGCGCCTCGGCAAGCGCCTTGGCCTTGGCGCCCCCCACGCGCCGGTACACGAACTCCGGAGCCGGGGCATGGCTTTCGACCTCGGCGACCTGGCCCCACTGGGCGTGGAGCGGGGAGAGCGAGCAGGCGGGGTCGGTATTGGCCGCGTCTCCCGTGAGCGCGAAGGCCTGGCAGCGGCAGCCGCCGTAGTCGATCTCTTTCCTCGGGCAGGAGCGGCAGGGTTCCTTCATCCAGTCGGTCCCGCGGTATTTCTGGAATGCCGCGCCGTTGAGCCAGATGTCGGCCAGCGGCTTGTCCTTGATGTTGTCGAACTCGAGACCTGTGATGCTCTCGGCGGCATGGCACGGGAGCACGCGCCCCGAGGGCGTGATGTTGACGATGCCGCGGCCCCAGCCGCCCATGCAGGGCTTCGGGAACTTGGCGTAATAGTCGGGCACGACGGCGTCGATGACGATGATGCCCTTCAGGCGCTCGCGCGCCTCCTCGACGTACCGGGCGGCGGTCATGAAGTCCTCGCGCGTCGGCATCAGCGCGGCTCGGTTCAAGAGCGCCCAGGCGTAATACTGGACGTGGGCGATCTCGACGCGCCCGGCCCCCATCTCGATCGCGAAGTCGATCATGCGCGGGACACTTCTGATGTTCTGGCGGTGGATCGGAGCGTTGATGGTGAGCGGCAGCCCGAGCTGCTTGACCCACTTTGCGACCTCGATCTTCTTCGCCATGCCGCCTTTATAGGAGGCGATGCGGTCGGCGTTCTCGGGGTCCACGTCCTGGATCGAAAGCTGGACGTGATCGAGGCCGAGATCGGCGAGCTTGGCAAGCCTGTCGCGGGTCAGCATCACGCCTGCGGTGATGAGGTTGCTGTAGAGCCCGACCTCGGCCGCGACGCGGACGATGTCCTCGAGATCCTTGCGCGCGGTCGGTTCGCCGCCCGAGAGATGGATCTGCAGCACGCCGAGCGTTGCCGCCTGGCGCATCAGGTCCTGCCACTGGGCGGTGGTGAGCTCGGCGTTTCCGCGCTCGAGCTCCAAGGGGTTCGAGCAGTAGGGGCACTGGAGCGGGCAGCGATGAGTGAGCTCGCACAGCATGCCGACGGGGGCGCGGGCGCAAAGCGCAGCAGCGGCCTCCGCGTCTTGCTCGGGGGAACGGTCCGGCTCGCGTGCGCACATGGGCATCGCGGTTTCAGTGACGTGGGTCGGGGCTTGCTCGTTCATGTCCACCGCGCTCCCTAAGAGGCCTTGACCACGCCCTTATCGGAAAGGTCCTGCAACATGGTCAGGATATCGCTGGTTATCTCATCAAGTGGGGCCTGATACTCCCGAGACAAGGTCTCTGCGATCTCGCTCACGCAACGGTGTCCGTCGCACAGCTTCAAGACGGCGACCGCGGTCTCGTCGGGGTTGAAGACGCGCTCCGGCGCCAGGATGATCCAGCGCCCGCGGCCGGGGTCGTGGCGCAGCTTGATATGGCGCGGCAGCTCCGGGCGCGTGTCGCCCGTCACGATCGTGCGGGCCGGCGCAGGTTTCAACGTCTCAGTCATTGAGGCTCTCCGGACGGAAGGCGCCAGGCGGGATATGTCCGGGCTCGACATACGCATGGTGCAGCGCGTCGAGCTGGGCCCACAGCACGTTGCACTTGAAGCGGACGGCGTCCACGCAGGCCTCCTGTACCTCGCGGGTCCTCGCGTGGCTCTTGATGTAGCTCAAGGCATAGTCGGCATCGAACGGGGCCTGGACGAGACGCTTCTTGAAGTAGGCCATGACGCGGTCGTCGATGAAGTCGTAGCTCTCGAGCATGCCCGCGATGCGCTCCTTGTGGATCTTGGGCGCGAATAGCTCGGTGAGGGAAGAGGCGACGGCCACGACCAGCGGCTGCTCGACGACGAAACGGACGTACGCCTCGACGGCGAACCGGGTGGCGGGGAGGGCGCCAGCCATGCCCATGACGTACTCGCGGTCGAGGCCGAGAGCGTCGGTCAGCACGAGCCAGCGCTCGATGCCGCCGGGATCGTCGCCGTGCCCGTCATGCTCGAGCACGCGGGCGACCCAGTCGCGCCGGAGCTGGCGGTCGAAGGCGCGGCTCACGAGGGCGGCGTCCTTCCTCGGCACGGCGGACTGGTAGCAGTAGCGGTTCAGGGCCCAGGCCGCGACCTGGCCCTTGCTGAGCTTGCCGCCGTGCAGAAGCTTATGGAACGGGTGCTTGTCGTGATAGCGCTCGGCGCCCACGGCCTGGATCGCGGCCTCGAATTGGTCCGGGGCCCAAAGGGCGTCGTCGCCGTTTCCTGCCATACGCCGCTCGCTCATAGGCGCACCTCCATTCCATCGTAGCCGACTTCCCAGCCGGAGGCTTCCGCTGCTTTTCGCTCAGGTGAGTTCTCGTCGAGCACTGGGTTCGAGTTGTTGATGTGGACATAGATCTTGCGGGCGACGCCGAGATCCTTGAAGGCGGCGATGGAGCCCTGGGGCCCCGAGATCGAGATGTGGCCCATGCGCGCGCCGGTCTTCTGCATGAGACCCTGGCGGATCATCTCGTCGTCGGTAAAGAGCGTGCCGTCGAAGAAGACGAGGGGCGCACCTTTGAGGCGGCGTGCCAGGGGGGGCTCGACCTCGGCGCAGCCGGGGACATAGAAGAAATAGCGCCCTGTCGATGTCTCAGTGACCTTGAGGCCGATCGTGTCGCCCTCGCGGCTGCCGAAATTTGCGGTGGCCCCTGCGCCCGCGTCCTCGAGATAGAGCGCGATCTTGCCGGGAACCACAAACGCCTCGACCTCGAGGCCCGTGGGCCCCTCGGCGCCTTCCACGGCGACGGGGCGCTCGAAGGGAAGCTCGCGGCGGGCCACGACGGATTTGTCGAGCACATTGAAGATCGAGTTGGTGGCGAGCGTCGCGAGCACGCGTGAGGAGCCGTAGACGACGAGGGGCTGCAGCTCGCGCAGGTTTAGGAGCCCAGCGACGAAGTCGACGTCGCCGCCGGTAATTACAGCCGCCTTGATGGGGCTATTGCGGAGCTTGCCGTTGGCGTAAGCGCCAAGCTCGGCTGTGTCGTTGATCTGCTGGCGGAGATCCGGGGCGGCGTTCAGCAGCACCCAGTCGCGCCCATTGGCGCTGACCGCCAGCGAGCATTGCGTGCGCGCCGTGAAACCGGGCTCGCGCGCTCTCACGTCGGCGCAATTGCGGCAATTGCAATTCCATTGGGGAAAGCCGCCGCCCGCGGCCGACCCCAGCACCCGGATGATCATGACTTAAGACGTCTCAGGGCGGCGCAGCAACTTCGCCGAAAGTGGCGCCGCAAAAAGACGACGGCGGCCGATTTGCTCGACCGCCGCGCCAAACCTGCTCACATGAAGTGCGAGCGGACCAACACCGTTAGATGATGTCGATCTCGGCCGGCAGGTAGCTCGTGACCTCGAGGCCGACTTCCTGCTCGCGGACTGCGGGTTTCGTCCAGATCTTCATGATGTCCTCCTAGAATCGGCAAGCTGCCATCCAAACACGGAGCACCCCGCCGAGGGTCCCCCCTACCGAGATCGCTCGAACTCATCGTTCAGCTGCCTCGGTCTGCGCGCCGGGATCCGCTTGTCGATCTCCGATCGCCTTGGCGCGTAGAAACCATACCAGTTGGTTGATCAGCAAGTAAATTGTCGCTCACGAATTCGTGTGGCCGGGCGCCGGCTCGCGCCGACGGCGAACGGTGTATCCCTGCGCCGCGTGAGGGGGAAATGGTGAGCAAGGTTCGCGGCAGCGCAACAGCCGTGCGCGAGGATGAGGCTCCCTCTCGGAGGCCCCTGAAGGGCCTGGACACGGCCCGAGCGCGCGCCAGCGCCCGCCGGGCCTAGAAAGGTAATAAATCCTCACAATTTGGCATAGCGTGAAAAGACATGCTAAATGCGTCGTTCTGTACCTTTGATAGTAGAAAATTGTTGTCTGCTGCTGTATAGAGTTCCGGCGTTCGCGCGGCCAATTGCATCGCCAAGGCCGGTCGCGGCGCGGGGATTGGAGAGGCATTCTTATCGCTGGGTCCGCTATGGTCTGCGGGCAAGCAGGCCGGCATTCCTGGCGGGTTGGGGGCGTGGGGACACGACCAAGGAGAGGACGAGTGAGGAGGCGCGCGTGACCGCGGTTCCCTTTCTGCCGAAAAACGCTCCGTTTACGGCGGAAGACATCGACATCCTCAATCAGCTCATGCAGCGCTCGACGCCGCTGCAGAGAAGCTGGCTTTCGGGCTTCCTCGCCGGCCTCGACGCGGCCCAGGCGCAGGCGGCCCAGCCGGTACAGGCCACGCGCCCGCGCGCGCCCCTCACCATCCTCTACGGCAGCGAGTCCGGCAACGCCGAGAGCCTGGCTCTCAAAGCCAAGAAGCTTGCCGCGAAGCTCAATTTCGACGCCCGCGTGGTCGACATGGGCGATGTCGAGCCGGCAATCCTCGCCAAGGCGAAGAGCCTGATCGTCTTCGTCTCCACTTGGGGCGAGGGTGATCCGCCGCAGCGGGCGGTGGACTTCTACAAGGCCCTGATGGCAGACGCCGCGCCGCGGCTCGACGGCGTGCGCTTCAGCGTCCTCTCGCTCGGTGACACCGCGTATGTGAACTTTTGCGCGATCGGGCGCGCGATCGATGCCCGCCTCGAGGCCCTGGGCGCGACGCGGGTCGCCGATCGCATCGATCTCGACCTCGATTTCGCGAAGGGGGCCGCCCAGTGGACGGAAAAGGCGCTCACCGCGCTCGTGCCCGCCGAGGGGCCGTCGACGACGGTCGTCCACGTCGACTTCAAGGGCGGCGTTCAGGCCGAGGAGCCGGACGAGCCGCTTCACACTGCGGAAAATCCGGTCGAGGCGGAGATCGCGGCACTGATCGATCTCAATGGCACGGGCTCGACGCGGGAAACGTGGCACGCCGAGCTTGCGGTCGAGGCGCCGGGGTTCAGCTACAAGCCGGGCGACGCCATCGGCATTGTGCCGGAAAACGATCCCGAGCTAGCGGCCGAGCTCGCCCAGTCCGTCGGGCTCGGCTCCGATTCAGCGCTCGTGACGAAGCTCGTGCATGGCTTCGACATCACCACCCTGTCGCGGCCGCTGGTCGAGGCTTACGCCAAACTCACGGGTCGCAAGGATATTGCTGGGCTGCTCGACGGGGATGCGTTCTTCGCCTTCGCCGCCGATCGCCAGCTCGTCGACCTCTTCGAGACCTATCCCGAAAAGCTCACCGCCGAGCAGCTCCTGAGGCTCCTGCGGCCGCTGCCGGGACGTCTCTACTCGGTTGCCTCGAGCCTCAAGGCGCACGCGAGCGAGGCGCACCTGCTGGTCGGCGCGGTGCGCTGGGTCTCGCACGGCAAGACGAGGAAGGGCGTGACCTCGACCTACTTGGCCGACCGGCGCCGGCAAGGGGACAAGGTGAAGATCTACGTCAGGCCCAATCGTCATTTCGGCCTGCCCGCCGACTCGCATCGGCCGATCATCATGATCGGAGCCGGGACCGGCATCGCGCCCTATCGCGGGTTCATCGAGGAGCGGGTCGAGACGGGCGCCAAGGGCCCGAGCTGGCTGATCTTCGGCGAGCGCAATTACACCTACGATTTCCTGTACCAGCTCGAGTGGCAGGATCACCTTGCGAGCGGCGCGCTGACGCGGATCGACGTTGCCTTCTCGCGCGACCAGCCGGAGAAGATTTATGTGCAGCATCGCCTGTGGGAGCACCGAGGCGAGATCTTGAAATGGCTGGAGGACGGTGCCCACCTCTATGTGTGCGGGAACGAGAAAGGCATGGCGCGCGATGTCGACGCCACGCTCGTCAAGCTGCTCGCCGAGGCGGCGAAAGGCGACGAGGAGGCGGGCCGCGCCAAGCTCAAGGAGCTGACCAAGGCCGGCCGCTATCAGCGGGATGTGTACTAGGCAATGGGGAATGGGCAATAGGCAATAGGCGGCAGGATCGGCCGGTACCTTCAGCCCAATGCCCAATGCCTATTGCCTAGTGCCTATTGCCCATCAGGAACCATCAATGAGCGACAAGCGGTCCAGGAACGAGATTATCAAGGAGCAGAGCCGGCTCCTGCGCGGGACAATTGTCGAGGGGCTCGCGCGCGTCGAGACGGGCGCCATCTCCGAAGATGATGCGCAGCTGACAAAGTTCCACGGCACCTACCTGCAGGACGACCGCGACGTGAGGCCTGAGCGCGCCAAGAAGAAGCTCGAGAAGGCCTTTTCCTTCATGATCCGCCTGCGGCTCCCGGGCGGCGTCGTCACGCCGTCGCAATGGCTGAAGCTCGACGACATTGCCGGAACCTACGCCAACGGCTCGCTGAGGCTCACGACGCGCGCGACGTTTCAGTTCCACGGCGTGATCAAGTCGAACCTCAAGCGCTCCATGCAGGCCATCAATGCGGCGTGCCTCGACACCCTCGCCGCGTGCGGGGACGTCAATCGCAACGTCGTCGCTGCCGGAAATCCGTTCCTGTCGAAGGCGCACAAAGCGGCGCACGATCTTGGACGAGCGATCAGCGACCACCTGCTGCCGAGGACCGGCGCCTACCACGAGATCTGGCTCGATGGCGAGAAAGTCGAGGACAAGAGCCGCTCGGCCGCGCCCGAGGCGGAGCCGATCTACGGCCCTCATTACCTGCCGCGCAAGTTCAAGACAGTCATCGCCGTGCCGCCCGACAACGACGTCGACATCTTCGCCCACGATCTCGGGTTCATCGCGATCGTCGAGAAGGGCCGCGTCGTGGGCTGGAACGTCACCGTCGGGGGCGGCATGGGCATGACCCACGGAGAGCCGAATACCTTCCCGCGCGCGGCAGACGTGTTGGGGTTCTGCACGCCCAAGCAGGCGGTCGACATAGCCGAGAAGGTCGTCACCGTGCAGCGCGATTGGGGCAACCGGGAGGTGAGAAGCCGCGCCCGCTTGAAGTACACGATCGAGGATCGCGGGCTCGGGCCCTTCCGCGCCGAGGTGGAGCGGCGCTTGGGCCACAGGCTCGGCAAGCCCAAGCCCTTCAAGTTCAACTCGATGGGCGACGTGATCGGCTGGCGGCAGGGGCGAGATAAGAAATGGCACCTGACGGTTTTCATCGAGAACGGGCGGGTGAAGGACAGGCCGGGGCTCGAGCTCAGGTCGGCGCTGCGCGAGATC
>DATETZ010000102.1:0-3109 GCA_035283385.1 Hyphomicrobiaceae bacterium
CAGAGCGCGGGAATATCGGACGCTCCACATCGCCGAGCGCGAGCAAGAGACGACCGTCGGCGTCAGCCACCGCGATGGCGCCTACGTGTCGGCTCTCGACGGTGGTCCCTCTGACGACCTCGACGAGCACGGGATTGCTTGAGGCGGGTCCACTCATGCCGCTTCAATGCTGAGGGAAGCGCGCCTCGCGCCCCACCGCCCCGGATAGGCCTCGAAGGTGCCGGGACACGGCGCACCGCAGGAGCCGCAGCGGCCCTCCGCGTCGAGCCCCCAGGCGGTGATGTCGTACCAGTCACGCCCGATCAGCCGCTCGCCGCATGACGCGCAGTAGGTGCTCTGACCCGACTCGTCGTGGACGTTGCCGGTATAGACGTAGCGAAGGCCGGCAGCCCGCGCGATGGCCTGGGCTCGCGTGAGCGCCGAGGGAGGCGTCGGCGGCTTATCGCGCATCTTCCAGTCAGGATGGAACGCCGTGAAGTGGAGCGGCACGTCGGGTCCGAGCTTTTCCATCACCCATTCGCTGAGAGCGCTAACCTCTTGAGACGAATCGTTTTCGCCTGGGATGAGAAGTGTTGTGATCTCGAGCCAGGTCTTGGTCTCCTGCTTGACGTAGTGAAGCGTGTCGAGCACGGCGTCGAGCGAGCCGGTGCAGAGCTTGCGGTAGAATCCTTCGGTGAATCCCTTGAGGTCGATATTGGTGGCATCCATTGCGCCGAAGAACTCAGGCCGCGCCGCTTCGCCGATATAGCCTGCTGTCACTGCCACCGTCTTAACGCCGGCTTCCCGGCACGCCGCGGCGACGTCCACGGCATATTCGAGGAAGATGACGGGGTCGTTATAGGTGAAGGCGACCGAGTGCGCGCCGCTTTCGACTGCCGCGCGCGCGATAGCCTCCGGTGAAGCGTGCTGCTGGAGCCGGTCATCGGCCCGGGCCTTGGAGATGTCCCAGTTCTGGCAGAACTTGCAGGTGAGATTGCAGCCTGCGGTACCGAAGGAGAGCACCGCGGTTCCCGGCAGGAAGTGATTGAGCGGCTTCTTCTCGATGGGGTCGAGACAGAACCCTGAGGACCTTCCATAGGTCGTGAGCACGACCTGATCGCCTTCGCGCGCCCTGACGAAACAGAGCCCGCGTTGCCCCTCATGGAGCTTGCACTCGCGCGGGCAGAGATCGCATTGCACGCGGCCGTCGGCTAGCCTGCGCCAGTACCGGCCAGGCACCGAGGCACCAATATCGATGTTTTCCATGCTATCAACATGGGTAGGTTCTCGTTGGAGTCAACGGCTTCAAGCTTCGCCACCAGCTCTCAACTCGGCGCGTGCTCGTCCCTTTTCACCGCACGCCCTCGGCCACAAGCTCCATGGGGACGCCGGCCGCGTGCTTCGAGGCGCGGATGACGAGCGATGTCTTCACGCTGGCCACATTGGGCGCCGCGGTCAGCTCGTGGATGATGAAATCCTGGAAGGCGCTCAAGTCCGGCGCCACGCACCTCAACAGGAAATCGATCTCACCGGAGAGCATATAGCAATCGCGCACGATCGCCGAGCTGCGCGCTCGCTCCTCGAAGGCGATGAGGTCGGCCTCCGCCTGACTGTGCAGCCTGATCATGGCGAAGGCCGTCACGTCGAAGCCGAGCGCCTTATCGTTGAGGAGGGCGGTGAAGCCTTTGATGATCCCGGCCTCTTCCAGCGCGCGCACGCGGCGTAAGCAGGGCGGCGCGGAGATCCCCACCTTGCGGGCGAGATCGACATTGGTGATGCGCCCGTCGGTCTGCAGTTCGCGCAGGATCCGCCAGTCAGTTGCATCAAGCCGGGCTGAACGCATGCGTCTGCTCCCTGGACGATGAAGGAATCGCGGGCTAGAAGGCGGCGCCGAGACTCCCTGCTCGGCTTGCTCCGCGCAATTTTAAGTCCTCCAGCCAAAAGAATCGAAAAGAAATTGAGTGTTATTCGTTCCGGAAGTTTTAGCGGGCCAGGAGCCCGGCCCCCCAAGGCCGAGGCCCAAAGCCCTGCGCCCCCGGACGACGCCGCGGCGCTCATCGCCACCAGCCGGAAGGCGCGGGGCGAGAAAACTTGGATCATCACCGACGGCTCGGTCGGCATGGAGGCGCAAGGCATCGCCGTGGCTGAGGCCGTCGGCCTCCCTTTCAGCCTAAAGCGCGTGCGCGTTACGGGCGCCATGCGGCTTCTTCCGGCGCGGTTGCAAATCCATGTGCCGCCTTCACGCCTCCTCCATTCCGTCTCCTCCGACGAGCCGCTCGAAGCGCCCTGGCCGCGGCTCGTCATCTCCATCGGCCGGCGAAGCGTGCCCATCGCCCTTGCCATAAAGCGGCTCTCCGACCCGCGAGCCTTCGCGCTCCATATCCAGAACCCGAAGGTGCCGCCTCAACTCTTCGATCTCATCGCAGCGCCGGTCCACGACGATTTCGAGGCGCCGAACGTGATCGCCACCTTCGGCGCGGTGCATAGCGTCACGGCCACGCGTCTCGCCGAAGCGGCGAAGCGCTTTGCGTCCCAAGTCGACCCCCTGCCCCATCCCCGCATCACTGTGCTGCTCGGCGGGGAGAGCCAGGCCTTCAGCTTCCCGCCCGAGGACGCCGCGACCTTCGGCGCCAAGCTCGCGACGCTCGCGCGGGAGAGCGGCGGCACACTGCTCGTCACGCCCTCGCGCCGCACCGGACCAGCCTCCCTTGCCGCGCTCTCCGCCGCCATCAAGGACATTCCCCACATCATCTGGGACGGCACCGGCGACAATCCTTACTTTGCCTTCCTTGGGCTCGCCGACGCCATCGTCGTCACCGAGGATTCGGTCAACATGGTCACCGAGGCCGCAGGCACCGGCAAGCCCGTCTATGTGCAAGCGCTTCCGGGCCGCTCGCGGCGCCTTGCCCGCTTCCACCGCCTCATGCAGGAGCGGGGCGCGACTCGCCCCTTCGAAGGCAAGATCGAGACCTGGAGCTACGCGCCGATCAACGACACCGAGGTTGTGGCCTCTGCCATCCGGCGCGCGCTCGGCCTTGAAACCAAAGGCTGAATCGAGTCCAGCGCCGCGGCGGCTTGCGGATCAACCGCCTTGTGCTTACCTGTTCCCTCCTTTCCGCTTCGAGGGGCG
>DATETZ010000103.1:0-30826 GCA_035283385.1 Hyphomicrobiaceae bacterium
GTTGTTCGCCACGCCCGATGAAGCCGCGCGCCAGGCGGTCGAGAACGACGTGCACATCATCGGCGTGTCGTCGATGACGGCCGGCCATCTCACGCTGGTGCCGGATTTGAAGGCCGCGCTCGCCAAGGAAGGGGGCGACGACATCATGATCGTGGTCGGCGGCGTGATCCCGCCCTCCGACCATCAGGAGCTTTACGACGCGGGCGCGAAAGCGATCTTCGGCCCCGGCACCAACATTCCCTTGGCCGCCGCCGACCTCATCCGCAAGCTCAACGAGAAGCTGGGGTATTCGAAACAGGCGGCGGAGTAGAATATGAGCTGGGCTGAGTTAAGCTCGCTGACCATTTCGCTTCTTGCCCTGGCCATTTCGTCAGCAGCATTTTGGCTGACCCTTCTTCGTCGCGGCGACGTTCGAATGACTTCGCCAACGGTCGTATATTTCGGACCCGACGCGGGGGCTGGAGGCTTGCCGAAACTATTCCTCCGCACACTCCTCTACTCAACATCACCTAGGGGGCGCGTTGTTGAGCAAATTTGGGTTCGCCTGCGGCGGGGCGAGACGCAGCAGAATTTTAGCATCTGGGTGTACGGCGACGAAAAGCTATCGCGCGGCAGTGGACTGTTCGTTGGCCCCGAAGGAGTGGCCGCAAACCGTCATTTCTTGTTGCCGAAAGATACGCCAGACTTAAACTTCTATGCTGGCGACTACGTTCTTGAGGTGCATGCCGAAATTGCTGGTGACAAGAAGTCCCGGTTACTCCACGGCGTGCATCTTTCCCTGCCGGAGCGCCTTACCGCTGCCCTTAAGGAACCCGATACGGGAGTGTATTTTGATTGGGGCCCTGACAGTCGAGCCTATCACGCTCACGCCGAGAGAAAACCGATACCAACACCTGATCAGCTCAAATCACTATTCGACACAGTTCTAAGGTCGGGCACCGGCAAGACAAACGAAGTGTAGGTCAACTGCGGTCGTCCGAAACGCGTGGTGCCGTGGATGGCCGTCCCCGCCTTCGCGGGGACAGGCTCTATCCACGGCCATGACGGTGTGAGAATGCGACCGGATCGCACACCCAACAACGTCATCCCGGCGGAGGCCGGGACCCACGACACGTCTCAGCAAGGGTGCGGGCTCAAGCATGTACTCGTTCAGGGCGCGGTGTTTCGCGATAGTGCGTTTCAACTGCGGAAGCTTGCGTGAGTCCCGACCTTCGTCGGGATGACGGTACGAGGGGGCGGAGAATTCACCCTCCCCACCAACGTCATTCCCGCGTCATGGCGGAGCCATGCTTCGCGTCGCGGCGTAGCCGCGCTACGCGAGGACGACACGCCGGCTCACGCCGCGGCGATGTAGCGCTCGCCCTGGCTCGCCGGCTCACGCGGCGTGTGCCGAGCCGGCCGCTCGGCCGGCGCGAGGTGGGCAGCGGACGACCCCGACTCCTCCTCCCATATCCCGAGCCACTTTTCCCAGCGCGCTATGGCGCGCGATGCCTTCTCCATCGCGGCCGCAACTCGGGCCTCGTCTTGCGGCGCCGCCCCCGATTGCAGCGAGCATCCTGCCGCCGCATCCCGCAATGCCGCCGGCAGCCTCCGCGAGGCTTCGCGGGCGAACATCTCTGCGATCTCGAGCCGTGTCATGGCACCCCCTCCTGCAGCCATGCGCGAAGCTACGTGATTCGCGATCGCTGCGGCTTGGCGTCGAGCGGGCTCGATGAGCCCCCGTGCCCCAACGGCATCACCCCGGCGGCAAGGGTCCCGAGAGCCTAGTGTCGGCCCATGCCGGCCCCCAGTCACAGCCCTAATCGGCACGGGCCGCACCGCAGCGCCGCGCTCTATTGGTTGTGCATCCCTGGCGAGCATACTTATAATTAATTTAGGCGGCAGCGCCGGGCGCGATTGCGGCGTCTGCTGCATACAGTAGGGACCTCCGGGGTGGCCGAGAAACCGCTCGCCGTGATCTGGGTCGGAGAGGAAAAAAAGCGCTACATGAAGGCCGCCGGCTGGGACGTCGCCGCCTATCACGGCAACGATTTCTGGACCCTGCCAATTCCCGCAACCTTCATCATCGGCCAGGATGGCCGGGTCAAAGCGCGCTTCATCGACCCCGACTATCGCAAGCGCATGGCAATCGAGGACATCCTCACAGCGGTGAGGTCCTGCGCGGCGTAGGTCGGAGTGAGCCCGGACTTGATCCGGGGGAAGTCCGACATGTTGGACCACCGTCACCGTCGGACTTCGTCCGGCCGTCGGCCGGCCTCAGTCCGACCTATTCGTCCCGCTTGCGCGGCACGGAGGGCACCGCGCCCGACGGACGCCCGGGCTTCTCCTTCTTGTCCTTGGGGCCCGGAAGCGCCTTGCGCGGCGTCGCCTCGACGAGGGCGGCCTCGGCTTCGTTTTCCGCTTCGTCGTCGTCGTCCCCGGCGTCCCTGGCCTTCGACCGTTTCGCGGGATCGGCCGGGAAGTACTCGAAGTCGAGCTTGGCCTCCTCGCCCTCGCCCGTGACGATAACCTTGACGGTCCCGCCGTGCTCGAGCTTGCCGAACAGCAGCTCGTCGGCCAAGGGCCTCTTGATGTGCTCCTGGATGACGCGCGCGAGCGGACGGGCGCCGAATTTCTCATCGTAGCCCTTCTCGCCGATCCACTTGGCGGCCGCGTCGGAAAGCTCGATCGTGACCCCGCGATCGGCCAGCTGGGCCTCGAGCTGAAAGATGAACTTCTCGACCACCTTGGTGATGATCTCCGGCGGAAGCCCCGCGAACCCGATGACGGCGTCGAGACGGTTGCGGAACTCGGGCGTGAACATCCGGTTGACGGCTTCCGTGTCCTCGCCCTCGCGCTTGCCCCTGGCGAAGCCCATCGGCGGGCGCGCCAGATCGGCGGCCCCCGCATTCGTCGTCATGATCAGGATCACGTTGCGGAAGTCGACCTGCTTGCCGTTGTGGTCCGTGAGCTTGCCGTGGTCCATAACCTGCAACAGGATGTTGAAAAGATCGGGATGCGCCTTCTCGATCTCGTCCAAGAGCAGGACGGAGTGCGGGTGCTGGTCGACGCCGTCGGTGAGCAAGCCGCCCTGGTCGAAGCCGACGTAGCCCGGGGGCGCGCCGATCAGCCTCGAGACCGTGTGCTTCTCCATGTACTCGGACATGTCGAAACGCAGTAGCTCGACCCCCATCAGGTTCGCGAGCTGCTTGGCGACTTCCGTCTTGCCGACGCCCGTAGGGCCTGAGAACAGGTAGCACCCGATCGGCTTCTCGGGCTCCCTCAAACCGGCGCGCGCAAGCTTGATCGCGGAGGCGAGCGCCTCGATGGCCTTGTCCTGGCCGAACACGACGCGCTGCAGGTCCTTGGCGAGGTTGGCGAGCACCTCGGCGTCGGACTTGGTGACCGTCTTGGGCGGGATGCGCGCCATGGTGGCGACCGTCGCCTCGACCTCCTTCACGGTGATCTTCTTCTTGCGCTTGCCTTCCGGGACCAGCATCTGGGAGGCCCCCGTCTCGTCGATCACGTCGATCGCCTTGTCGGGCAGCTTGCGGTCGTGAATGTATTTGGCCGAGAGCTCGACCGAGGCCTTGATCGCCTCGTTGGTGTACTTGAGCTTGTGAAACTCCTCGAAGTAGGGCTTCAGCCCCTTCAGGATCTCGATCGAATCCTCGACCGTCGGCTCCTTGATGTCGATCTTCTGGAACCGGCGCACCAGCGCGCGGTCCTTTTCGAAGTGCTGGCGGTACTCCTTGTACGTGGTCGAGCCGATGCAGCGCACCGTACCCGACTGCAGCGCGGGCTTGAGGAGGTTCGAGGCATCCATGGCGCCGCCCGATGTGGCGCCGGCCCCGATGACGGTATGGATCTCGTCGATGAACAGGATCGCGCCCGGATAGTTCTCGATCTCCTTCATCACGCCCTTCAGGCGCTCCTCGAAATCGCCGCGATAGCGCGTGCCGGCCAGGAGCGCGCCCATGTCGAGAGCGAAGATGGTCGCGCCCTTCAAGACCTCCGGCACCTCGCCCCTGATGATCTTGCGGGCGAGCCCCTCGGCGATGGCCGTCTTGCCGACGCCGGGATCGCCGACGAACAGAGGGTTGTTCTTCTGCCGCCGGCACAGCACCTGGATCGTGCGCAGCACCTCGACCTCACGGCCGATCAAAGGATCGATCCGTCCGTCGCGCGCCTTCTTATTGAGATTGATGCAGTAGGTATTGAGCGCGTCCTGGCCGGGCTTCTTGTCGTCACCGACGTCACCCGCTTGACTCTCGTCGACCCCACGCACGCTCCTCGGCTCCGACATCCCGGGCCGCTTCGCGATCCCGTGGCTGATGTATTGCACGGCGTCGAAGCGCGTCATTTCCTGCTCCTGCAGGAAATAGGCGGCATGGCTCTCCCGCTCGGCAAAAATCGCGACCAGGACGTTGGCGCCGGTCACCTCCTCGCGGCCCGAGGACTGCACGTGCACGACGGCACGGTGAATGACGCGCTGAAAGCCCGTCGTCGGCTGCGCCTCGTTGGCGCCTCTGTGGACGAGCCCGTCGAGCTCCTTGTCGAGATACTCGGTCACGCGGCCCCTGAGCTGATCGAGATCGACATTGCAGGCGCGCATCACGGCCGCGGCATCCCGATCGTCGATCAGGGCGGCGAGAAGATGCTCGAGCGTCGCGAACTCGTGCCTGCGCTCGTTGGCGTACTCGAGCGCCCGGTGAAGGGCGCTTTCCAGGCTCTTCGAGAATGATGGCACGGCGACCTACTCTTTCTCCATGGTGCACTGTAGAGGATGGCCGTGCTGGCGCGAGAAGTCCATGACTTGCGTAACCTTGGTCTCGGCGACCTCGTAGGTGAAAACGCCGCACACGCCAACGCCCTTGTGGTGGACGTGCAGCATGATGCGAGTCGCCTCCTCGCGCGCCTTGCTGAAGTACTTCTCGAGGACGTGCACGACAAACTCCATCGGTGTGTAGTCGTCGTTCAAAAGCAGCACCTTGTAGAGGCTCGGCTTCTTGGTCTTCGGCCGCGTCTTGGTGACGAGGCCGGTCCTGCCCTCGTCGTCGCGGTCGCCGCCCGGGCCGTTCTTGCCAGCCATGGCAACGGGTTTCGTTTCCCGTCCCGCAGTCATCGCGCCTCTCACCATCGCACCTGCTTCAAGCCTTGGCTCCGCCGCACGTGCTCGTGGCGCGGCGCCCCCGCCGCGCATGCCTAGTATGGCGGTTCAGAAGTTCCCCGCCACACGCGGCTCCCTCGTGAGGGAACTTCTGAACCAAAGCCATACTAGCAAGTCTCATGAGTCTAGTGTCCCTTATGAACCGAAGTTCGCAAACGCGATGGCCGCAAGGTGGGTGCGAACTTCGGGTTCGGGACACTAGCGGCGCGTGCCCATCTGCAATCTTACCCAACCGCCCCCTGCCGGCAAATCACGCATCGCCCCGAGCATCATCCATGTTACGTCGCAACTCCGCCAGACCCGCTCTCGGGCACTGGCGAAACAATGGGGGGTCAACTCGACACAAAAAAGGCCCGGTCGCTTGCCCGGGCCTTTCCATCCACCTGTGCGGGCTCTCGAGCGAATTAGCGCCCGTTCTGCATCGCCTTCTCGACCGGACGGTAGGCGTCCTTGGCGAGGCTTGTGTACATGGCGCCGAGCTTGGTCATCTGGTGCATGTACTCATCATAGGCGCGCTTGGCGTAGGTCGTCTGAATCTCGAACGCCTGCTCGAGAGACTTGGCGCTCAAGAGCTTCTCGAAGGTGGCCGTTCCGTCCTCGAAGGCACGCTTCGAGTAGTCGCTCATCTCGGCGGCGATGGCCTGCCAGCCCTTGTTCCAATCGCCGAACATCTTCATGGCGTTATCCATATTGGACTGGCCGAGCTTCTGAAAGTCCTGGAAATTGTTGATCATGGCGGGGCCTGCATCGTTGTTGTCAGGGGTGGGGTGGAGGACCGCAGTGGCGGCATTGCAATCTCACAGAAAACAATGATAGTCGCACTGCAATAACTGTTCAAGGGGGCTATTGCGATGCACAACCCGGCCGCCGGGCTGTCATCCCTCGTTAACCGCTTGGCAGTGCCCGTGGGTTAGCTTGGCCTGCGGGAGCAGATCGTGGCTCCGGACGCCGTAAAGCCGCCCAAAAACAAAGGCTAATAGGCTCGCGGGAGCCGCGCAAGCGCGCCAAGGGGCGCCGAAGCCCCGGGGGCCTCTCATCGGCAGACTGGGAGCCATATGGCGGCCAGTCGGTCCGGCACGCGATGCAGCGCGGAAAGGGAGGGCACGGTTGTAATGGCGAAGTCTGCGGTCACCGCGGCGCTTCTCGTCGGCGCCACGCTGATAATGCCGGTCACGAACGCGCCGGCTCTGGCAGCCACCCGCCACGCGGCGATGGTCATCGATGCCAATACGGGCGCGGTTCTCTACGAGCAATTCGCCGATGCGCCGCGCCACCCGGCCTCCCTCACCAAGATGATGACGCTTTACCTCCTGTTCGAGCAAATCGAGCAAGGCAACCTGACCAATGCCTCGAAGATCAGCGTGAGCGCGGCGGCCGCCGCCGTCGCCCCCTCGAAGCTCGACCTCGAGCCGGGCGAGGAAATCGACGTCGCCGATGCCGTCAAGGCCCTCATCACGAAATCCGCCAACGATGTGGCCGTGGCGGTGGCCGAGCACATTTCCGGCAGCGAGGCCGGCTTTGTGCGGCTCATGAACGAGCGCGCGCGCCAGATCGGCATGGGCTCGACCGTGTTCACGAATGCCTCGGGCCTTCCCAACCGGCGCCAAATCACAACCGTGCGCGACATCCTGACCCTCGCCTTGCGGCTACAGGACGATTTCCCGCGCCAAGCCCCGCTGTTCGCGCTCAAGTCGTTCGAGTTCCGCGGCAAGACGCACCGTACGCACAACACCTTGATGTACGGCTTTCCGGGTATGGACGGCATCAAGACCGGGTACACGCGCGCCTCGGGCTTCAATCTCGTCTCCTCTGTGCACATCGACGGCAAGCATGTGGTCGCGGCGCTGTTCGGCGGCGCCACTGCGTCGGCCCGCAACGCCCACATGCGACTGATGCTCTACCGCGCCCTGCAAAAGGCCTCGAAGGAGAAGACACGCCAGCCCCGCCCGGCGCCCGTCGCCCGCCGGGGGGCCGCGCCGCAGACAGCGGCCAAGGTTCAAGAGGGCGCCAAGCAGCGGCCGGTCCGGAAAACGGAAACGCGGGACGAGGCGAGGATCGCTGCCGGTGCGGCACCGAAAACCGCCCCGGCCGCGCAGCCGTCGACAGAGGTGAAAGCCGGCCCGCCGCCGGGCCCGGTAACCACGCCACCCGTGCCGGAAGCCATGGCCCCCACTCCCCAAATCGAGATTGCACGGGTGCACCCGGTGAGGATTGCGCCCGAGTCCGCACCGGCCGCGTCGGCCAAGGTTCCCCCGCAGCAACCCAATGAGGCGGATGGAACCGCCGCCGCGGCATCGGCGCTGCCAAGGCTCGATTTCGAGGGGCTGCGCGCCGCCATCTCGTCGGAAGCTTCCTCCACCGCCGCGCCGGCGCTGGCCCCGGCGAGGAGTGAGCCGCCCGCGAGCATCGAGACGATTATCGCCGAGACTTCGCCCTCTCCCCCCGGCGCGGACCGCCCGCCCTCGATGCTCGAGGAGCATGTCGCCATCCTGGCCGAGAGCCCGCCCGAGCCCGGGCGGCCTCCTGCCAACTTCTCCGGCCGCGCGACTGCGCTTGGCCGGGCACCGTCCACGCTCGAGATCCAAGCCGCAAACCTTGGCGGCGCGGATGCTCCGGCGGGTCCGGATGCCGGCGGCCCCCCAGCGGCCTCCACACAAACGAGCACCCCCGATGCTGCCTCGGGTCTCAAGGGGCCCGTTTCCGAGCCCGCCGCGGCGCCGGCCGGCGGCGGATTTGAGATCCAGATCGGCGCCTACGCGAGCGCAGAGGAAGCGGAACGCCGCCTCGCGTCGGCACGGGCGCGCGCAGTGAGCCTTCTCGATGGGCACCCGTCGCTGTCGCGCCCCGTGCAGAAAGGCGACCGGCAGATGTTTCGCGCGCGCTTTGCAGGCTTCGATGGGGGAAAAGCGTCACGAGCTTGCCTCGAGCTCAAACGCGTCGCGATTGACTGCCTCGTGATGAAGGCGGACTGACGACCAAGCACAATGGCGTAGGTCGGACTGAGCGAGGCCTCTTGCCCGAGCGAAGTCCGACATGTCCCGGCCGACGAGACAACGTGTCGGACTTCGCCCGACTCGCGCCGGGCTCACTCCGACCTACTCAGCAGCAGGTCCTTGGCCTGGTTGATCTTGGCGGCCAGGTAGGTCGAGCCGCCGCGGTCGGGATGCAGCTTGAGCATCAGCTCGCGGTGGGCACGGCGGATGTCCTCATCGCTCGCGCCCGCCGCGAGCCCCAGGACCTGGTACGCCTCCGCTACCGACATCGGACCCTGCGGACCCTGGGCTCCACGAGTCCCGGCCGACCCGCTTGGCTCTTGCCCGCTACGCGCCAGGTCCTCGCGCCAGGAGGGATGTTCGCGATCGAGATAAGCCTCGAGAATCTGCGCCGACTGCGGATCGGAGAAGCGGCAGTCCCGCCACAGATGCGCGAATTCCGCTGGCGTCAAGCTCTCGATGGCGCGGCCCTCGAATATGCCCTTCAAGACGGCCCCCGTGAGCTCGCCCGTGTCGTGATCGAGCTCCATTTCGAGATGGTCGGTCACCACGCGCGAGGTCTGGCCCGGCGACTTGCGGCCCGAACCCGGAAAGGCGCCCCATGATCCGGCCGCGCCCCAGCCCAGCAGCCAAGAGCCGAACGCGGCCAGCAGGAGGGCCGGCCCCGTCATGCCGCGCACCAGGAACAGGGCGGCCCCCGCGAGTGCGACCGACCCGCCGGCGATGCGAAACTGGCGCGCCATCGCGGCCGGATTGGCACGCGTGAAGGCGTGCGTCGTAAGGAGCACGAGGACCAGCGCCGCCAATCCGAGGAGAAAGAATTGCATGGCCTGCTGCTTCAGCCGCCCGGCTTCATTTGTGAGATAAGGAGGCGCGCGCCGATGCCCCCCGCCGTCTCGGCCAGTCGTAGCAGCGCCTGCTGTCCGCCCGCGGCATAGACCGCAACCGCCGTCAGGAGATCGCGAAGCTGTTGCGCCGAGCCGGCATCGAACCGGCAGGCGGCGCCGTTCGTCAGCCGGGCAATTTCGCTGAAGGCTCGAGTGGCAGGGGCATCGCGGCCTTCCTGGAAGAGGAACACCGGCACGCCGAGGAGCGCCAGCTCCCCCGCGCGCCCGCTGAGATCGTCGATACTCTCCTCCATCGCATCGCCGACGTAGACGAGAGCGTTGACCTTTCGTCTCTGCGCCTCACTGCGCGCATGGCTGAGCACCTTGCCGATCTGGGTGAAGCCTCCACGGCACGCAACCGTGGTCATAAGACGGGCAAGCGCTTCAGGGTCCGACACCCATTTCGACGCCCGGCATTCGCCGGTGCCCCGGAAGTACACGAGCTGGACGTCGAGACCGCCGACCTCCTTGACGGCCCGGAACATGTCGGCCTGCAGGGCGAGAGCCATGTCCCAGGTGCCTTCACGGCTCATGGTGGCGTCCATGGCGAAGATGAGCCGGCCGCGGCCCTCGGCCTTGCGAGGCGCGAGCGCCTTCACGTTGGCCACGAAGCGCGCGACCTCGGCTTCATTCGATCCGGTTTCCGCCGGCACCGAGTCTGCTGTCGTTTTCTCGCCTTTGGCCGCGGGCGGCTTGCTGTGGCTCATCATGTTCGCGCGGGCTCGATCGCCGATTTTCGAGAGCCTAATACATGGCGAGTAACGCGGCCCCCGGCAATGGCCAGAGGGGCGGAATGATTAGCGGGCTTTGGGCCTCCCCATTCGCCCGGCCGGGCCAACACTTGATGGAATTGAGGCTCGCGCCGTCAGCTCCCGCCCACGGTGTGCTCGACGAGGAGGCCGACGTTGCCGCCGGTCGCCGTGATGTCCGTCGTGCGCACGCGCTCGGTCGCGAACCGAACCAGATAGTTCGGCCCGCCGGCCTTGGGGCCCGTGCCCGACAGCCCTTCGCCGCCGAACGGCTGCACCCCCGGCACGGCGCCGATCTGATTGCGGTTGACATAAAGGTTGCCGACGCGCGCGTGCTCGGCGACGTAGTCGGCGACCGCGCCGATGCGGCTGTGCAGCCCGAGCGTCAGGCCGTATCCCAACCCATTGATGGCCCGGATCACCTTACCGAGATGCCCGCGCTCGAAGCGGACCACGTGCAGGATGGGCCCGAACACCTCGCGCTCGATCAGCTCCATGCGATCGATCTCGTAGGCGGCGGGCATCACGTACGTGCCGTTGCGGCAGTGCTCGGGCAGATGCAAATCGATGAGCTCTCGTCCGTTCAGCTGCATCCTGTGCTTGTGCGCCTCGAGCTCGTCCTGGGCCGCCTCGTCGATCACCGGGCCGATGTCGGTCGCGTAATCGAACGGATCGCCGACATCGAGCGCCTCGAGCGCGCCGGCGAGCATCTCGACGGTGCGCGCCGCCACGTCCTCCTGGACGAAGAGCACGCGCGCCGCCGAGCAGCGCTGGCCCGCGCTGTCGAAGGCCGAGCGCACGGCGTCGCGCACCACCTGCTCCGGCAAGGCGCTGCTATCCGCGATCATGGCATTGAGGCCGGCCGTCTCGGCGATGAAGGGCACGATTTCGGCCCGGCGATCGGCAAGGGCTTTCTGGATCGACCAGGCGGTCTCGTTCGAGCCCGTGAATGCGATGCACTTGACGCGCGGGTCCTTGACGAGCGCGGCCCCGACGGGAGCCCCCCCCGGCAAGAGATGAAGCACGTTCTTGGGCACACCGGCCTCGTGGAGGAGCTGGGTGGCGAGGAATGCGGTCACCGGTGTCTGCTCGGCGGGCTTGGCAAGCACCGGGTTGCCGGCCGCAAGCGCCGCCGCGACCTGTCCCGTGAAGATCGCGAGCGGGAAGTTCCATGGGCTGATGCAGGCAACCGGGCCGCGCGCCCTGAGCTCGAGCGTATTGGTCTCTCCGGTCAGCCCCCTGAGCGCCACCGGCTCGCTCATGAGGCGGCGCGCCTCGAAGGCGTAGTAACGCAGCATGTCGGCCGTCTCGCGCACCTCTCCCAGCGCCGCGGGCAATGTCTTGCCGGCCTCGCGGACGAGCACGGCCATCAGCCGCGCCCGGTCGCGCTCGAACATGTCGGCGGCAAGCTCGAGGATCTTGGCCCGGGTTCCGGCTCCGGCGCGGTCCCAGTCATAGACGGCCCCGGTCGCGCTCGTCGTGGCGGCGTCGACCTGGGCCGGGATCGCGATGCGGACTGTGCCGATGCGCTCGCGCCGGTCGTGAGGGCAGGTGACCGGGCCTGCGGCCGCGCCCCCGGTGGTCACCTCGCCGGCAACGATCGGGCCAGCCGCGAACGACGGCGCGAGCGCCGCTTCCATCTCGGCGACAAGGGCGGCGCGGACAGTGGGCTCGGTGAGCGCCACGCCCGCCGAATTCTTTCGTTCCGGCCAGAAAAGATCGCGCGGTCGCGGGAGAAGCTTGATCGCCGCCGCCTCGAGGCGCTCGCGCTCGGCCGTCTCGACGGGATCGCGGACCATCTGGGCGACGGGCGCCTCGTCGTCGGCGAGGCGGTTGACGAACGATGTGTTGGCGCCGTTTTCGAGCAGCCGGCGCACGAGATACCCGAGGAGATCCTCGTGCTCGCCCACCGGCGCGTAGATGCGGCACGGCCGCGCAAGCTTGCCCTGACCGACGACCTCGTCGTAAAGGGCCTCGCCCATGCCGTGAAGGCGCTGAAACTCGAACTGAGAATGGCCGGCGGCGACATAGGCCGCGGCAAGAGTATGGGCATTGTGCGTCGCGAATTGCGGATAGAACGCCTTGGCGTCGGAGAGCATGAGGCGCATGCATGCGAGGTAGGAGACATCCGTGTGCAGCTTTCTCGTGAACACGGGATAGTCCTGCAGTCCGCGCTCTTGCGCCCACTTGATCTCACTGTCCCAGTAGGCGCCTTTGACGAGGCGAACCGGGATGCGCTTGCCCGTGCGCTCGGAAAGCCGGCGCAGCCAGCGCAAGAGGGGAATGGCGCGCTTGCCATAGGCCTGCACCGCGAGCCCGAGCCCGCCCCAACGCACGAGCGAGGGATGCGTGAGGGCGCCGGCGAACAGCGACAGAGTCGGCTCGAGGCGATCCTGCTCTTCGGCATCGATGGTGACAGCAAGCCCGCGAGCTTGAGCCGCCCGGAGGAGGGTGAGGAGCCGGGGTGCGAGCTCGGCTTGAAGGCGCTGCTCTTTTCCGGGCTCGAAGCGCGGATGCAGCGCCGAAAGCTTCACCGATAGACCGGGCCGGCTCATCAGCGCGTCGCTATGGGCGGAGGTCAGCGGCTCCGCGGCGCTGCCGGCGGCATCGATGGCCGCCATGTAGCGCTCGAAGTAGCGCTCGGCGTCGCGTTCCGTCCTCGCCGCCTCGCCCAGCATGTCGTAGGAGATGCGATAGCCCTTGGCTTGGTAGCCTGCGGCCCGCGCGAGCCCATCTCTCATGGTGCGGCCCAGGACGAACTGGTCGCCCAGGAGCCTCACTGCCTGCCGAATGGCCTGACGGATGACGGGCTCGCCCGAGCGCGCGACGAGGCGCTTCAGGGCGTCCCACGGGTTGTCGCCCCGGCTCTCCTTGAGCTTGACCAGGCGCCCGGTGAGCATCAAGCCCCAGGTCGACGCGTTGACAAACAGGCTCTCCGAGTGGCCGAGGTGGCGCTCCCAATGCCCGCCGGAAATCTTCTCGGCGATGAACCGGTCGGCGGTTTCCGCGTCCGGGATGCGCAGGAGCGACTCGGCGAGGCACATCAGGATCACGCCCTCCTCGCTCGAGAGGCCGTATTCGCGCATGAAGGCGTCGACGCCGGCATGGTTCATGTGGTTGGCGCGGGCGGCGTGCACGAGGCGGCGCGCGATGTCGGCCGTGCGGCGGCGCTCGTCCTCCGTATAGACGGCACGCTCGATCAGGCCGCCGACGAGCCGGGGCTCGTCGATCAAGTGATGGGATGCGATCTCGTCGCGCGGCGGTAACATCGCCGGATCGAGCGTCGTGTCGTCGCAATCGGTCGTTTTGAGCGCGACCATGCCGTCCTCCGGACTTTTGGGGACCACACACGATTCGCCAAGGCGTTGCATACTAACAGATCGTAACCGCCTGTTGATCTTGCAACGGCTCTTGACGCAAGCCTGCGCATCGGCCGATGCCGTTGCAGGACGCCGGTTGCGGAAAATCGTAGCGGCCCATCGAGGAGCGCCAAGTGGCATCATGCGCCTTGAAAGTCGTGCGAACGGTAAAGGACGTGCGCCAAGCCGTAGCAAGCTGGCGCAGGGAGGGCGAGACCGTTGCGCTCGTCCCCACCATGGGGGCGCTGCACGAGGGCCACTTGGCGCTCGTCCGGCTCGCCAAGAAGAGGGCGCCCCGCGCGGTCGTCTCGATCTTCGTCAATCCGACGCAGTTCGCGCCCGGCGAGGATCTCGGCCGCTATCCGCGCGACGAGGCGGGCGATGTCGCAAAGCTCGAGGCGGTCGGCGCCGACCTCGTCTGGGCCCCCGATCAAGCCGAGATGTATCCCCCGGGCTTTGCCACCCCCATCGAGCCGGGCGGCGCGGCGCTGGAGCTCGAGGGCCGCTTCCGGCCGCACCACTTCGGCGGCGTTGCGACCGTGTGCTTGAAGCTCTTCTCGGCAGTTGCGCCCGACCTCGCCGTGTTCGGCGAGAAGGACTACCAGCAGCTCACCGTCATCCGGCAAATGGTGCGCGATCTCGCCTTGCCGCTGGCGATCGTCGCGGCGCCGACGGTGCGCGAAAAGGACGGCCTCGCGCTCTCCTCGCGCAACGCCTACCTCTCGCCCGCCGAGCGCGCTGCCGCGCCGGCGCTCTATCGCATCATTTGCGAAGTCGCGGCCAAGGTCGCAGCAGGCACCCAGATTTCGGACGAGACCGCGACCGCCAAGCGCGATCTCGAGCGCGCGGGCTTTACCAAGGTCGACTACGTGGAGGTGAGGGACGCCGAGACACTGGCGCCTCTCGATCCGAGTTCCGGCCGCCCGGGCCGCGTCCTCGCCGCCGCCTGGCTCGGCACGACGCGGCTCATCGACAACGTTGCTGTTTGATGGTCACGCCAAGCGAAACCAGGTAACATGGCAGGCATGGATCTGGAGAAGGAAGTCCGCGAGCTCAGACGCCGCCTCGATCTAGCGGAGACGCGCCTGTCGCAACTCGAAGGGCGCTTCGAATTCGTCTCGGGCCAGCTTCGCGACATCCAGCTCTACATGCACGCGAGGTTCGAGGATATGGACAAGCGCTTCGACGGCATCGACGACCGCCTTGACGGAATCGACAACCGCCTCGACGCCCTTGGCAACCACGTCGAAGCCCTCGGGAACCGCCTCGACCAGGTGGAAAGCGGCCTGCGCGACGAGATTCAGGCAATCCCTCGGGTGGTTGCCGAAATGCTGGCGGAGAAGCGCTGACCGCGAGAACGGTGTCAGACCCTGAGGGACTGACACCGTTCGACGTCACCATTCGGCGTCAGTGGCGCGCGAGCACGTTGCGGTGCACGAAGTCGCCGGAAGCGGTGAGCGTCACGAAGTCGACGACCCGATCGGCCTCGCGCGTCTCGAGCCGCTGCCCGTCGATCAGCGGTCGTTCGCTCGGTTTGCCGGCCGACGCAGCGGCCAGGAACTCCTCGACCGCCGCTACCGTCGGCTCGAGCGTCTTGGGCAAGGCCTTCTCGACCCCGATCGCCTCCGTCGCCGCGGCCTTGAGCAGCCGTGGCCACAGCTTGCGGAACAGCGCGTTCGACGCATAGATGTCGGCGCTGTTGATCTTGCCGTTGATGGCGAACACGTAGCCCACGACGTCGCTCTCCGTCTCGCCCGCGGCCTCGAGCGCCACGAGGTAGCGCTTCTGAGCCTCGGCGAGCTTCTCGTTCTCGAGTGCGAGCTGCAGGCTGGTCTCCGAAGTTGCCGAGGCGACGCTGGAGCCGAGCCGGCCCGAGAGTGCCGCCTGAATTTCGGAGACGCTGCGCCAGACCTCGGCCTGAGGATTGACGGGCCTTTCCGGCGCCCGGCGGGGATCGCGCGGCAGGTCGCCGCGGCGATCGGGCTCTTGGGCAGACCCGGCCGTCCCCAACTCGTTTTCCGGCTCCCTGATCGGGCCAGCGGCGCTCGGCTCGGACGCAGTGGGAGGCACGGCGCCCACGTCCCTCCGCGCCTTCATCGCGAGCTTGGCCTCGCGCGAGGGCATCATTGCCTTGGCGCTCGCGAACACCTCTGCGTCCTCCGCCCCGCGCCCCGACCAGCGCCCGCTCTCGACGCAGAACACCGACACCGGCAGCCGCCCCGACTTGGGCTTCATGATCATGGTGGCGCCCACCACCCGGTCCTGCCAGCCGCCTTTGACGATGTCGCCGGCGTGGACGAGGACCCCCTCTGCTCCGAGATTCTCGATCTCGAGCTCGCCGACGGTGCCCGTCTCGTGCACCTTGACCGCCCCCTTGTCGAGCGCCTCCTCGAGCGTCAGCGGCACGGGGCCGTCGGCGCTGTGGCCATGAAGGAGAAAGATCGAAAGATTTTCGTGGCTGTGAGGGCCGGAGATCTTGTAATCGGCGGCGCGCCCGAGCGCCGGCCACGCGATCGCGAACGACGCCGTCGACGCCAGCAGCAGTGGCAAAATCGTCTGACTGTTACCGAGCATGGAATCCTCTCAGAATGAGAATAAGACTGACAAACCAGAAGGTTCTTACCCGTGCTTTGGGGCTCGGGTTCGGTGAAGCCGTGGCGGCGCGAAGGCGGCCCGATGGCCAGGACCCGGCCTGCGCCGGCTCTCACTGTCGGCGCCGAGGCTCCTACCCTATGGGAGGGGACCACGACCCCTGGAAATCGCGGCCGATGCCTAGCCCGACCTTCTCATAGGCTCACGGAGTGTCATCGCCCTGGCGCGCGCCGGCCCGGCAGGAGCGTGCCGAAAAGCGTAGCCCCCGCTTACGGTTGAGGCGCGCGTCATGCTGAAAGCATGCTTCCAGCATGAACCGGCCGGCCGCGCCAGGGCGACCCGTCGTGCTGGAAGCACGCCTTCGGCATGACGTGTCGAAGACACGCCTTCGGCGTGATGTGCGGGGCGAACTTGACGACAGAGTGTGTCGCGACGCTTGACCGATGAGGCGCATCGCTCTGCGCGCCGCTCCGGCTCTGTCGTCAAGTTCGCCTCCGTGCCGCCCGTGACCCTATGAGAAGGTCGGGCTAGTGCTTGCCAAGACATGGCGCTCGTGCGACCTCAACGTCAGCGCGCGGCGCAGAGATTCGCCGGCGCGCTTGATCAGTCTTGCGCTGCGTGCCCGGGGTTGACCGTGTTGGCCGGAGAGGCGAGCAATACCGCATGGCCCAATCGATCCGCGACCTGTTCTCGAACCTCGCCGATCGCATGAGCGACAAGCCCGCCCGCGGCCGCAAGGGCGCCGATGCCTCCGACAGCTACACGGCCGCCGACATCGAGGTGCTGGAAGGGCTCGAGCCCGTGCGCCGGCGCCCCGGCATGTATATCGGCGGCACGGACGAGAAAGCGCTGCACCACCTGTTCGCCGAGGTGATCGACAACGCCATGGACGAGGCGGTGGAGGGGCACGCGAGCTGGATCGAGGTCCGCCTCGACGCGGACGGCTTCGTCACGGTGACGGACAACGGTCGCGGCATTCCCGTCGACCCGCATCCGAAGTTCAAGTCGAAGTCCGCCCTCGAGGTGATCATGTGCATGCTGCACTCGGGCGGCAAGTTCGACGGCAAGGCCTACAACACCTCGGGCGGCCTGCACGGCGTCGGCGTGTCGGTCGTAAACGCCCTCTCCCAGTCGCTCGAGGTCGAGGTCGCGCGCGGCCAGCAGCTCTACCGCATGGCGTTTTCGCGCGGCAAGCCGACGACCAAGCTCGAGAAGCTCGGGCCGGTCATGAACCGGCGCGGCACTAGAGTGCGGTTCCGCCCCGACGAGGCGATCTTCGGCTCGGGCGCCAGCTTCAAGCCGGCGCGCCTGTTCAAGATGGCGCGGTCGAAAGCCTATCTGTTCGGCGGCGTCGAGATCCGCTGGAGCTGCGAGCCGAGCCTGATCGCGGACGAGACGCCGGCCGAGGCGGTGTTCCATTTCCCCGGCGGGCTCAAAGACTACCTCCTGTCCGAGATCGCGGGACAGACGCTGGTCACCAAGGAGATCTTCTCGGGGCGCGCCGAGAAGGACGGCAAGCACGGCTCGGTCGAGTGGGCGGTCGCGTGGATCGCCGACGAGGACGGCTTCTTGCGCTCGTACTGCAATACGATCCCGACCGCGGACGGGGGCACGCACGAGGCGGGCCTGCGCCAGGCGCTTACCAAGGGGCTGCGCGCCTACGGCGATCTGGTGGCCAACCGGCGCGCCCAGCAAATCACCGCCGACGACGTGATGGGCACCGCCGCGGCCATGCTCTCGGTGTTCATCCGCGAGCCGGAGTTCCAGGGCCAGACCAAGGACAGGCTGGCGACGCAGGAGGCGGCCCGCATCGTCGAAGTCGCGCTGCGCGACGCCTTCGACCATTGGCTCGCCGACAGCCCCCAGCAGGCGACCCGGCTGCTCGAGTGGACGATCGACCAGGCCGAGGAGCGGCTCAAGAGAAAGCGCGAAAAGGAGGTCGGGCGCCAGTCTGCGACGCGCAAGCTGCGGCTACCCGGCAAGCTCGCCGATTGCACCATCCGAGAGGCCCAGGGCACCGAGATTTTCATCGTCGAGGGTGACAGCGCGGGCGGCAGCGCCAAGAGCGCGCGGCACCGGGAAACCCAGGCCATTCTGCCCTTGCGCGGTAAGATCCTGAACGTCGCCAACGCGTCGTCGGCAAAGCTGGCCCAGAACCAGCTGTTGTCGGATCTGGTCCAGGCGCTCGGCGTCGCCACCGGCACGAGGTACCGCGACGAGGACCTGCGTTACGAGCGCGTGATCGTGATGACCGACGCCGACGTCGACGGGGCCCACATCGCCTCGCTCCTGATCACGTTCTTCTATCAGGAGATGCCGGACTTGATCGAGAACGGGCACCTCTACCTCGCCGTGCCCCCGCTCTACAGGCTGACGCACGGGGCCAAGTCTTTCTACGCGCGCGACGACCGCCACAAGGACGAGCTCTTGAAGCGCGAGTTCGCGGCCAACGCCAAGGTCGAGATCAGCCGCTTCAAGGGGCTCGGCGAGATGAACGCGGCCCAACTCAAGGAGACGACCATGGACCCCGGGCGGCGCACGCTGCTCAGGGTCGAGATCGGCGACGGCGACCGGAGCGCGATCGGCGAGGCGGTCAACGCGCTGATGGGCTCCAAGCCCGAGGCCCGCTTCCGCTTCATCCAAGAGCGCGCCCTGTTCGCGAAGGATTTGGATATTTGAGTGCGCTGTCTTCGCGCCGCCGTCCAAGCCGTCCGCTCCTCACCCGTACGCCGCCCAACCCGACGCGCCCTTTCGGTTCGGGGATGCGCCAGAAGCCTATCAATGTAACCGTGGCGCGTTGGGTTCTTTGCGGCGAGGACAGACGAGCCCCGGGAAATAAAATCGGCTAAGCGCGCGGGGGCCGGCGCCGCTCGTTAAACCACGCGCGGTACTGCGTCATCTTCCCGCGCTGCGCCTCGGGCGCACGCCGCTTGCACGTCGACGCCTCGTCGCTGTTGTCCGGCGCGCCCCAGCGTAGCTCGACGCAGTCATTCACGTTGTAGGCCATCTCGAGCGCGCCCATGCGGTCGACCACGTCTTTCAGCGCGAGCGTCCATTGAGAGCCGTCGCTGCGCGTATAGGAGAACTTGCGCGCTTGAAGCTCCGACGCGAGCGTGCTCTCCAATTCGGCCTTCACGTCCGCGACGCTCTTCTCCTTCGGCATCGCGTAACGCTCGGGCCGCCGCACCACGCGATCGGGAAACCCGCGCACCACATCAATCGCGATCAGCAGACGCAGATCGCGCGACGGCGTCGCGAAATCTTCCCACGCGCCGGTCGTCTCGAAGATCGACGGGCCGTCCGGCATCTCCACTTCGGCGCCACCGCCGTCTTGGTACTTTCGCCCGTTTTCGACCGACGTCACGCGGGCCTTCACTTGCTCTTCGAGCGCCGTAATCGCCTCCTGCATCGCGCGCAAAGGACCGAGCGGCGCCGGCGACATCACGTCATCCATGCGATCGTAAAAGTCTTCGATCCCGAGCTGCGACTGATCGAGCGAATAATCGCCGTACTGCGGATCTTTGGCGATTTCGTCGTTGGTCAGCTGCCGCAAGACGCCGTTCTTCTCGCGCACGATCGGCCGAAAGCGCTTGAACCCGGGACTCCCGAGCGCGGGATCCTGCGCGAACAGGAAATTGCCGCGCCAAAAACGCTTTCGCGCGACCGTCCCGTCGGGTTGCCCGTCGACGGCGAGCAGGACGCCCGCCGCGTCGCCCGACTGTGGCACGCGCTTCACGATCACCAGGACGTGCCCGTACGGATCCGCGTAGACGGTGCCTGTGCGCAGTGTCTCCTGCTTCAGCGGCACGGGGTAATAATCGGTGTTGTCGTCGCTTGCCGAGGTTCGTCCGGAGCCGGAATGGACGCCGTTTGCGACGGTCGTCCGCAAATAATATCCGAAACCTTGCACAAGCCCTGGCGGCCTCGGAGGAAGTGTGGGCACTGGAGCCGCGACCGGTTCGCCGAAAAATCCGATTAGGTCGCCGGGCGCGGATTTCTGTTCGGGCGGGGCGGGGGGAGGTTCCTCGTTCTGAATGTTCCACCACTGGGGGCACTTCGGCGGCTGGCCGCCGCCGCCGCGCGAGCACTTCGAGTACCCGAACGGCAGCCCCATCTTGAAGGCGAAGTACGTGCGCAAGAAGTATGGAAGGTCGGCGCAGTCGGGGCGAATGATGAGCCCCTTCTCGTCTTCGCGCAGACCCAAATGGTTGAACAGGAAATTACGCGATCGATCGCGCAGCACTTCATGCAGCGCCGGCCACGACGGCGCCGCGTCGAGCGGCGCGTCGAAGAGCTTCTCGATCCATGCCGAGTACAAGTTTTCCGTCGCGCGGTTCCATGTGTCGCGCAAGGGCCAGACGCTCTTTGCCGTCGCGCGCGGCGGCGATGCGGCTCGGCGCACGGCGATTTCGCGGTCGATCGTGCCGCACTCCGTCGTCGCGCCGTCGCGCACGAGCTTCGCGTGCCACGTCCCAACGGCGGGAGATGCGACCTCGGCGAACCAGAAATACGGCGGCCCGCCGTGCCGCTCACGCGATGTGGACGCGACTTTTCCATCGGGCGCGATCAGCGAAAGCTCCCCCTCGAGGGACTCTTCCGCGGCGAAGACGACGCGCAAAGGCGCGCCCTTCCACGGCGCGATCGGCGAGGAGAGGACCGCGAGCCGGGCTGCGTCTTCGCAGCTGCCGGATGGGCCTTTGGCCTGTGCGCCGACGACTGAGACGAAAAGTGCACCTGCGATCAGCAGCAATGCCGTCACAGCAGCAGCAAACTGGCGTGCAGGAAACAATCGAGCCCCTGGGCCTCCCTCGACTGCAGCTAAAAGATACAGTGAAAACCTCTGGCTAAATCATGGCAAAATTTATCGCCAGGCGACCTTAACGCGCCGCGCCGCCGCGTGTGATCACAAATTTTCGCCGTCCCGGGAAGGGGATGTCGGGGCTTTCCACCTTGGCCGCAGGTTCCGGTTTGGGTCTTGGTTGCGTGAAAACGCGGCTGCCAAGCAAGTGGGTAGAATGCCGTTGCTCAGATCACTCGATACTGGAGCTGACGTTCTTCATTGCCGCCGCCGCAATCAAACGCGAGGAATTGCATTCTACAAGACCTTGCCGCGTTCGCGTTTTCGCGCAGCGAGGGTCAGAAGCAGGATTGGACGGAGCGCGCCGGGATCGCTGGTTCTTAGCCGACAAGGCGACGCTCGCGGAAGCGGTTAACGCGCTCATGGGCTCCAAGCCCATGGTGCGCCACATCCAGGAGCGCGCTGCGTTCGCGAAACATTTCGACATTTGGCGGTTTTATTCGGTCGAGCGGGCAGCGGCTCGGCCGCCGCTGACAATTGACAAATGACACTTGTCGCATTCTAACTTAGCGCGATGCCGATCCGGAGCTTTCGTCACAGGGGCCTGAAGAGACTTTTCGAGCGCGATCAGGTCCGCGGCATCCCACCAAGCTTCGTCGACAAGCTCAGAGACATGCTTGCCGTCATCGACGCAGCGGAGACGGTAGAGGACATCGGCGTGTTTCCCGGATGGCGCCTGCATCCGCTCAAGGGAGAGCTTGCGGGATTCTGGAGCCTCACGGTCAGCGGCAATTGGAGACTCATTTTTCGGTTCGAGAATAACGACGCATTCGACCTCGAACTTGTCGACTATCACTGATGGAGCCCGTTCATGGCCATGAGAAACCCGCCCCACCCAGGGGGCCTTATCCGCCGCGAGATCATCCAGCCGCTCGGCCTTTCGATCACCGAGGCAGCCCGGGTCCTGGGCGTAACTCGCCAGGCATTATCAAGTCTCCTCAACGAGCGGACGGCTCTGTCCGCAGACATGGCGCTGCGGATCGAAAAGGCGTTCGGCCCCAAGATGGACCATTTGATGCGGATGCAGCTCGCCCATGAGCTTGCGGCAACCCGCCGGCGCGAGGCCGAGATCGCCGTCAAAAGGTACACGAGACGGCCGCCTTCCACGGGACGCTCGGCGGCATAGCCGATCGAAGCCAGCATCTCGCCAGGATCGAGAGGTTGGCCGTCAGTTACGGCACGCGGCGGCGTGGAAGCCTTGGAGCGCAGCAGGTCGCAGCCGTCTCGCTACTCTCTGCGGCTCCGGCGGCTCCAGTAGATGCCGAAAATGACCAGCCAAAAGAGCAGCGCCGCAACGTCGACGAGCGAGGAGAGCTCGCGCAGCGCCTGCTGCCACGGCCGGTCGGGCGGCCCGAGCCACATGACGACGCTCGCCGCCGCTCCGATCGCGAGGCACACGCCCGTCGCCACCCACGCTATGCGCACCGTTCGTCTCGTCACGGCCCGCCGCCTTTCCGCTCAAGCCTCCCGGCCAGCGATCTTATCACGCACTCTCCGGAGCGGTATCCGCCAGAACCATATGGCCTCCTTCACCGGCAACCCGAGATAATCGCCGGCACGAAAGGTTAAATCCCAGGCAAGCGCGTTGGACCTTCCCCGGTACGTCCTCTTTTGAGCCCAACAAAAGCCGTACGCCGCCTGATCATTGAGGGTCGGGGATCCGCGGCCGGGAAACGAGAGTGAACACGAGGACGCGCTCATGGCGGATGTTGCCCAATCTCTCGCACGCGCGGCTCGAAGCCCGGCGTTCAAGTTCTTGCTCATCTGCTTCCTGATCCTTCTGCTTCTGGTTCCCCTCCTCATCGTTCTCGGGCTGGTCTCCGAGCGCGAGGGCCGTGCCGGAGAGGTGCGGGGCGAGGTTGCGCGCACCTGGGGCGGGCCGCAGCAAGTGTCCGGCCCGTTCGTGGTGGTTCCCTACACGGTCCGCCTCGAGACGAGAGACGGCGACAAGCGCGTCGAGCAGGTCCAGGAGCGCCGCGCCGTGTTCCTGCCGGAAGAGCTCACAGTGAAAGGGCGCAGCACGTCGCAGGTGCTGCACCGCTCCATCTACGAGGTGAACGTCTATACCGCCACGGTTGCCCTCGAGGGCCGTTTTGCGGCACCCGACATGGCCGACGTGGATCCGGGCGCGATCGGCGTGCGCTGGAGGGATGCGACCGTCGTGCTGGGCCTCGGCGACGTCTCGGGGCTCAAGGAGGCCGCGGCGCTCAAGATCAGCGGCGAGCAGGACCTGCCGTTCGCCCCGAGCCTCGGGCTCCCGGCCGCGAACGTCAACGGCATCCACGTGAAGCTCGCCGGCGCAAAATCCGTTCTCCCCGCCGACGAGGCCCCGCCCCGGCCGTTCCCGTTCCGGATCGATCTCGTGTTCAGCGGCTCGTCGACCTTGAGCTTCGCCCCGGCTGCGCGCGAGACGCGCGTCGCACTCGCCTCGGACTGGCCCCATCCGAGCTTTTCGGGCGCATTCCTGCCCGCCGAGCGGACGGTCACGGACCAAGGCTTCACCGCCTCGTGGCGCGTGCCGCACCTTGCGCGCAGCGTTCCCGGCGCCTGGAGCCTCGCCGAGGCGCCGATCGACCGGTTCGGCCCCTACCAGTTCGGCGTGACGTTCTATCAGCCTGTCGAATTCTACGATCTCGTCTCGAGGGCCGTGAAATACGGCGTGCTGTTCCTAGGGCTCGGCTTCATGGGGGTGTTCGTGCTCGAGCTCTGGTCGCCGAGGCGCGTGCACCCGGTGCAGTACCTTTTCGTCGGCCTGGCGATGGTCTTCTTCTATGTGCTGCTGCTGTCGCTCGCCGAGCACACGGGCTTCGCCGCCGCCTATCTCGCCGCATCGGCCGCGACCGGCGGCATGCTCTCCCTTTACGTCGCCAAGGCATTCGAGAGCGCGCGGACCGGCTTGGCGATGCTCGCCCTGTTCGCCGCGATTTACGCGTTTCTCTATCTGATCCTGACGCTCGAGGACTATGCGCTGCTGGCCGGAGCGCTGCTCGGCTTTGCCGCGCTGACGGGCATCATGTTCGCGACGCTGAAGGTCGATTGGTCCGCGGGCGGCGCGCGCCCGTCCGCCACGCCCCAGGCGTGAGCCGCCGCGACTGGCCGGGCGATCAGCACCTGCCATCAGCCGGCCGCGCGCCCGGAAGCCGCGACTTCGCGTTCGATACCTGCCCGGTCGGCGACCTCGGCGGGCTCGAGCACGGTGCTGTCGAGAAAGGCCGCCTCGGTGCCCTTCGGGGCGTGCCCGGCGCCGAGCACCGACATCGCCGTCGGCCGGCCGCTCACCGCGTTATCGTGACCGAAGTAGCCCTCGACGATCACACCCTTCTCCCGGTACTGCGGGTCGCGCTCGAGCAGCAGCTCGTGCAGCTCCTTGAGCCGGTAGTGGGGCACCGAGGCGAAGACGTGATGGGGCAGGTGATAATCGAAGCCGAACGGGAAGATCGCATAGCGGATGAACGGGTTCACAAGATAGACGCGCGTGTTGGTGTAGCGGCCGCGATCGGCATTGCCGTGGTGCACCCAATGGCGAAGGATCATGAACAGGGGGAAGGTCGTGAACAGCGGCACGATCCAATAAAGGGCGAACGTGCGCCACCCCCAGGGGTCGCCTCGATACACGTCGATCGCGCTCAGCGCAGTGTAGACGATGAACAGAAACGTCACGCGGGAGATCGCGGTTGCGCGGTGAGAGATCACGGGCTCGAGTCGGCTACCGGGAAAGGCGCGCTCGGGGATCAGCGCAAAGTAGGCGACACTTGCGGCCCATATGGCGGCGATCGCAACGAAAGCGATCTCCCAGTATCCGAATTTGATCAACGGCGGCACGATCGCCGGCACGCCGAGCCAGAAAAACACGTTGACGATGAGCGGCCATTTGGAGCCTTTGCGCGCGGGATCGGCATAAGGGTTGTGCTGTTCGTCGAAGGAGTGGTTGCGGACGCGGCCGATCGTGTAGCGGAACAGATTCGGCAGCCAGAGCTGCTTCAGGATTTTGACCAGAATCTCGATGTGCGTGACCGGAAAATCGAGCAAATGGCCGCTGTGCCTCAACTGCGCGAGATCGGGGTCGCGGTCGGGATCGTTGATGAATTGGTGGTGCGCCAGATGATACAGGCGGTAGTGATGAATTGACGTGTACATGGGAAAGCCGGCGAGCCAGTCGGAGGCGAGCTCGTTGAGCCTCCTGTTCGCGAACAGCATGTAGTGCGTCCCCTCGTGCAGCACGCCGCCGAGCTCATGCTGGGACGCCCCGATGATCACGATGGCGAAGAGTGCGATCGGCAGGTGCCAGCCCCAGCCAAAACCTGCCTCGTTGAGCGCCGCGTGGCCCCACATCGCGCCGGCGATGGTCGCCGCAACAATGACCCAGATCCGGCCCACGTAGTACCAGTTCGTATAATTGTCGCGCACCGACAAGGCCTTGATCTCGGCGCCGAGCCGGGGCGCATTGCCTCGCGCCTCGGCTTTCAGCACCGCAGCGGAACTTGAGGCATTGGTCATCATCGAATGCTCCGACCTGGAAAATAGCCGCATAGGACACTCACCCGCCGCTCTCCCCTAGAGCGCGGCCTACCACTGCGCACCGGCGTCGCCAAGACCTCTCTATTAGCCAGCTCGTGGAGGATCTTCACCTTTTCCCTTTCGCAATCAGGCGGCAGGCTCGGCGAATGAACCCGGCGTCCTCCCGTTTAATACGCAAACGGCCCAGTTTGAAAGGTGTTTAGGCCATTCGGATGGCAACAATCGGCCGCATTGGGCTCAGCCGGTCCATGGTATGAATTTTGGGTCGGGCGCGCCGATTCGAGGCTGCGGGGGTGCCAGAACCGGTCCCTTGCAATTCTCCCGCGCCTCGCGCAACGGGCGGCGCTTCTCGAGGGGAAGAGGCAGGGAGACCATTCAATGAACATGAACATCAAGGCACTCGCGGCGGAGTTCATCGGCACATTCATGCTCATGGCGTCGGTGCTCGGGGCGGCGTTCTATTCGTTCGGCGCGCCGAGCGGGGCCGCCGGAATTCTCGGTGTCGCGCTCTCGATCGGACTCACGGTCATGGCGCTCGTGCGCTCGATCGGCCATATCTCCGGCGGCCACTATAATCCCGCCGTAACCTTGGGGCTCGTCGCCGGGGGCCGTTTCGATTCGGCAAGCGCCGTCCCCTACATCATTGCCCAATGCCTCGGCGCGGTCGCTGCGACCTTCGTTTTCGCCCTGATCGGCAACGCACCGGCCCACTACGCCGCCAACGGCTACGGCGCACTCTCAATGCTCAACGCCAGCCTGGCCAGCGTGTTCATTATCGAGACCGTGCTCACGGCGTTCTTCCTCATCATCATCATGGGCTCGACCCGGAAAGCGGCCGCTCCCGGGTTCGCGCCGCTCGCCATCGGAGTTACGCTGACGGCAATCCACCTGATGGCGATTCCTGTCTCCAATGCGTCCGTCAACCCTGCCCGCAGTCTCGGCTCGGCGGTGTTTGCGGGTGGGGAGGCGCTGAGCCAGCTTTGGGTATTCTGGGTCGCCCCTATTCTTGGCGCCGTGATCGGCGCGCTCGTCTACCGCTGGCTCGACGGGGAGCGGTGACACGTCCCGCCTGCCGATGGCGCGCCGCGTAGAAATGAGGGCCCGCAGCAGCGCCGGTAGCGAGTGACGACAGGCCGGCGGCGCGCATGGCGCTGCGGGCCCGTCGTTTCTCGCGCGAGCCACTGTGGTATTCGAACACCGGTAAATACTCTGCTTTTTCTTGCTTTTTCCGTGAACATATGTCAGCACACCCTCGGTTCGAGCGCAGGGGATCCTGATTCATTGATCCCTTTTCGAGACCGCCCGTTTTGTTTTGCCGAGTTCCGGCTCCACGTTCCCCCTGCGCTTCGACGACCGCCGCTGCGCCTGCGGCCCTTCCGGGGCCGAATCCGGGCGCGCGCGGGGTCCGTGAACGCAGATGGAGAGTTGTTTTTTGGAGATGAAATCCTTCGCTGAGCTCGGGCTCAGCCAAAAAGTGCAGGCGGCCATCGTTGCCGCCGGCTATACCACGCCGACACCCATCCAAGCCGCCGCCATACCGATCGCCGTCACCGGCCGTGACGTTCTCGGCATCGCCGAGACGGGGACCGGCAAGACCGCCTCGTTCGTGCTGCCGATGATCACCCGGCTGGAGACCGGCCGGGCGCGCGCGCGCATGCCGCGCTCGCTGATCCTGGCGCCGACGCGCGAGCTCGCGGCGCAGGTCGCGGGGAGCTTCGAGAAGTACGGGGTCAATCACAAGCTCGACGTGGCGCTCCTGATCGGCGGCGTATCGATGGACGACCAGATCAAGAAGCTCGATCGGGGCGTCGACGTGCTGATCGCAACCCCGGGCCGGCTTCTCGATCATTTCCAGCGCGGCCGCGTGATGCTGATGGGCGTCGAGATTCTCGTCATCGACGAGGCGGACCGCATGCTCGATATGGGCTTCATCCCGGACATCGAGAAGATCTGCAAGCTGTTGCCGCCGCGCCGCCAGACGCTGTTCTTCTCGGCCACCATGCCGCCCGAGATCACGCGCCTCGTCAATCAGTTCCTGAAGGAGCCGGTCCGCATCGAGGTCGACAAGCCCGCGACGGCGGCGAGAACCATTATCCAGCGGTTCCGGTTCTGCCCGTCGACGGAGGACTGGGCGAAGCGCGAGACGCTGCGCGACATGATCCGATCCGAGAACGTCAAGAACGCGATCATTTTCTGCAATAGGAAGCGCGATGTCGCCGTGCTCCTTAAATCGCTCTTGAAGCACGGCTTCAACGCCGCCGCCTTGCACGGCGACATGGATCAGAGAAGCCGCATGGACACGCTCGACAGGTTCCGCTCGGGAGAGATCACGCTCTTGGCAGCAAGCGACGTTGCCGCACGCGGCCTCGACATTCCGGATGTCTCCCACATCTTCAATTTCGACTTGCCCTGGCAGCCCGACGACTACGTCCATCGCATCGGCCGCACCGGGCGTGCCGGCAAGGAGGGTGCGTCGCGGTCGATCGTCACGCCGGACGATTTGAAGTCCTTGAAGGACATCGAGAAGATGCTCGGCGCGCCCGTGGTCTGGATCGGCGCGGCGCCGAGCGAGCAGGACTACAGCACTGCCGGCAAGCGCCGCCGCGGACGCGACGGCGGGCGCTCGCGCCGCGACAGCACGCGGCGCGAGAGCCGCCCCTACCGCCGGGCCGAGAGCCAGGAGGCCAACGCTCAGCCGAAACGCGGGCCGGCGCGCGTCGAGCAGGGCTCGAAGCCCCGCCCGGTCGAACACGGAAAACGCCCCGAAACCGAAGCGCGCCCGGTCTCGACCGAGCTGCCGAGACCGCAACAGAGCTCGCAGCAACGCCCCGAGCAGCCGGCCGCTCCCCGGCATGTGGCCCCCGAGGGGCAGGCGGGCGCCTCGCAAAAGGACAGGGCCACCGGCTTTGCCGACAACGTCCCCGCGTTCATGAGGCGGCCGCCGCGCCCGGCGAAAGTGGCGCACGAATAGCCCGGGCATTAGCCGCGCGCAGAGCCGCGCTTCCCACTCGTCTTCGGCTTTCGCGCACGACGTGCCGATGGCCTCCGGCCTGCCGCCGCACGATGAGCGGCCGCAAGCGCGCGCCGCCCCCAGGCGACCATTTCGTCGGGCTCATCGAGCAGGCGCTCGGGCGCACGCCAATAGCTCCCGAGCGTCCCAGATCCGCCCTTCGTCGCGTATGTGAACGGACTCATGCCTTCGGCCTCGAAGGCGGTCCGCCCTTCTCCATCCGTCTTGAAGTAAAGCGTATCGCCGCTGATGAGCGCGAACATGTCCCCGTCGCAGTAGAGCCCCGCGCCGCCGAACATGCGCCGGACGACGACCCGCCCCAGCGGAGCCAGAAGCTCCTCGAGGTGATCAACAAAGCCTTCGCTCGCGGTCATACTCGAAGCAACATGGCCTGGGACTCCGCGGCATGTGATCGGCCAGCCACACCGCAACGCACAAAAAAAAGTCAAGATCACTTTGCAGTGCAGCAGCACAAACCTGTGGATTTCACCGGGCGCGCCAAGCGCAATTCACACTCCGGATCTAAGCTGCAAGGAGTTCAGGAGGCTACTCCTATGCGTCAGGACCAGTTCAGGGAAGATGTTTCGAGTGTCGGCACCCAGGTACGCGTTGCCGAAGAGCGGACTGCGGATCACATCGAGGAGATCCAGCTCTTCCGGCTAGCGAGCACCGTGCTGACCAAGTCCCCTTTGGATCTGGCAGCGCTGGCCGAGGCCAATCCGATGATCGTGTGGGAATGGGTCGAGGCGTTTCGCCGCCAGAAGCTCGAAGCCGAAGCCGAAGCGCGCTTTTGGTCGGCGGCCATGGCGGCCCTTTCGACCGCCGCCCCCAGTGGGGTGAGGACGGCCGCCGAGTAGGGGACTGCTAACTCTATAGCACGTCGGGCTCGTCGCTCGCGGCCGGCTCGAGGTTGACGCTCTCGCCGCACCCGCACGCGCCCTTTTGGTTCGGGTTGTTGAACACGAACCCGGACGTGAGCTTGTCGCTCCTGAAATCCATTTCGGTGCCGAGCAGATAGAGCACGGCCTCGGGCTCGATGATCACGCGTGCGCCGCCGGCCTCCACGACCTCGTCGAAGCGGTCGATCTTCTTCGCCCAGGTCATGGTGTACTCCATGCCCGCGCAGCCGCCCTTCTTGACGCCGATCTTGAGGCCCAGCACCTCGGGCCCCTGCGAGGCCATGAGAGCCTTGACGCGCGCCGCGGCTTCCCCCGTCAGCGTCATCGCCACTGGGCGGGGCCGGCGCGGGGCGATGGTGGTCGTCTCAGTCATAGGTTGCAGATCCTGGTTCAAGGCCTCGGGGGCAAAGAACATATAGCGCAGATTTGCGCCCATGCGAGACCTGCGACGGGATGCGCCGGCTTTCGAACACGGGGACCCCGGCGGGCGGCGGCCGGGACCTCGGCGCCCATCCTCGGGCCGGCCGGCGTCTCAATGAGGCTCCTCGGCGGGCTTGCCCTGAGTTTCCGTCACATTCGCGCTTGCGCGCTTTAAGGCCGCCATGATTGTGCTGTCATCGCGCGCCACATCGTGCCGGGCGCCCGCGAGATGTCCAATTTCGTGGCCGAAGCTGTAATAGCCGGTCGCGCAGTTCTCCCAGTGGACGACGACGAAGGCGGTCTCGGCGTCGGCCCCTATGTCGTAGGCACGCCCGCAGGCCGCGTTGTTGTCAATCAGCAGCACGGCAACGTCGCCGCCATGCTGATCACGCAGTGCGTGTATCGAATCCATCTGGCCGTCGTCCCTTCCCCCGAAATCGCCGACCATCGTCGCGAAGCTCTTCCCGGCTTCGGAGTACGAATATTCGGCTGTATGGACCAGCCGCACCGACGCGGAGATGCCGCTATTAGCGAAGGATTCGTTGGTCTCGGCGATGGCAAGGTCTATCAGTGAAAGGATGTCGCCGTGAGCATTCATGGCGTTCGTCGTGTAGGCGACCACGAGGTCGATGACTGGGGGTGTTTCAGGCGCCACCTCAGCCGCCCGGCCACCAGGGGCCGTTTCGATTTGCGATTTCTGACGGGGCATTGGCGGGGCCCCGGGCTCGTGATCCGGCGGCACCTTCGATCGGTCGACCTCGATCAGGGCATTGCGCCCATCTCCGATGGGCTGAAGGCGATACAGCCGTCCGTCCGGCGTCTGGATCGTGCCGGTCGCGTTGTCGCCGTTCATCACGATGGTGGCCGAGCCGTTTGGCAGAGCATCCCCGCTGATCTCGCCCTTCCAAACAAAACGGCCCTCGGTGAGAGACCTAGACTCTTTCGAGGTCGCGTTGAGCGTCACTGCTGAATCGATATTGATCTCGATGCTTTGGTTCGCCGTGGCCCCGCGCAGGAGCGCGCCGTCGACGCGCACGATCGACAGGGAGCGCGTGGCCGCACTGGAAATGATCCGCTGGATGGCGGCCGACTGAGACGGCGAAACATCCGCCGCGCGCGCATCGCTGACATCGCTGAAGAGGGCTTGCGCCGTGGCCGGCGCGCTGGCGGCGATGGCGAGCATCAACGCGACGAAACCGGCCGCCAACCTCCGTTGCATCAAATTCATATTGAACCCCCCAATAAGCCCCGCAGGCCGATGCCCTGCGGAGACAATTCTACGGCAGAAGCTCCAGGCCCGCATCACCCATTGGGGACGCGCCGTGCCGCCGTATGGGCCGGTTCACAGTGATGCCGCCCGGCTCAGAACATGTTGAGCGCCAAGCGCGCCTC
>DATETZ010000104.1:0-12860 GCA_035283385.1 Hyphomicrobiaceae bacterium
TCGACCTTGCGCTCGTCGACGCCCGTCGTCGCGTACAGCATGCGCCGCTCGGCGCCGAGATCCGGATAGGACACATCGATCTGGAGCAGGAAGCGGTCGAGCTGCGCCTCGGGCAGCGGGTAGGTGCCCTCCTGCTCGAGCGGGTTCTGCGTCGCCAGCACGTGGAACGGCGCCGGCACGTCGTGACGGATCCCCGCCACCGTCACGTGATGCTCCTGCATGGCCTGAAGCAAGGCCGACTGCGTCTTCGGAGACGCGCGGTTGATCTCGTCCGCCATCAAGAGCTGCGTGAAGATCGGACCCTTGATGAAGCGGAACGCGGGCTCCTTGAGCGACCGCTCATGATCGAGCACCTCGGAGCCGATGATGTCGAAAGGCATGAGGTCGGGGGTGAACTGAATGCGCCGTGCCTCGAGCCCCAAGACCTGCCCCAACGCCTCGACGAGCAGGGTCTTTGCGAGGCCCGGCACCCCGATCAGCAGCGCGTGACCGCCGGACAGGATCGTGACGAGCGTGCGCTCGATGACGACATCCTGGCCGAAGATGACGGCTGCGGCCGCTTTGTGCGCGCGCTGGATGCGCTCGCCCGCGGCCTCGAGACGGGGAACGATGTTCTCGTCGGTCTGGATTATTGTGCTCATATGCGGACTATAGCCCTGTTCTCGGTCCTGGGAACTGTGCGCTGCCGATGTTGGTCTCATTATGAAAACAATTCTGTTCGGCCGCGAGGCCGAGCTCGGTCAAGTTAACACTACGTAAGGCGCCGCGGGGCAGATGTTCTCACAAAGGCTTGCGCGAGAGAGCAAGGAGTCAGCCGTGACGGGCAGCGAGCACAGCCGGACTGGAGGGCTCGAGCAGCCCCTCGAGCACGCCTCGGGGCGCCCATCGAGCGCTGGGATCCGCCCTGCCGCGGCGACATCGGGCTCCGCATCCGCTCGGACGGGGTCTGGCTCTGTCGGGAGAGCCCGATCGTGCGCCCGGCGCTGCTCCGGCTGTTTGCGAGCACGCTGAGGCGCGACAAAATGCGCTCCCGCGCAACCAGGTGGCGCGCGGGATCGCTTTCGGCCGTCCGTGTTTCGCCTGTTCAGTGATGGGCGGAAACGGCCTGCAGCACCTCGCCCGAAAGCTCCTGCTCGCAGGAGTTCGAGATGTCGCCCAAGCTCAAGATGCCGACCATGCGCTTGTTCTTGTCGATGACGGGCAGGCGGCGCACCTGCTTCAGCTCCATGGTGCGCGTCGCCTCGTCGATGTCCTCATCGGCATTGCAGAACACAATGCCCTTGGTCATCACGTCGCGGGCGGTGAGCCGGCTCAGGTCACGACCGTTAACGAGCCCGCGGCAGACGATGTCGCGGTCGGTGACCATGCCGACGAGGCGGTCGTTCTCGCCGATGGGGATGGCGCCGATATCGTGCTCGCGCATGAGCCGCGCCAGCTCATAGATCGGCGTCGACGGCGAGACCCACTCGACGCCCGTGTGCATAGCCTCTTTGACTTTCATGGAGGACCTCCTTCAGAAGAGAAAAGAACGTCCACCCCCGGTGGGAGCTCGGATATCGCCCCCGTCCGGGACAAGAATAGCATTCTTCAAGGGAAGTGCGAAGCGCGGCGCGCCGGGGCCGGCCGGGTCATTGGCCCGCTGCCGCCTCCTGGGGGTCCGCCGGCGGCGGGTGCTCGGCAGGCTTTGCGCTCGTCGCCGTCGCGGCGCCGGAAGGAGCCTTTGGCGGGTCTTTCTGGGCCTGGGCCTGGGAACCGTAAGTCTTGGGGCATCGCTTGTGGACGAACTTGTTGATCGACTTGATCAAGCTCTTGTGGAATATGCCGAGGGTGTCCTCGAGGCTGGCGGCGGTCCAGATCGTGCCTTTGATGTCGACCGGCCCATCGATCTCCTTGAGATTGATCCACACCTTTTCGGCCTTGCCGTCCTTGAACACGAGCTTGGGCTGGGCCTTGGCGGTGACGGGCTTCACCTCGTCGCCGCGCTCCACCTCGCATTTGACCGTGAGGGGCGGCGAGGTGATGGTGTGCGCGGGCCTGGTCAGCGCGGCGATCACGTCGGCCCTGCTCAAGCTCAGGCTGACCTTGCAGCGGGCATCGCCGAAGCCCCAGGCGACGCCCTTGTTCTCACCCTTCTTGATGCTGTTTCTGGCCCAGGTCTTGGACATCTTGCACGTGAGGTCGTCGCCCGAAGGCGCCTTGTCGAGGATCAGGGTGCACACCTCTTTCTCGCACGCCTTCAAGGCCGCCATCTCGCCCGGAGGCTCGTCGAGCGCCACCGCTTCGAGGCTCAGCGCCACAAGGCCCGCCGCGGCGATGGCCATTGCCGCCATCGGTCGACCATCGTGGAGCATCGCCTCGTCTCCCCCGTGATTTGTGCCGCGCGGTCCGGCCGCCGGCGCCCGTCGGCCGCGGAGCCACTCGTCGATCGGTGTGCGCGACGCTTTGTGCTCCTGGCATCCCATTGGGCCAGCAATGAGGCCGGGCGCGATGAGGGTGGCCTATGGCTGGCGTTGATCATGTCCCGGCACGGCGAAGGTCTGCGGCGCCGCGTCGCCCGTTCCAGGTGCTTGAAGCTGCCGGGGGCTTGCGATACCTGTGAGGCTTCGCAGCACCGGGTCAGGGGAGAGATTGGCGATGAGCATCGACACGTCCGGCGGCCATGCGGCCATGGACTACGCGGAGCACATGCGGACCTACCACGCGTTCTTGAAGGGGACCCGCTACTTAATCGTGTTCCTCGTGCTGCTCTTGGCTGGCATGGCCTACTTCCTCGTCTAGGAATAGCTGCGGCCCTGGCTGGGTCCCGGCTTGGCGCGGATCGAACCGCCCTTGCGGCTTTGTTTGCGGCTCGTAAGGTGAAACTGTGCGCTCGGGGCTCGACCCGGCAAGAGCGATAATCGGACGATTAATGGTCACGATAGCTGTTACGGCCGAAGGGCCAGGGGAGCCGCGCGTTGCCGTTTCGCCGGAGACCGTGAGGAAGCTCTCGGGTCTCGGCTGCAAGGTCAAGATTCAATCCGGAGCCGGCCTCGGCTCCCATTTTTCCGACGAGGCTCTCAAATCGCAGGGGGCCGAGATCACCCCCGCCGCCGCGGAGGCGCTTGCCGGGGCCGACATCCTCTTGAAAGTGCGCCGCCCGAGCCTCGCCGAGCTCAAATCCCTGAAGCCCGGTGCGATCGCCGCGGCCATGATCGATCCCTTTGGCGACCGGGCCGGCCTCGAGGCCGCCGCCGCATCAGGCATATCGCTGTTTTCGATGGAGCTCATGCCGCGTATCTCGCGCGCGCAGTCGATGGACGTGCTGTCGAGCCAAGCCAATCTCGCCGGCTACAAGGCGGTCGTCGATGCCGCCTCGATGTTCGGCCAGGCCTTGCCGATGATGATGACGGCGGCGGGGACCGTGCCGGCGGCCAAGGTGTTCATCATGGGCGTGGGCGTGGCCGGCCTGCAGGCGATCGCGACCGCGCGCCGCATGGGCGCCATCGTCACGGCGACCGACGTGAGGCCGGCCACGAAGGAGCAGGTCGCCTCCCTCGGGGCCAAGTTCGTGGCCGTCGAGGACGAGGAGTTCAAAGAGGCGCAGACGGCAGCCGGCTACGCCAAGCCGATGTCGGCCGAGTACCAGAAGAAGCAGGCCGAGCTCATCGCCTCGCACATCAAAGCCCAAGACATCGTCGTCACGACTGCGCTCATCCCGGGCCGGCCGGCGCCGAGGCTCATCTCGCGCGCGATGGTCGAGAGCATGAAGCCGGGCTCCGTCATCATCGACCTCGCGGCCGAGCGCGGGGGCAATTGCGAGGCGACCGAGCCCGGCAAGACGGTCGCGGTCGCGGGCGTCAGCATCGCCGGCCCGCTCAATCTCGCCGGCTCGGTGCCGGTCAACGCCTCGAGCCTCTACGCCAAGAACCTGTTCTCCTTTCTCGAACTCTTGATCGACAAGAAGGACAAGACGCTCAAGGTCAACTGGGACGACGAAATCGTGAAGGGCACGTTGGTCGCCAAGGACGGCCGCATCGTCCACCCGAGCCTCGTCCAGCAAACCGCGGCGTGAGGAGCGTTCAATGATAGGCAATTCGGCTCGCCCAGGGTTCAACCGAACCCCCTCTCCCCTTGGGGGAGAGGGTTGGGGTGAGGGGGCTGGACCCCCGGCGTCTGCTGGTTCCCCCTCACCCGGTTCGCCAAATGACTTGGCCTGCGCCAAGTCATGGCGAACCGCCCTCTCCCCAAGGGGAGAGGGAAAAATGCGCTTGGGGTTCCCGGCAGCAGCGTGCTCGGTGGCTGTGCTGCTACCGTCTGCAGCCTGGGCGGCCGAAGGCATCGGCGGTGCCGTCGACCCCTCGATCTACCGCCTCATGGTGTTCGTGATGGCGATTTTCGTCGGCTACTACGTGGTGTGGAGCGTTACGCCGGCGCTGCACACACCCTTGATGAGCGTCACCAACGCCATCTCGTCGGTGATCGTGGTCGGCGCGCTGCTCGCCGTCGGCATCGAGGCGATCATGGAGGGGACGACGGCGGCCCGCATCTTCGGCTTCCTCGCGCTCGTGATGGCCTCGGTCAACATCTTCGGCGGCTTCCTGGTCACGCAGCGCATGCTGGGCATGTATAAGAAAAAGGACGGGAAGAAGTAGCTGCAGTTCCCCCTCTCCCCGCAAGAGCGGGGAGAAGGTCGGGGTGAGGGGCAGCAACGGGCCGCTACGCTAGAACCTGCCGCTCACCCTAACCCTCTCCCCATGAAGGATGGGGAGAGGGGACAGAGGCAGCCCGTTCGAATTGGAGGTTGGGGGCGTGCCCCTGTGAAGCTCATGCCGCATCTTTCCCCGGATCTGGTCGCCCTCCTCTATCTTGTGTCAGGTGTGCTGTTCATCCTGGCCCTGCGCGGGCTCTCGCACCCGGAGTCGTCGCGAAGGGGCAATCTGCGCGGGATGCTCGGCATGGCGATTGCCGTGCTGACCACGCTCGCGGTCTCCAATCCGCAAGAGCTGCTCACCTGGGGCCTGATCGCAGCGGGCTTGGGCCTTGGCGGCACCATCGGTGTGGTGATCGCGCGCAAGATCCCGATGACGCAGATGCCGGAGCTGGTCGCGGCCTTTCACTCGCTCGTCGGTCTGGCCGCGGTCTTCGTCGCGGCGGCCGCCCTCTACGCGCCCGAGGCCTTCGGCATCGGCGCCCCGCGCGAAATCGCGCCCTTAAGTCTGGTCGAGATGGGGCTCGGCCTCGCCATCGGCGCCATCACGTTCACCGGGTCCGTCATCGCCTTTGCCAAGCTCTCGGGGCGCATGTCGGGAGCGCCGATCATCCTGCCTCTGCGCCATGCCGTGAACCTCGCGCTGTTTCTCGGCATGGCGTGGCTCATCTACGCGTTCTGTCTCACGGGCGGGGAGCCGTGGCTGTTCTGGGCGATCACGGGCCTGGCGCTCGTCTTCGGCGGACTGATCATCATTCCGATCGGCGGCGCCGACATGCCGGTCGTCATCTCGATGCTGAACTCCTATTCGGGCTGGGCGGCGGCCGGCATCGGCTTCACCCTCGGCAACATCGCGTTGATTATCACCGGGGCGCTCGTCGGCTCGTCGGGCGCGATCCTCTCCTACATCATGTGCAAGGGCATGAACCGCAGCTTCATCTCGGTCATTGCCGGCGGCTTCGGCGGCGAGGTCGCGGGCCCGGCGGCCGGCGCCGAGCAGCGACCCGTGAAGCTCGGCTCGGCGGAGGATGCCGCCTACATCATGCAGAACGCGCAGAAGGTCATCATCGTGCCGGGCTACGGCATGGCGGTGGCGCAGGCGCAGCACGCGCTACGCGAGATGGTCGATCACTTGAAGAAAGCCGGCGTCGAGGTGAAATATGCGATCCACCCCGTCGCGGGCCGCATGCCGGGGCACATGAACGTGCTCTTGGCCGAGGCCAACGTGCCCTACGACGAGGTGTTCGAGCTCGAGGACATCAACAACGAGTTCGCGCAGGCCGACGTCGCCTATGTCATCGGCGCCAACGACGTGACCAACCCGGCCGCCGAGGAGGACCCGAAGTCGCCGATCTACGGCATGCCGGTTTTGCAGGTGTGGAAAGCGGGTACCGTGATGTTCAACAAGCGCTCACTTGCGAGCGGCTACGCCGGCATCGACAACACGCTTTTCTACCGCGACAACACGATGATGCTGCTCGGCGACGCCAAGAAGATGACGGAAGAGATCGGGAAGTCCATGGGGCACTGAATAGGCATGCTTCGCCGCGCTTTACCTCCTATGCAACTCTAATGACTAAGCTTCTCGAGCAGGCTCTCGGAGCCGTTCGCGTCTTGTCCCCCGAAGAGCAGGACGAGATTGCGCGCGGGATGCTTGCCATGAGCGGAACCGAAGCGCCCAACGCTATCGACCCCGCCCATCTCTCGGCCGTTCTCGATGGACTGGATCAGGCAAGCCGCAGTGAGTTCGCGACTGATGAGGAGGTCGCCGCCGCGTTCCGCCGCTTCGAGGTATGTGAAACCGGCTGTCGCAGCGAGCCGCGCCCGACCTCGACGACATTGCCAATCACGTCAAGCAGCACAGTCCGGCGGCCGCGCTCCGGGTCAGGGACTCGATCCTGAAATCGCTTCGGACGCTCAATCCTATTGCGCGCGCCGGTCGCCGCCAGATCGTTGACGGCGTGCGAAATCTGATGACACGTCGCTATGCCTATCTCGTCTATTACACCGTCGACGATGCCAATGGGGAAATCCGAATTCTTACGATCCAGCATCCGGCCCAAGAGCGCGAGTTCAGCGACGTGTGACGCGGCGTTTCGGGAATTACGACGAGTGTGACCGAATAGGTCGCGACGAGCGCGGGACCGGTGACTAACCAAATCAGGGAGGCCTGCCATGGACACTCGCTTTTGGATCTCCGGCGCCGTGATGACGGTGCTGTCGTTCGCGCTGGGCTTCATCGTGCACGGTGTGCTCTTGGGCGGCGACTACGCGCCGCTCGCGGGCAGCCTGTTCCGCACGCCCGAGGACGCGCACGGCTACTTCCCGTTCATGCTGCTGGCCCACGTGCTGATCGGCTTCGCCTTCACCTGGATCTACCGCCAGGGCAGGACGGCCGGGGCCTCGACGCTCGGCCAGGGCGTGCGTTTCGGGCTCGCCGTCGCCCTCCTCATGACGATCCCGATCTACCTCATCTACTACGCCGTGCAGCCGATGCCGGAAGCGCTCGTCGCAAAGCAGATCGTCTTCGACACCATTGGCGTCATTCTGATGGGGATCGCCGTCGCCTATCTGAACCGGGCCCCGGGCGAGGCCTGAGGCGCGCCTGGCAGTGCCGGAGGCGGCCGCCGCAACGCGGCACCGTGAGCCCACACCGTTCGAGCATTGTGCCAGGGAGCGAAGTTATCCCCTTGCGCGGCGGACCCTGTAGATTCTAGCCTCCTGAGGCTCATGCAGCCTCAGGCCGGCTTGGTCGCGAGAGGTCGCTCGTGAAAAGGCAATTGCTCGTTATCGGTGCCCTTGTGGCAAGCCTATGGGCCGCGCCGTCGTTCGCCGACGGGCTCGAGGCCGAGCCCATCATCGGCGGATTTCCCATGCGCTGCCGCGACTTCCGCGGCGTCGTCGTGCGCACGACGCGCATGACCGAGCTCGGCGACGTGGGCCGCGCGTGGATCATCACCCGCATGCCCATCATCGCCCTCGATCCGAACCGGCTCGCGACGCTGCCGCCCAGGCTGCAGATCTTCTTCTACGGCCACGAGTGCGCCCACCACGTGCTCGGCCACAACTTCTATCCCACTCCCGCGAGCGAGAACCAGGCCGACTGCTGGTCGGTCAAGCACGGCCGCGACACCGGCCTACTCACGCGCCAGGATGTCGAGGGGTTCGGGCCCTATCTCGCCAACAGCAAGGGCTCGCCGTTCGGACATCTGCCCGGTCCCGCGCGCGAGGCGCACCTGCTTCAGTGCTTCGACGACCCGACAACCTTCGCCGCCTTCAACGAGTGAGGACGCTACCAGCGCGCGTTCGGCGGCAGCTCGAGCCTCTGGCCAACCTCGATCTCGGCACGGTCGAGCCGGTTGGCGTCGATCAGCTCGGCGACGGCGACGCCATGGCGTCTCGACAGGCTGTAGAGCGTGTCGCCCTCCTGGACCTCGATGATGCGGCCTCGGGCATAGCCGGCGGTCGGCGGCAGCGCGGGGCGCATCGGCCGTGGCGACTGCCAGCCCCTGGGAGGCGGATACGCATAGGCCGGGAGCGCGCCGGTCGTCACGCCGCCGGCGTTGCCGTTCCAGCGGTCGTAAGGTGGCGGCGGCTGATAGGTTCGCCCGAAGCTGCCGGTCTGCTCATAGGGCGAGGGCGGTTCGCGCACCAGGCTCATCTGCGGCCTCGGGGCAAGGCTCGATGTCGTCATGGACTGGTCAGAAAGGCCAGAGCCGCAGCCGGCGCCGAGCGCGCTGAGGGCTAGCAGGACAAGGCCGCCGGCGGACCGTCGGGCCGCCGCCGCGAGGTGAGGGGGACGCATGACAAGTAACTCCGTATACACGATCACCTAACAAGCCTTGAGGGCGGTTAACGGGAGGTTAGTTTCGAGCGGCGGCGGCGCCAATTTTTCGCTGCCAGGATTGGGCAGACGCCTGCGGCAACGATCAGCCTTTCCAGATCGCCGCCCCCGCAACGCTTGCCGAGCGGTTGGTCCGATCGTCTGCTTTGGGTGCGGCCTGCAGACCGTGATAGAAGCCCGGGACGGCCGTCGTCCCGCCGGCAGTCTCGTTGGGCGGCGCAAAAGAGCCGAGGCCTTGTGACTCGACTTTTTGAAGACCCGCAAGCAGGGGATCGATCCATGGCGCTGATGGTGAAGGCTGCTTTCGCTCTCGCCGCGGTCTACGGCTTGATCGTGCTCGGCACGGTCTATCTTCAACGCCGCCTCATGTACTTCCCCGACACGGCCCGCGTCACGCCGGCCTCGGTCGATCTATTCGACGTCGAGGAGCGCGTGCTCGAGACGCCGGACGGGGCGCACGTGATCGCCTGGTGGGGGCGCGCAGAGCCGGGTCAGTCGACACTCCTCTACTTTCACGGCAATGCCGGCTCGCTCGCGACCAGATCCGAGCGCATCCGCAAGTACATGGCGCACGGCCTCGGCGTGTTCATGATGACCTACCGCGGCTATGGCGGCAGCACGGGCGCGCCATCGGAGCAAGCCAACGTCGCCGACGCCAAGCTCGCCTACGACACGCTGGTGCGCGGCGGTGTCGATCCGGCGGACATTATCCTGTACGGGGAGTCGCTCGGCTCAGGCATCGCCGTGCAGGTGGCCGCCGAGAGGCGCGTTGGCGGTCTCGTCCTCGATGCGCCCTTTACCTCGATGGTCGACTTGGCGGTGCTGCACTATCCCTTTATCCCGGCGCGCTCGCTGCTGCGCGACCGCTACGAGACCTTGAGCCATATCGGAAGCGTCGCGGCGCCGCTGCTGATCCTGCACGGGGAGGGCGACGAAATCATTCCGGCCGCCATGGGTTTGAGGGTGTACGAGGCCGCGCGCGTCGCGAAGGAGATCGTAACGTTCCCCGGCGCCGGGCACTCCGACCACCATCTCTTCGGCTCCTACGACGCCCTCTTTCGCTGGATCGACAAGCTGAGAAGCGGCCGCATCGGACACGGGGCCGAGTAGAGAGGCGGCCGCAGAGCGGCTCAAAGTAAGGTCGTCGCCGCGGGCATGGAGAGCCAGAGCCAAATCGTGCCGGCGATGATCAGGAGCATGACGGCGGCCTCCCAGAAGGTGGGCCGCGCGGAGAGCGTGCCCTTGCCCGTCGCCAGCCGGGAGAGGATGACGTAGCCGCCGGTCGAGCGGCGGAACCAGCCGATGAGCCGGCCTTGCTGGCCGATATGCTTCTTGACCCGCGCCAGGCCGGCGAAGAGATCGCCGATGGGGCCCAGCATGGAGCGGAAGTCGGCGGCGATGCGTCCCGTCCGATCGGCAAAGATCAGATCCTCGCCGACGATCGAGCCGGCGTTCGCACGCCCGATCGGCTGACCTTCGAGCTCGACCTTGCGCCCGCGCACCGGCGAGGCCGCCCAATCGCCCATCAGCCGGACCACCGTGGTTTTTTCCGGCGCCCCTTGCGGGTAGCGCCAGGGGATGGTCGCGAGCCAGGCGGCGGCTGCCGCCGCGGGCGCGAGCGCGAGCGCGCCAAGGAGCGCGACCACGAGCGCCGCAAGCACCGGCAGCAGCAGAACTCCGATCTCGGACAGGAATTGCGAGGAGAGCCTGGCCCGGTCGACGCCGGCCCGCTTCGCGGCCCCTTTGATATCGATGTCCGGAAACGGCTGGCGCTTGCGGTCGGCGATTTCGGCAAGCTCGAGGATGCGCTTCCCCGTCAGGGGGTGCGTGGAGGCGAGCTCGACCCACTTGGCCCACGGATTGTAGCAGTCGAACAGCATCGCGTCGGCGACCACGCCCGGGCTCTGCCTGGCGGCCTCGACGACCAGGCCCAGGGGGCCCGCGCTCTTCACGTCGACGACGCCGAGGTGGCGCGTGCTGGCCAAGAGCTCGCGCGTGGCGTCGCTATCGGCGGCTTCGGCGATCCCGTACGCGATCTTGACCAGCGCATTGGCGAGGTGGCGCGCCTCGACGCGCTCGGCGGAGAAGCTGTCGGCCAGATACTCGCGCGTGCGGCTCAGGTAGAGCAGCATGTAGATGCCGATCTGGTAGAGGATATAGGCGCCGATCGCGACCACGATGAGCGCGTTCCCCTTCTTGGAGTCGGACGACCTCACGCGGCTGAGGCGCGCGTAGACCTGGAACAGCATCTGCACCAGAACGCCGGCAACCGTCATCACCAGGAAGTCGCGGTTGACGATGTGGCCGAGCTCATGGCCCACCACGGCGCGCGTTTCGTCCTCGCTCAAGAACTCGAAGATGCCGTTCGTCAGCACCACGCGCGCGTTCGAGCGCAGGAGGCCGTAGGTGAAGGCGGTCGGGTTGCGGTCCGGGATGATGCCGATTGAGGGCGCGGTAAACTCATAATCGCGGCCGACCTCGTGGATGAGCCGATGCACGTGCGGATAGCGGGTGAGCACGGTCGCGTCGTCGAGGAACTCGACGCCGTTGATCCAGCGCAGCATCAGGTCGGTGAACCAGGGGCTGACGAGGAACAGCACGAGATTGATGACGAGGGTGAGGGCGAGCGCGATCGTGAGGTCGACCTCGCCGAGTGCAACCATGGCCGCGAGCACGATGCCCACGACCATGCCGGCGAGGAGCGTGAGCGTGACTAGGGAGGCGAAGTAGAGGCGAGCCATGCCGCAACGATAGTCGAGCCGCGGGCCCGAGGCCAGAAATCGCCGGCTGCCCGCTCGGCCGGCGCGGATAACCGGATGCGGCTTGCTCCGAGCGGCGCTGTGCGCGCGCGCCGCAACGGCAACGCCGCCGGCCTCCCGGCCAACGGCGCATCGGTTCGGTCAGCAGTTTGGGCTCGAAAGAAGGACCTCAGCGCCCGCCGCCGGGCCCCCCCCCGCCCGGACCGCGGCCAGGGCCCGGACCACCTCTTCCGCCGCCTGGGCCGCGCTGAACCACCGGCTTGCCGGGGATTAGGCCCTCGCGCTGAGCGCGCTTTCTGGCGAGCTTGCGGGCGCGGCGCACCGCCTCCGCCTTCTCGCGGGCCCTCTTCTCGGACGGTTTCTCGAAATAGTTCCGGAGCTTCATTTCCCGGAAAATGCCTTCGCGCTGCATCTTCTTCTTCAGCGCCTTCAAGGCCTGGTCGATGTTGTTGTCGCGGACGAGTACCTGCAAGCGGTGACCTCTGGAGCTGGGTGCATCTGGCAAAAGAACACACTTCGAGGCCACCGGCAGCTGAGCCGCACGGCGCCTCAAGCGGGCTATCGTTGGCGCGCTTCTAGCAAAGACGGCTTAATTTGTCCACTTCCGCCTCGCCGGTTCAGACCGAACCGGGCGCTTTTGGAGCGAGGCGCGTCACGTGCCCCATCTTGCGGCCGGGCCGCGGGTCGCCCTTGCCGTAGAGATGAAGTGCTGCCCCCGGCTCCGCGGCGAGCTTTGGCCATGCATCGACATCGCGGCCGATGAGGTTCTCCATGACGGCGTCGGCGTGGCGCTCGGTCGGGCCCAGAGGCCAGCCGGCGACGGCGCGGATGTGGTTCTCGAACTGGCTGACGGTGCAGGCGTCGAGCGTCCAATGGCCGGAGTTGTGCACGCGGGGCGCGATCTCGTTGACGATCAGCGGGCCGGGGGCCTTCACGCCGACGTAGAACATCTCGACGGCGAGCACGCCAACGTAGTCGAGCGCGACGGCGATCGCGCGCGCGATGTCCTGCGCGCGCAAGACGTGCCCGGCCGACAAGGGGGAAGGCACGGTCGAGGTGTCGAGAATGCCGCCGCGATGCGTATTGAGCGGCACGTCGTAAAAGCGAGTTTCACCGGCGAGGGAGCGCACGGCCAGCACCGAGATCTCGTACTCGAAGCCGACGAAGCCTTCGAGGACCGACGGCACGCGACCCAAGGCGGCGAACGCCGCCGGGAGATCGCTCGCGGAGCGAACAGCGACCTGGCCCTTGCCGTCATAGCCGAGGCGCCGGGCCTTGAGTATCGCCTCGGGACCGACGGCCCTCAGTGCGGGCTCCAGGTCCTCGGCGCGATCGACGGCCGCGAACGGCGCGACCGGCACCCCGAGCGAGGAGAAGCGCTTCATCTCGAGCCGGTCCTGGGCCGCGGCGAGGGCCTTCGGGCCCGGCCGCACCGGTGCCCATTCTTGCGCCGCCGCGGCCGCTGCGAGCGGCACGTTCTCGAACTCGTAGGTGATGACGTCGACGCCGCGCGCGAACTCGGCGATCCTCGGCGCGTCCTCGAAGGCGCCGACGGTCGAGCGGGCGGCCA
>DATETZ010000105.1:0-6581 GCA_035283385.1 Hyphomicrobiaceae bacterium
TAGAGCATTCCAGAGATTTTTTGGCGGTGAGAATCGTCGAAGCCCCATCCCCCCTGGGTATCGTCAATCCCATGGAGTGGAAACTTTACCCAGATTTGGTCGGAGGTCGTGTCCAGGTACTCGACCTCGGCCTCGGCGAGCGCGGTCTTCTCGACCACCGACCACATGACGGGCTTCGAGCCGCGGTAGAGCTGGCCGCTTTTTGCGAAACGCATCAGCTCGCGCGCGATCGTCGCCTCGGCGCGAAAATCCATGGTCGAATAGGGGTGCTCCCAGTCGCCGACGACGCCGAGGCGGCGGAACTCCTCGCGCTGGACGGAAAGCCAGTGGGCGGCGAACGCGCGGCACTCGGCCCTGAACGCGTTGATCGCTTGAGGGTCGTCGAACTTGGGCTTCGCCCGCCCGCTCGCCCGGTACTCCTCCTCGATCTTCCACTCGATGGGGAGCCCGTGGCAGTCCCAGCCCGGCACGTAGTTCGAATCCTTGCCCAGCATCTGCTGGCTCTTCACCACGAGGTCCTTCAGGATCTTGTTCAGCGCGTGGCCGATGTGGATGTTGCCGTTGGCGTAGGGGGGGCCGTCGTGGAGCACGAACTTCGCCCGGCCGGCCGAGGCACGGCGCAGGCGCTCGTAGAGGCCGGTCTCGTGCCAGCGTTTGAGGAGCCTGGGCTCGAGGTCGGGCAGCCCCGCCTTCATCGGGAACTCGGTCTTGGGCAGAAACAGCGTCTCGCTCCAGTCGCGGCCCTTCTCTGCGCCCGGCTCGCCGGCACCCCTCGCGGCCGCCGCGGCCTTCTCAGGAGGCGCTGCCGTCACCGTTTTCGCCTTGCCCCGCTTGCCCCCGCTATTCTTCGCCATCACGTGCACTTTCTCACTGGATCACGGGCTCTCTGGATCAAGGGGCGTTCTAGCAACCCCGGCCTCGCGACGCAAAAGGCGCGCGCCTCCCCTCCCCCGCGGCGAGAATGGCGCGCGCCTTGGCGCAGTCCTCGGCCATCTGAGCCTTGAGCGCGTCCGCGCTGTCGAAGCGGCGATCCTCCCGGATGTGCTCGATGAACTCGACCTCGATCTCGCGCCCGTAGAGCTCGCCCTCAAAATCGAGGAGAAAGACCTCGAGCACGGGCATGCCGTCGTCGAAGGTCGGCCGCGTGCCGAGATAGGCCGCCCCGTCCAGGCGCTCGCCGTCCACATGGACCCTCACGGCATAGATTCCGTGGGCGAGCGCGGTGCCCCTGGCGAGCGGGATGTTGGCGGTCGGGAAGCCGAGGGCCGTGCCGCGCTTGGCCCCGCCGATGACGCGCCCCGCAACCCGCCAGGGGCGCCCGAGAGCGTGCGCGGCGCCCCTCGCGTCCCCCTGCGCGAGCTTCAAGCGGATCGCGGTCGAGGAAAAGACCTCGCCCGCCTCCGCGACCGGGTCGATGACGGTCACGCCAAATCCATGTTTCTTGCCGGCGGCTCTCAGCGTCTGCGGCGTGCCGGCGCGGCCGTGCCCGAAAAAGAAATCATAGCCGATCACGATGTGGCCGATGGCGAGGCCCAAGACCAGCACGCGCTCGATGAACTCCTCGGCCGAGAGGCGGGCGAGACCGGCATCGAACCGGATCACGACGGCGACATCGAGCCCGAGGCCGCGAAAGAGGCGCAGCTTCTCCGCGAGTGAGGTCAAGGGGAAATGCGGCTCGTCGGGCAGGAAATGCTCGCGCGGATGGGGCTCGAAGATGATCGCGCCGGCGGGGCGCCTCCCCGCGCGCGCCTCGACCAGCGCCCGCTCGAGGAGGGCCTGGTGGCCGCGATGGACGCCATCGAAGTTGCCGATGGCGAGCGAGGCGCCGCGGGCTTCTTTCGGAACGTCGCTATAGCCGTGGACGACCAGCATGCGGAGCACTCTCCTTTCTCGCCCCACTCTAGCAACCGATCGGACGAGGGCCGCAATGGTTTCGGATGGATGCGCTGCAACCGCGGTGCGACGCACTCCACGAAAGGAAGGCCCGCCGGTTTCGTAGGTCGGACTGAGGCGGCGGAGCGGCCGAAGTCCGACACTGCGGTCCCTCCACTCAAGGCTGTCGGACTTCGCGCGGCTGCGCCCCGCTCACTCCGACCCACGCGGCTGATCCGATGCGTTCCGCCCTCCTCGCGAGCGGAGTGCAGGCGAGCCTCGATCAGGCGGCGGGGCGAGCCGGAACCATCAGCACCGCCTCGCCTTGGAGCACGGGCTTGCCGGCGACGGCGCACACCGTCTCGAAGCGCGCCCGCTTCTTCTCCGCGATCAGCTCGACGAGCTTGACGGTCGCGACGACCGTGTCGCCGATCTTCACCGGCGCCTTGAAGTTCAAGGTCTGCGAGATGTAGATCGCGCCGGGGCCCGGGAGCTTCATACCGAATACGGCCGAGATGTAGGCCGCCGACAGCATGCCGTGAGCAATGCGCTCCTTGAACAGCGTGGTCGCCGCGTAGGCCGCGTCGAGGTGCACGGGGTTCCTGTCACCCGAAATCTGCGCAAAGGCGGCGATGTCGGCCTCCGTGACGGTGGTCGATAGCGAGGCTTCCTGGCCCGCCTTGAGGTCCTCGAAGTAGGTGATCTTGGGTGTTGCGATCGGTGCTGTCACGGCCGGTCTCCCCCGCGGTTCTCATGGCGTTGTGGTCGTTGCCCCTGTCGAGGGTCGCGGGACAGTAGCCCGAAGTTGCAACGCAATCACGCGCGGCCTCTGGCCGGTCTATTGAGCGGCGGCTTCCGGCGCCGTGCCGACATTCGCCGGCGGCGGCACAAAGGCATCGGAGGCCTTGGACTTCGACGCCGCCCTCTTCTTCTTTGCCGGGCGCGGCGCGGCCGGCTCCGATCCCGTTTTGGCAGGGCTCGAGGCCGGCTCTGATCCTGTCTTGGCCGAGCTCGAAGCCGGCTCGGCATTGCCTTCCGCCCCCGGCTCGGTGGCGGCGCCCTTCTTCTTCCCTCGCGCCTTGCCTGTCGTTATGCGCAAGCGCTGGCAGCGAAAAGCGAGCTGCTCCTCGACCTCGATCAGGTGCTCGACCAGCTTCAGGCGCCCGGGGTCGAGATTGGCTTTGGCCCACTCGGGACCGCGCTCCATATCCGTCTTGACGCCCTGGGTCAGGAGCGTGTCGCGCTCTCTCTTGAGACCGTCGCAGGCCGCCGGCTCGAGCGGCGCGGCGAGCGCGACGCTGAGCACCCCCGATGAGGCAAACAGAATTGCGGCTGCCGGCAGGCGAATCACGGCCATCTCACATGTTGTCCATCGGATGCTTATGCGGCCTCGAGGATGCTTTCGCAACGGGGTGGGGTACGCGCGACACAGTGATGCGGCCCCTCAGCGGCAGGCGCGAATGATGGCGAGGAAATCGTCGGCTTTGAGGCTCGCCCCGCCGACCAGCGCGCCGTTGACGTCGCCGATGCGCAAGATCTCCCCGGCATTCGCGGGCTTGACGGAGCCGCCGTAGAGAATGCGCATGGCGCGCCCCTCGGCCCCGAAGCGCTCGCCAAGGAGACCCCGAATGGCGCCGTGGACGTCCGCGACATCGCGCGGGGTGGGCGTCAATCCGGTGCCGATGGCCCAAACCGGCTCATAGGCGACGATGGTGTCGGCCCCCGTTGCGCGCTCCGGGAGCGAGGCCTTGAGCTGGCGGCGCACCACCTCGAGCGTGAGCCCCGCCCTGCGCTCGCCCTCCGTCTCGCCGATGCACACGATCGCCTGGAGCCGGGCCCGGTGCGCCGCCTGGGCCTTGGCGCGGACCGTGCGGTCGAGTTCGCCGTGATCGGCGCGCCGCTCGGAATGGCCGACGATTACGGCTCGTGCGCCGGCGTCGGCCAGCATGGCGGCCGATACGTCGCCCGTGTGCGCGCCGGCCTCGGCCGCATGACAGTCCTGGCCGCCGACCGCAACCCGGGACCCCCGCAAAGCCTCGGCCATGGCCATGATCAGGGTTGCCGGCGGGCAGATCACGACGTCGGCGAGCCCGGCCGGGCCGAACACGGCCTCGCTCACGCGCACCGCCCCGCCGAGGGCCGCCTTGAGGCCGTTCATCTTCCAATTGCCCACGACGAGGGGGCGAATCACCGGCGCTTCGCTCATGCTCGTTCACTCCTCCCTGGCAGGCCTGGCGCGGCTCCCGCTGCGGCGCAATTGGGATCGCGGTCCAGGCTTCTGACGTGGTTGTCGCAGCACCCTTCGGCCAACGCCTCGCGCGTGCCGGGAAACGGCCCGAGACACCGGGCACGACCCCCGGCCAGCGGACGAGAGGGCCCGCCAAGCGAGCCCGGCCTTGCTTTCCGCCGGCTGGGCTTCATATCATGTCCGGCCCGCCGGTCACGGGCGGGCGTGATGGGCGTCTCGACCGGGGCGCCGTGCGGGTTTCCCCGTGGCGCCGGCAGCGCCCGCAACCAACAGGATGACGATACGCAATGCTCGACGCCCTCCGACGCGGCGCTCAAAGTTGGGTGGCCAAGCTCCTGTTCGCGGTCCTCGTCGTGAGCTTCGGCATTTTCTGGAACGTGTCCGACGTGTTTAGGGGCTACGGCCGCGGAGCCATTGCCCATGTCGGCCCGGAGTCGATCACGATCGACGAGTTTCAGCATGCCTTCCAGAACCAGATCTACGCCCAAACGAGCGAATCCGGCCAGCGGCTCAGCACCGAACAGGCGCTGGCGCTGCGCCTCGACAGCCAGGTTCTCGACCGGCTCATTGCGCAGGCTGCGCTCAAGGTGCACGCGGACGAGCTATACCTGGCGCTGTCCGATGCCGCCATCGCCGATGGCATCAAGCGCGACCCGGACTTCTTCGGCCCCGATGGAAAGTTTTCCAAGACCGGCTTCGACGGGCTGTTGCGCCAAATGGGGCTCAGCGAGCACGGCTTCTTCGCGCTCAGGCGCAAGGACGAGCTGCGCCGCCAGCTGACCGACGCGGTGATCGGCGCGGTCGTCGCTCCGGAGCCGCTGATCAATGAGCGCCATGCCTGGCGCGAGGAGACGCGCAAGATCGAGTACGCGACCGTCGATGCCGAGAAGGCGGTCAAGGTCGCCGAGCCAGATGAAGCCAAGCTCAAGGAGACCTACGAGAAGAACGCGCGCAAATTCGTGACGCCGGAAACCCGCAAGCTCGCGATCCTGTTCCTCGCCGTCGAAGAGCTCAAGCACGAGGTGACGCTTTCCGACGACGAGCTCAAGGCCTCCTACCTGGAGACGAAGGAGACTTACGACAAGGCCGAGCGGCGCCGCATCCAGCAGATTGCCTTCAAGGACAAGGCGGCGGCGGAGGTCGCCAGGAAGGCTCTCGTCGAGGGCAAGAGGAATTTCCTCGATGTCGCCAGCGAGGCCGGCGCCAAGGAGAGCGACGTGAACCTCGGCATGCTGGCGAGGAAGCAGCTCATCGACAAGAAGGTCGCCGACACCGCGTTCGGTCTCGCGCGCGACCAGGTCTCCGAGGTGGTCGAGGGCCGCTTCGCGCCGCTCATCGTGCGCGTGATCGAGATCGAGGAGGGCAAGGAGAGCACATTCGAGGAGGTCAAGGACAAGGTGCGCGACAAGCTCGCCAAGGAACGGGCGCGCGCCCTGATCCAGGAGCGCTTCGATCTGGTCGAGGAGGGCCGTAACGCCGGCAAGACCTTGAAGGAGATCGCCGACAGCCTGAAGCTCAAGTTCGTCGAGGTCGAAAGCACGGATAAGAACAACAAGGCTCCCGACGCCAAGACGGCGCTCGATTACCCCGACGCCGCCACCGTCCTCAACGCCGCCTTCGACGCGCGCCAGGACGCCCAGTCCGAGGCCGTGCAGCTGCCGGGCGACTCCTACGCCTGGTTCGACGTTCTTTCCGTGACCGAGGAAAAGCAGAAGCCGTTCGACGACGTCAAAGCCGACGTCAAGGCGTTCTATGTGGATGAGGAGCGCAACCGCCTTCTGAACGAGTTCGCGGCGGGGCTCGTCGAGCGCCTGAAGAAGGGCGAGGATTTTGCGAAGATCGCGGCGGACGCGGGCGGCAAGGCGGAAACCACCGAGCCCGTGCGGCGCGATGCCTCTTGGCCCGAGTTGACGCGCGAGGCGATGGCCCAGGCGTTCGCGCTGGCCAAGGGCGGCGCCGGCCATGCCGAGACCAGCGACGGCAAGTCGCGCGTCGTGTTCCGGGTTGTGGACATCATCCCCGCCGCGGCGCCGAGCAAGGAGCAATCGGACAAGGTCGCGAAGGACCTCAAGGCGGAGCTGCAGAACGACCTTCTCCTCGCCTACGTGGCCGCGCTCGAGCAGCGGCTCGGCGTCAGGATCGATGAGAAGGAGCTCAAGCGCGCGACCGGCGCCGACGAAGCGCAATAGGGGGCCGGCTTGAGCACGCTTCGCGCCAAGACGGCCGACATGGAGGCGCTGCCCTCGCTGGAGGCGTTTGCCAAGCGCTACGACGCCGGCGCGCCGCAAGTGGTCTGGACCCGTCTCGTCGCCGATCTCGAGACCCCGGTGTCGGCCTATCTCAAGCTCGCCGGCGGCCGGCCGATGAGCTTTCTCCTCGAGTCGGTCGAGGGCGGCGCCGCGCGGGGGCGCTATTCGGTGATCGGGCTCGAGCCCGACCTCGTCTGGCGCGCCAACGGCGA
>DATETZ010000106.1:0-11630 GCA_035283385.1 Hyphomicrobiaceae bacterium
GAACCCGCGCCAGCGGTCGGAGATTTCCTTGTCCTTGGCGAGCGTGTTGGTGATGAGGGTGAAGAGACGGATGTTGTCCTTGAACACCTTGGCCAGCGCGTCCGCGGCCGCCTTGCGCCGCGGCTCTTGGGCGTGCGACAAGAGGTTGAGCGTGGGCTCGAGCGCGAGCGGCGCCGGCTCGCCCTCGACCCGAAACTTCAAGGCCGACATCGTTTCGTTGAACAGCCGGCTGAAGGCGGCGCGCGACGTCTGCCCTTTCTCGTGGAACAGCCGCTCGAGCTTCTCCTCGAGCTGATACGGCTTTTCTTTTCTCAGATCGTCGAGCCACGGCTTGAGCCGGGCGAGCGCAGGGTGCTTCACCGCCTCCGCCAGCCGATCATCGGCGATCTGGTTGAGCTCGAGCTCGAAAAAGATGAGGTCGGTCGAGATGGCCGTCAGCTTGTCCGAAATGTCTCCGAAGAACTTGGCGCGCACGGGATCGGACTGGTTGGCGGAGTAGAGAAGGCCGGCGTAGGCACCGAGCTTGCCCATGAGGTCGGAGAGCCGCTCGTAGGCCTCGATGGCAAGGGCGAGCTCACCGCCGTCCCCGGCCAGGGCCGCGAGCTTGCCCTGGTAGCTCTCCTTGATGCGCCGAGCCTCCTGTGCCGCGGCCCCGAGATCGCGTCCCACCTCGGGGGCATCGGGGCCCCGGTAGAGATCGGAGAGGTCCCACTCCGGCAAGGTCCCGAGCTCGGCCGCCGCCTCTCCACGTGCTTCCGCTGTCGCGCTCACAGAGTTGGCGGGGCCGGAGGCGAGCGGGGCGCGCGAAGCGGGCGTCATCGGCTACTCCAGAGTCTTGTGGGAAAAACGCCAGCAATGTGCGCGCCGAGCGCGCCGCGTGCAAGAGAGGCCCCGTAGGGCGACCGCCCAGCCCGCCTTTCTCACTGGCTCACGGAGCGTCATCGCCCTGGCGCGAGCTGGTCCGGCAGGAGCGCGCCGAAAAGCGTAGCGTGCGCTTACGGTTGAGGCGCGCGTCATGCTGAAAGCATGCTTCCAGCATGAACCGGCCGGCCGCGCCAGGGCGACCCGTCGTGTCGGAGACACACCTTCGGCGTGATGGGCGGGGCGAAATTGACGACAGAGTGTGTCGCGACGCTTGACCGATGAGGCGCATCGCTCTGCGCGCCGCTCCTGCTCTCTCGTCAAGTTCGCCTCCGTGCCGCCCGTGACCCTGTGAGAAAGTCGGGCTAGAGGCGCCGCGCCAAAAAAGGTTCATGCTGGGCTATTGCGAAACACCTTGTTTACCGTTGTCGGGCAATCTCGAACACCAAGTAAGCTGCCGGTCACGGGCTGTCCAGGCCCGGTATGCCCCGAGTGCCCTGACCCGGCCCAACCGTACGTGAAGTTGAGTTTCGAGTTCACATGGCAAAGCGCGTTCTCATTGTCGACGACGACCCTGCTCAGCGCCGCATTCTGGACGAGACGATCAAGCGGCTCGGCTTCGAAACGAGGTCCACGAACTCCGGCGAGCAGGCCGTGCAGATGCTCGAGGGGCCAGAGCGCTCCGCGATTGCGCTGGTCCTCCTCGATCTCGTCATGCCGGGGCTCGACGGAATGAGCGTGCTCGAGCGCCTGAATAACCAGCCCGGCATGCCGCCGATCATCGTGCAGACCGCGCACGGCTCGATCGATGCCGCGATCAATGCCATGCGCTTTGGTGCCGTCGACTTCGTCGTCAAGCCGGCCTCCCCCGAGCGTCTCGAGGTCTCGATCAAGAGCGCCTTGAAGATCGAGGCGCTCGCAGGCGAGATCAAACGCATAAAAAAGAAGGTCGACGGCACGCTCACCTTCGATGATCTCATCGTTCGCGGCGAAGGAATGCAGCGTGTGATCGCGCTCGGCAAGCGCGCCGCCGTCTCGCACATTCCGGTTCTGATCGAAGGCGAGAGCGGCGTCGGCAAGGAGCTCATCGCGCGCGCCATCCAGGGCGAGAGTGAGCGGGCGGGCAGGGCCTTCATCACCGTCAATTGCGGCGCCATCCCCGAAAATCTCGTCGAAAGCGTCCTGTTCGGCCACGAGAAAGGCTCGTTCACCGGGGCGAGCGAGCGGCGCGCAGGCAAGTTCCAGGAAGCCGACGGCGGGACGCTGTTCCTCGACGAGGTCGGCGAACTGCCGCTCGATGCTCAGGTGAAGCTCCTGCGCGCGCTGCAGGACGGCGAGATCGACCCGGTCGGATCGAAAAAGCCGGTCAAGATCGACTTTCGCCTCATCTCGGCGACCAACCGCGACATGATCCAGCTCGTCAAAGAGGGCAAGTTCCGCGAGGACCTCTACTACCGCCTCAACGTGTTCCCGGTCTGGGTGCCGCCGCTGCGCGAGCGGATCGAAGATGTGGCCGAGCTCGCAAACCACTTCCTCGCCCGCTTCGCGGCCGAGGAAGGCAAGCGCCTCAGCGGTTTCGACGAGGACGCGCTGCGCCTTCTCGAGACCTATCCCTGGCCCGGCAACGTCCGCCAGCTCGAGAATGCGGTGTTCCGCGCCGTCGTTCTCGCCGACGGCCCCGAGCTCACCGTGTCGGAATTTCCGCAGATCGCCGCCCACGTGGAAGGCTTCGAGGCCGAGGTCCCGCCCGCGCCCACGGCCTTCCAGCGCCACACCGCCTATACCGGCCCCGCGCTCTTGGGCGCCGAGGGCACGATCCCGCGGACGGTCGAGTTGCGCTCCCCCGGCGGACAAGGCTCGCTCGGCATTCCCGCGATCACCGAGGCAGGCGAGATCCGGCCCCTGGAGGAGATCGAGGCCGACATGATCCGGCTCGCGCTCGGGCGCTATCGCGGCCACATGACGGAAGTCGCCAAGCGGCTGAAGATCGGCCGCTCGACGCTGTACAGGAAAATGCAGGAGTACGGTCTGGAGCCACGCGTCAACTAGCCCGACCTTTCACGAGGTCGTCTGAACGCCCTGCAGACCGGGGGGCCCGGCCGAAAGGCCGGGCCCTTTCCATGTGATCAGGCAGGCATTGCCCTTAACAGGCACGGCCGCGGAAGTATGGTTTGATCCCCTCTCCCGCGGCCAAGCCTCACGCCCGTGGCGTCAGATGCAGGTGTTGATCACCACCTCGACCCGGCGATTTCTCTGCCGGCCATCGGGATTATCCGATCCGTCCGGCAGCTCGTTCGGCGCCACGGCCTTGCTCTCTCCCAGGCCGTGCACGATCGTTTCGATGCGTGGCGCAATGCGCTGCCTGATCTCGGCTTCGACGGCCTGGGCCCGGCGCTCGCTGAGCGCCTGGTTGTAGGAGTCCGTGCCCTTCGAGTCCGTGTGGCCCTCGATGGTGACCGGCTTGGCCTTGTCCGAGACCACGTTGGCGATCGCGTCGAGCGTCTCGCGCGCCTCCGGACGGACGACGTAGCGGTCGAAGTCGAACAGGACCTCGGAGCCGATCCGCAGGCGCTGCTCGCACGTGCTCTCGATGACCTCGATGGTTTTCGGCAGCTCCGGCGCTTTCACCTGGACCGGAGGTTGAGGCGGCGGGGGCGTCGCGTTCGCCGCCTTGGCGCCGAAACACTCGGCGGGCTCGGCGGAGGGCAGCGCGGAGCCGCCGAGGTGCACGCAGTAGGTGCCGGTCTCCGGCCCTTCGACGATGATCCTCAGAACGTGGCTGCCCGCCGAATCGATCGGAAAACTCCTGGTCGCGGAGGCGCGCGCTTCGAGGCCGGTCATCACGTAGTGCGAGCTCTTGGGGCGGGCATCGGCGCCGAGAAGCTCGAGAGTGAGCACCTTCTTCGTGTCGGCGCGGCCATCGACGATGAGCTCCGACAACAAGTCTCCTTGCGCGAGCTCGGCCGCGACGTAGAAGCTCCTCGAGCCGGTGCCGCCGGGCAGCTCGCCGGTGACGGTGCCCTGTGCGCTGTCGAGCTTCGTCGGCCTCATGACCGAGGTCGAGAGAGCGTCGGCGAGGACGGGGGAGACCCCCGTCACCGCCAGAGCAAAAAGCGCCGTGCGAATGATCTGGTTCATCGCCGCCACCTCAATCAGCCATCGCGAGCGATTTGCCGCCGAGCTCGACTCTGAAGGCGGTGCCCTCGGCGCCCTTCACGGCGACACGAAGAACGTAAGGGCCCGATTTGTCGACCGGGAAGCTGCGCGTTGCCTCCTGGTTGGCCTCGATGGAGCTCATGATGTAGTGGGACTTCACCTCGCGCCCGTTCGGGCTCAAGAGGGCGAGCTCCAGGTACTTGTCGGCGTCCGCGCGGCCCGAGAACGAAATCTGGCTGAGCAGGTCGCCGGCCTTGAGGGTCGTCGCGTAGTAATAGTAGGTGTACTGCCTGTCGCCGCCGGGAAACGAGCCCGTGATGACGCCGTCGGCGGGAAGGGCGGCCGGCGCCAGGAACGAGGCGGCGTCCGCGGCCGCAGGTTCTCTCCGCGGGAACGACGCGCCGGCGAGCGCGACCTTGAACGAGGTCGTTTCGGGGCCTTTCATCGTCACTCGGATGAGGTAGCGTCCACCGCTATCGACGGGGAGCACCCGCGCTTGCTCCTGATTGGCGTCGAGGCCGTTCAGGATGTAGTGGGAGGCGATCTGCCTGCCCGTGCCGTTGAGCAGGCCAAGCTCGAGCATCTTGTCGGCATCGGGCCGGCCCAGGAACGAAATCTGAGTTGCCAGGTCTCCGGCCTTGAGGTCGACCGCGAAGTAGTAGCTGGTCTCGGCGTCCGCGGACGCGAAGTTGCCGGTTACGGTTCCGCTCTGCGGCCACGGGCTCGGGCTTGTGGCGCTGGTCGAGAACGAATCGGCCGCCGCCGCGTTTGCCGACAGCAGGGCCGCCGCTGCCAGCCCGACCCAAGCCGCACGATGCATCAACATGCTGATCCGTCCTTTTGCAAGAAAAAGCCCTAGTCCGCGAGAACTAGGGTGGATGCCCGAATGTGTAATACTAGCTCATTTGAATATCAATATTTAAACTTGCAACTAATTGTTCCTGGTTACTTCCATATGTACACGGGTTCCAAATATGACACTTTCTTAAATACTTCTTTGCGCCCGCACCAATTAAGGAGCGATGCCGGCGCATCCGGCGCGGCCGCCGTCCAAGAACAACTCATCGGTTGGCAAATTGACAACAGTCCCCGTCCTTCCTGTGAGCGGCAAGTCGAGACTCGGCGAGCGAGGCTTCTCAACGCACGCCGCCTCGGTTAGCGTCCGCCAGCCATCGATTTGGGGAGGCTCCCGATGCGGTTCTGGCCCGCGGTTGTGTTGAGCATGACACTCGTCACAGCCGGCAGCTTTCCGCTGGCGGCGTTGGGCCCCGCCGAGGATGGCGCCGTCGTACAGGCGGGGCTGTCCGCCCCGCCGTCGAGCCTGCTTCAAGACGAGCCCCTCGGCGCCGAGGTCCGCAAGCGGCTCGGCGGCGCCTCGGCCAAGAACAGCGATGACGCGGAGGTCGCCGATCGGCAGGCGCTCGCGGCCTTTTACGAGAGCCGCAGGGACGAGCCTCTCTGGGTGACCAAGACCGGGGTGAACATCAGGGGCGCCGCGGTCGCGGCCGAGCTCAAGAAGGCCGATGACTGGGGCTTGAAGGCGAGCGACTTCGAGCTGCCGGCCATGGCGGCGGCGAGCGACGGGGCGATGGAACTGGCGCGCGAAGAGCTCGCCGAAGCCGAGATGAGGCTCTCGCTCGCAGTCTTGAAGTATGCGCGCTACGCGCGCGGCGGGCGCATCGCCGAGCCGGCAAGACAATTGAGCTCCTATCTCGATCGCCTGCCGCAACTGCGCGATCCCAAGGCCGTGCTGGATGAGATCTCGGCAACGGATGACCCGGCTGCCTATCTGCGCGCCCTCCGTCCCAAGCATCCCCAATTCGAGAGGCTCAGGCAGAAATATCTCGAGCTCTTGAAGTCGGCCGCGGCGGCAGCCGAGATCGTCAGGATCCCGAAGGGGCCGAAGCTCGTGCCCGGAGAGAAGCACCCGCAAGTAGCGCTGCTGCGCAAACGGCTCGGCATCGCTCTGCCCGACAGCGCCGCGGCGTCCGGGGACGAGACGCAATACGACGAAGCCCTCGCGACCGCCGTCAGGGAGTATCAGGCCCGGAGCGGGCTCAAGGAGGACGGCATCGTCTCCGCCGCGACACGCGCCGCCCTCAATGACGTGGAGGTGCCGAGCCCCGCGAAGCTCCTCGCCAACATGGAACAGTGGCGCTGGATGCCCGATGAGCTCGGCGCAACCTACGTCTGGGTCAACATTCCGGAGTTCTTGATACGCGTCGTCAAGAATGGGCAGGTGATCCACACCGAACGCGTCATCACGGGTCTTCCCGACAAGCAGACGCCCGTGTTCTCCGACGAGCTGGAGCTCGTAACATTCCATCCCCGCTGGATCGTGCCCGACAGCATCAAGGTGCGCGAGCTCTATCCGAGCCTGGCCCGCGGCGGCGCCACCTTCACACGCCAGAATTTGCGGCTGTCCCGCAACGGGCGCCCAGTTGATCCCTATAGCGTCGATTGGAGCCAGGCGGACATCCGATACTTCGACGTCCACCAGCCGCCCGGGGGCGGCAACGTCCTCGGCGTGTTGAAATTCTCATTCCCGAACAAGCACGCCGTTTACATGCACGACACGCCGACGAAGGGCCTGTTCAACGAGTCGAGCCGTCCCTTCAGCCATGGCTGCATGCGCGTGCGGGACGCTCAGAAGCTTGCCGAAATCGTGCTCGCCGAGGACAAGGCCTGGGACGGCGCGAGAGTCGCGGCCATGGTCGATGCGCCAGTGGAGGAAAACCCGATCACGCTCGACCGCAAGATCCCCGTGCACGTAACCTACTTCACCGCCTGGGTCGGCGACGACGGGACGGAACAGAGCTGGAAGGACGTTTACGGCCACGAGCAGCGCATCAAGCTCGCGCTTGCGGGCAGGTTCAGGGAAATCGTGCGCGGCCCCGACCATTTGGCCCCGGTGACCTATGGAGCGTCGCGCTATGCGGCCTCCAAGAACAACAGCCTCGAAACCTTCATGAGCAACTTCTTCGGCGGCTTCTGAGCCGGCTGCCGGCATGGAGGCAGCGGAGCCGGGCCCGCCCGCGCCGCGCCGGCCCGGGCGCGCTGCCGCGTTTCCGCCTCGGCCAGGCCCTCGAATGCCCGCATTCGAAGGTTACCAGCCGTTAACTGTTGGCGATTAGCCCTATTAGTTTCATGTCCGGAACGCCCGGCCGATAAGCGTCCATTCCGGCCCATCGCGGGCCAGAAGCAAGGACGGCTCGGGCCGCGACAGACGGGGGAAGTTCTGTGGGTCTGATCACCCGGCGTCTCATCGCCAGGCTCGCGGCTGTTTCGGGGGCCATCGGCCTTACCGCGACCGGCATCGACGCCGCCTCCGGCGAGGCGCGCGTCATCTCCCTCTACCACATCCACACCCGGGAGACCTTGACGATCCTGTACAAACAGGACGGCACGTACCTGCCCGAGGCGATGGAGAAGATCGACTGGATCATGCGCGACTGGCGCCGCAACGAGAAGACGAAGATGGATCCGGCCACGATCGATCTCTTGTGGGAGATGCACACCGAGCTCGGCTCCAAGGAGCCGATCAGCATCATCTGCGGCTATCGCTCGAGAGGCACCAACGAGATGCTGCGCAAGACCGTCGGCGGACAGGCCAAGCAAAGCCACCACATCTCCGGCACCGCCATCGATGTCTCGTTCCCCGACGTGCCCCTCAAGCAACTGCGCTATTCGGCGCTGATCCATGAGCGCGGCGGCGTGGGCTACTATCCGACGTCCGGGATACCGTTCGTGCACGTCGATTCCGCGCGCGTGAGGGCGTGGCCGCGCCTGCCGCGCCACGAGCTTGCCCTCCTCTTCCCCAGCGGGAGGACGCAGCACATGCCGGCCGAGGGCGGCCGGATCACATTGGACGACGTGCGCGCCGCGCGCGCGCAAAAGCGGGAGCTCGCGACCGAGATCGCCGCGTTCCTCGATTTGCGCAGGCAGCCGAAGGCGGCAACGCTCACTGCCGACGCAAACGGGGGACTGCCCGTTGCCGCGCCCGCGCCGAAACCGGCGGTGCGGCTGGCGAAGGCGCCCGACGGCGAGCTGAGGATGGGCGTCGGGGCGCCGCTGCCGGCGCCGGAGGACGTGCAGCGAGAGGCGATACCGAAGCTTGCTGCGGGGCCGCGCCTTGTCGCAGAGCCGCGGCTCCTCGAGCGGCCGGCACAGTTCACGCCCCGCCCCTCGAAGGCCGACCGGCTGAAGCTCGACCGGCTGGTCACGCTCGCCAGCACCGAGCCCTCTCGGCCTCCACCGCACCCCGTCGCGGCGCCGGCCCTCGAGAGCAGCTTGCCACCGCCGAAACCCAAACCAGCCGTGCCCCGCCCCGTTCTCGCGAGCCTCGAGCTCCGCGCTTCGCCGGCGCCGAGCCGAGACGCCGCCGGCCGAGGCGACGAGAGGCGCAGCCGCAAGATCTCCGCGGCCCAGTCCGAAATTGGGGGATCGGCCGTTGCCGAGGAGGGTGCGCGGCGTTTCTCGTGGGCCACCGGCTGGGCGCAGGCCCCCGAATACGATGACGACCATCCCGAGGAGCTGTCCTACCGGCCGTTCCCGCTGGCGCCACTCATGACCCAAACTGCGTCGCCCGACGACCCGGCGCTGGCCCAGCTCGTCCATCCCGACGTAGCCAAGACCCTCGAGATGATCGATGACGCGGGCGCCATCCTGCCGATGCGGCTCAGACCCGGCCGGCAGGTCGCCGAGCTTCTCTGGGCTCAAGAGTTCCGCGGCGAAGCCGTGAGCCTATCCGAGCTCGAGGCCATCGAGCCGCCGCGGCCAACCGCGCACGGGCTCACCGAGCGAACCGTCAAGACGCTGCCACGCTGACACTTTCCGCTTGCGACGGCCGTATTTGCGGCACCGGCGAAGGAAATTGCGCCCATCCCCTACGGTGCTTCACCGTCCGGCGCTATGCAGGGGCCACGCTACACTACGCTCGCGCGGCTTGAGAACGCAAAGCACCTTTCCGATCTCATCGTGCGCTCGTGTGCCCTTCCACCGGTCAAATGAAACAAGAGCTACAGCAAGCCATTATTCCCTGCGCTCGCCGGGTGACCGCGCAGCCGCGTCCTGCTATGTTTGCAGGCGATCGCGAGGCGTCGGCATGGACTATCGGCACATCATCACCATCGAGCCCGGCAAGCGGGGCGGGCGGCCGTGCGTGCGCGGCATGCGCATCGCGGTTGCCGACGTGCTCGGCTGGCTCGCCGCCGGCATGTCGCCCGCCGAAATCCTAGCTGACTATCCGGAGCTGACCGAGGACGACATCCGCGCCTGCCTCGCTTACGCGGCCGACCGCGAGCGGCGCCTTATCACAACCAAATGAGGCTCCTGTTCGACCAGAACTTGAGCTTCAAGCTTTGCCGGCAGTTGGCCGAACTCTTTCCGGTCTCCACCCAAGTGCGGCTTGTCGGCCTCGAGAAGGCGGATGATGGCGCGATTTGGGACTTTGCCGCAACGAACGGCTTCATGCTCGTCACGCTGGATGCCGATTTCGCCGAGTTGGCGGCGCTGCGGCGGCCCGCCGCCGAAGGTGATCTGGCTGCGTCGCGGCAATCGGCCGACGGCTGTCATCGAGGCGATGCTGCGCAATCACGCCGAGGCCATTGCCGCCTTCGCGCGTGACGACGCCGCATGTTTGGAACTCTACTAGGCCGATCGCTGTCGCCAGCTCAGAGGCCGAAAAATCCCGCCTACCTGCCTTTCCAGACCGCGCGCGGCCCCCCGCACGGGCTCGCCGAGCGAACCGTCAAGACGCTGCCGCGCTGAGCGCCTTTTTCGGGCGCCGGCCCGCGCGCCCAGCCGCGAGCGGCCCAGCCATCCAGGCCTTCGCGACCAGACGGCCGAGCTCCTCGAAGTCGCGCTTTCTCGGCGAGGTCGAGCGCCACACGAGGCCGATCGTGCGGAACGGCTCGGGCTCGACGAACCGCACCAGCGTGAGATCGCGTCCGCGCTCCTCGATGCCGAGGCACATCTCCGGCAGCAGCGTGATGCCGTAGCCGGCCGCCACCATCTCGACGATCGTCGACAGGCTCGACGCGCCGAACGTATTCACCGTGTCGACCTGCTGCAGGCTGCAGTAGGTGAGCGCCTGGTCGCGCAGACAGTGCCCCTCCTCGAGCAGCAGCAGGTGCTCGTGCTCGATCAGCTCCTTGGTCGCGCGGACGCGGCCCGAGAGCTTCCTGTTTTTCGGCACCGCGAGCAGGAAACGATCCTCGAACAGGCGCAGGTTCTCGAGGTCGGGATGCTTCACCGGGAGCGCGAGCAGCAGCACGTCGAGCTTGCCCTCGAGCAGCTCCTGGGTCAGCGGCACCGTCTGGGTCTCGCGCACGTGCAGCTCGAGGTCGGGGTAGGCTTCGCGCAGGAGCGGCAGCAGCGGCGGCAGCATGTAGGGCGCGACGGAGGGAATGACGCCGAGCCGCAGCGCGCCCGAGAGCACACGGTTGGCATGGTGGGCATAGGCGACGAGATCGCGGACATCGCCCAGGATGCGCGAGGCGCGCTCGGCGAGCGCAGCCCCCTTGTCGGTGAGCTGCACGCCGGACCGGGTGCGTTCGACCAGGATCAAGTCGAGGCTCTGCTCGAGCTCATGGATCTGCATCGAGAGCGCGGGCTGGGTGACGGAGCAGGCGTCGGCCGCGCGCCCGAAGTGCAATTCGCGCGCCAGCGCGTCGAAGTAGCGCAACTGCCTCAGCGTTACGTGCGCCATCAGTAAGCCTGATCGATACTGAAACAAAATACGATTAGCGCTTATTTGGCCGCCCGTCTACTGTCGCGCCAATTCAGCGAGAGCCGTCCTGCGCTCGACGGGCGCCAAATCCCGGCGCCAAGTCCCGGCGCCAAGTCAACGTGCCGCGATTTCTGGCTTTCTATTGAGCCGGTGACGCGGGCGTGACCGCCAACCGGCGAGCGGGGCCGCTCTTGAACCGCCAACACCACACGGCGGGGTCGAAGTTTCGGCTTCAGCCCGTCGTTAGCGCCTCGGCCGAGCGCCGAATCGGACCGAGGCGCACCCTTCTCTCCAGCGCGGCACCGCGCCTTACTCGGCCGCGATCATCCTGCGCTGTGCGTCGCCGCCCGTGACGCTATCCAGCATGCCGAGAGCGTGCATATAGACCTCGAGCAGGCCTTCCTCCTCTTCGCGCTCGGTCTTGCTCTTCTTTCTCAGCCGCACGATATGGCGCAGCGTGGTTACATCGAAGCCGAGGCCCTTTGCTTCGAGATACTTCTCTTTGATGTCGCCCGCGAGCGCCTTCTTCTCCTCCTCGAGCCGCTCGATGCTCTCGACGAGCTGGCGAAGCTGTTTCTGAGCCGAAGCCTGAAGCGTCGTCATTGCTGCACCCCACCTCAATCGACATGATCCGCGCGGCCTGAACCGCACGCGCTCTCCCTCTCGAGCGACGAGGGAAAACGCTAGCGGCGCGGCATAGGCGCTTCAAGGCACCGGGACCAACGATCCAGAGCTTTTTGCGGGCGCAAGCGGACTTCCTCGGCGATCCCGCACGCCGGCGTTGACGCTCCCGCTGCGTACGGACTTGGCCCGAATTTCCCGCAAGGCTCAGGGCGCGCACGCACGCACGGGCCCGCCCCCGACGCGAGGGCGTGACAGGCGG
>DATETZ010000107.1:0-29151 GCA_035283385.1 Hyphomicrobiaceae bacterium
AATAACTGCCAAGAGAATTAGTTTAAAAAGCGTTACTTCGGAAAAGCGAGTAATAATCTTTCCGAGGCTATTGCGCGTCTCGCTCGGGAGGCATCGCGCCGGTCGAGAGCGGCGCGGGAAGCTAGTGTCCCGAACCCGAAGTTCGCACACACCTTGCGGCAATCGCGTTTGCGAACTTCGGGTTCATAAGGGACACTAGAATCATTGACTTGCTAGTATGGCTTTGGTTCAGAAGCTCCCTCACGACCCAGCCGCGAGTGGTGGGGAACTTCTGAACCGCCATACTAGACTGGCGAATCATGGATACCTTGAGCCTGCCGCCAGCTCCCTACTTCGAGCCGCACGAGCTTCGTCTCGAGCTGACCGCGCTGTTCAATGCGCATGGCAGCGCGGCGGAGGCGCGCCCCGCGGTTCGCGACCGGCTGAAGGCGCTGGTGAAGTCGGCGCGGGCGACCGCGCGCCAGCAGCTCGAGGCGGACGGAAACGGGCGGCGCTGCGCGACCGGGCTGGCGCGCTTCCAGGACGAGCTCGTTCGTCTCCTCTTCGACTACAGCGTTGCCCATGTCTATCGGGCAACGAACCCTTCCGACGCCGAGCGCATGGCGATCGTGGCGACCGGCGGCTACGGCCGCGAGATGCTGGCGCCGGGCTCCGACATCGATCTCCTGTTCCTGCTCCCCTACAAGCAGACGCCGTGGGGCGAGAGCGTTGCCGAGTTCATGCTCTACATGCTGTGGGACCTGGGCTTCAAGGTCGGCCACGCGACCCGCACCGTCGATCAGTGCCTGAAGCTCGCGTCGGCCGACATCACGATCCGGACCGCCCTCCTCGACATGTGGCTCATCCATGGCGATGCGCAGCTGTACGCGGAGCTCGAGCAGCGCTTTCGCTCCGAGGTCGTCAAGGGGTCCGAGCGCGCTTTCGTCGACTCCAAGATGGCCGAGCGAGCCGAGCGCCACTTGAGGGCGGGCGAGAGCCGCTACAAGGTCGAGCCCAACGTCAAGGACGGCAAGGGGGGCCTGAGAGACCTGCACACTCTGCACTGGCTGTCGAAGTGTCTGTTCGGCCACGAGGTGGGCCCCGCCACGCTGGAAGCAGGGATCTTCACGGCCGAGGAAGTGCGAACGTTCCGCAAGTGCGAGGATTTTCTGTGGACGGTGCGCTGCTTCCTCCACTTCTTGACCGGCCGCGCAGAGGAGCGCCTGACCTTCGAGTGGCAGCCCGTGATGGCCGAGCGGCTCGGATACAAGCGTCACGGCGGCATGCGCGCGGTCGAGCGTTTCATGAAGCACTACTTCCTGGTCGCCAAGGACGTCGGCGATCTGACGACGATCCTCTGCTCGGCGCTCGAGATGCAGCAGCTCAAGAGCTATCCGGGGCTCAATATGCTGCTCAATCCGCTCTCCTGGAGGCTCAGGCGCCAGATTCGCGATCGCACCGACTTCCGCGTCGACAACGGCCGCATCAACATCGCCGACCCCGACCTCTTCAAACGCGATCCCTTGAACCTCATCCGCTTCTTCGCCCAGGCCGAGCACACCAACACGTTCCTGCACCCCGACGCCATTCGCCAGCTTCGCCGGTCGTTCCGCTTGGTCGACGACAAGCTGCGCGCCGATCCCGAGGCCAACCGTATTTTCCTCGAGCTGCTGACCGGGCATGTCAACCCCGAGTCGACGCTGAGGCGCATGAACGAGGCCGGCATCCTCGGCCGCTTCATCCCCCAGTTCGGGCGCGCTGTCGCGATGATGCAGTTCAACATGTACCACCACTATACGCTCGACGAGCACCTCATCCGCACGGTGGGCATGCTGACCGACATCGAGCGCGGCGGCGCCGCCGAGGAGCTGCCGCTCTCGACCGTGCTCATCAAGACTATTCAGAACCGCCGTGCGCTCTACGTCGCCGCGTTCCTGCACGATATCGGCAAGGGGCGCACCGAGGATCACTCCCTGGTCGGCGCCCGTGTCGCGCGGGAGCTTTGTCCGCGGCTCGGACTTTCGCCGGCCGAGACCGAAACAGTGGCTTGGCTCATCGAGCACCACCTGGTGATGAGCAACATCGCCATGAGCCGCGACATTGCCGATCCCAGGACCGTGCGCGACTTCGCCAACATCGTGCAGAGTCCAGAGCGCCTCAAGCTTCTCCTGTTGCTCACCGTCGCCGACATCCGCGCCGTGGGCCCCGGCGTGTGGAACGGCTGGAAGGGCCAGCTCTTGCGCAGCCTCTACAACGAGACCGAGCTCTTGGTCTCCGGCGGTCACACCCAAATCGAGCGCCGGCAGCTCGTCGCGGAAGCCCAGGACGAGTTTCGCGCCGCGCTTGGCGACTGGCCAGCGGAGGACGTTGAGAGGTTCATCGGACGGCATTACCCGGACTACTGGCTCAGAACCGATCCCAAGAAGCAGGCCGACCACGCCCGGCTGCTGCGCCGGGCCGAGAGCCAAGGCAAGGCCCTGGCGACGGATTTCAGGACGGATGCCTTCACCGCCATCACCGAGCTCACCGTTTTCGCCCCGAACCACCCGCGGCTCTTGGCGCTGTTCGCCGGCGCCTGCGCCGCCAACGGCGCCAACATCGCCGGCGCGCACATCACGACGACACGCGATGGATTCGCCCTCGATACCTTCCTTTTGGCCCGCGAATTCGATCTCGACGAGGACGAGAGCCGCCGCGCCCGGCGTATCGGCGAGACGATCGAGAGGCTCTTGAAGGGTGAGGTGCACTTGAGCACGCTGCTGCAATCGCGCCGGCCGCCGAGCCCTCGCATCGAGGCGTTCACCGTCGAGCCCGAGGTGATCGTCAACAACGCGCTTTCCGACGATTACACCGTCATCGAGGTGGCCGGCCGCGACCGCACGGGCCTGCTCTACGACCTCACGAGCACCCTTTCGGACCTCTCGCTCGACATCAACTCGGCCCACATCACGACGTTCGGAGAAAAGGCCGTCGACGTGTTCTACGTGACCGATCTCACGGGCAAGAAGGTCGCGAGCGAAGCGCGCCAGACGGCGCTCAGGGAGCACCTCGAGAGGGCGCTCGCGGGGCCGGCGCCAGAGGTCGCGGCGGACGCTGGCCAGTGACCTGTGCCGTGATCAGGCTGTCATGTCGCGGTCGGGCCGGCCGCGCAACAGGAGCGTGAGCACGAGCCCGGCCGCGAAGCCGCCGACGTGGGCCATGTAGGCGACACCTCCCATGTCCGCCGATTCATCGGTGTAAGCTATCGAACCGACCCCGCTGAAGAGCTGCAGCACGATCCAGAAGCCGAGCACGAGGAACGCCGGCATGGCGACCACCTGGCGGCCGAGCAGCACGTCGACGCGGGCCTTTGGGAACATGAGGATGTAGGCGCCGAGGACGCCGGCGATGGCTCCCGACGCGCCGACGTTGGGCACGCTCGAGCCGCCGTTGACCGCGTATTGAGCGAATGTCGCGGCAAGCCCCGACAGCAGATAGAAGATCGTGAATTTCACGGGGCCGAAGCGATCCTCGACGTTGTCGCCGAAGATCCACAGGTAGAGCATGTTGCCGATGAGATGCAGCCAGCCGGCGTGCATGAACATGGCGCTCAGGATCGTCGGCGCCTCGGCCGCCGGGTCGGCGCTGAAGCGGGCGGGAATGAAGGCCCACCGCTCGATGAACGCGTCGCCGCCGTTCAGCTCCAGGAGGAAGATCGCCGCGTTCAACGCAATCAGGACATAGGTGACGACGGGAAGCGTTCTACGTCCGGTGTTGTCGTCCCCGATCGGGAACATGCACGTGCCCTTCTCTGCGTCGCCCGCCCCCCCTGGGCGGGACCGTCACCATATCGAACGGCAACAAGAAGTCCATTCCGCCCATGACAATCGATCACGATCGCCGCCTCGCCGGTTGCCGCCGCCATCGCGCGTCCACTCCCCGATCCGCCGCTCTTCTCGCCGACGTTCGGCCGCTCGCGATCCGCCTTGCCCTCCCCTTCGCTCTCCGCTACCGCTGCGGTCCATGAAGCTCTACCGCGCCTTCGCCACCGTCGGCGGCCTGACGCTCTTGAGCCGGGTGCTCGGCTTCGTCCGCGACATTCTCGCCGCCGCCGTGCTCGGCACCGGCCCCGTCGCGGACGCGTTCTACGTCGCCTTCCGCTTTCCGAACTTGTTCCGGCGCCTGTTCGGCGAAGGCGCCTTCAACTCGGCGTTCATCCCCCTTTTCGCAGGCAAGCTCGAGGGCGAGGGCCGCGAGGCCGCCCGCCTGTTCGCGGAGGAAGCGATGGCCGGCCTCGTCTTCATCCTCGTGCTGTTGTCCGCGCTCTGCATGATCGCGATGCCGTGGCTCATGTATCTCCTGGCGCCGGGCTTCGCGGATACGCCGGAGAAGTTCGATCTCGCGGTGTTGCTGACGCGGATCACGTTTCCGTATCTCTTGTGCATGTCGCTCGTGGCGCTCTTGTCGGGCGTCTTGAACACGTTCGGCAAGTTTGTCGAAAGCTCGTCGGTCTCGATCATCCTCAACCTCGTGCTGGCGGGCGCGATGACGGCCTCGATCGCGCTCGGCTATCGCAACGAGCCGGCGGCCGGCATCATACTAGCGTGGGGCGTCTTCGCTGCCGGCATCCTGCAGCTCGCACTGCTCTTGGATGGAGTGCGCCGCAACGGCTTCTGGCTCAAGCTCACCCGCCCGCGCTGGAGCGAGAGCATGAAGCGCCTCGTCGCGCTCGGCATTCCGGGCGTCGTCGCGGGCGGCATCACGCAGATCAACATCGCCATCGGCACCATGATCGCCTCGCTGCAGGACGGTGCCGTCTCGCATCTCTATTACGCCGACCGCATCTACGAGCTGCCGTTGGCGATCGTCGGCATCGCGATCGGCGTCGTGCTATTGCCCGAGATGTCGCGGCACTTGCGAGGCGGCAACCACGCCGCCGTCATGGACAGTCAGAACCGCTCGCTCGAGTTCGCGATGATGCTCACCGGTCCCGCCGCGGTGGCGCTCGCCATTATTCCGACAGAGATCGTCTCGGTGCTCTTCGAGCGCGGGGCCTATACGGCGGCGGACACTCCTTTCACAGCCAACGCGCTCGCGATCTTTGCGCTCGGTCTGCCTGCGTTTGTTCTGATCAAAGTATTCTCGCCGGCGTTCTTTGCCCGTCACGATACCCAGACGCCGATGCGCTATGCGGTCTGGAGCTTGACCGCCAATACGCTCGGCTCGATCGGGCTCTTCTTCCTTTTTCGCCAGCTCGGTTGGATGCCCCATCTCGGCATCGCGGTGGCGACGACGGCGGGCGGCTGGATGAACGCGCTGCTGCTCTGGCGCGGGCTCGCGCGCCACAATCATTTTGAAGCCGACGCGCGCTTGAAGCGCACGCTGCCGATGATCGCGGTCTCGAGCCTGGTCATGGGCGGCGGACTGTGGTGGGCGGCAGGGGCGCTCGCGCCGTGGCTGATCGAAAGCAAGGGCTTGATCGTGCGCTTCTCAGCCCTCGCGGTCCTCGTCTCCTTCGGGTGCGCGCTCTACTTCGCTGCCGCGCAGATGACCGGCGCGGCGCGCCTCGGTCAGGTCTCCTCCGCCTTCAAGCGGAAATAGTGCCGTCCTGACGCCGCCGATCGGGTAGGTTTGAGGCGTGACCGGCCGTGCCAACTAGTGTCCCGAACCCGAAGTTCGCACCCACCTTGCGGCAACCGCATTTGCGAACTTCGGTTTCATAAGGGACACTAGAACCTTAGACTTGCAAGTCATGGCTTTGGTTCAGAAGTTCCCTCACGAGGAAGCCGCAACGGAATAGGGAACTTCTGAGCCGCCATTCTGGGCGGGCGTGTGCTATAATTTTTACTATGACACGCATCGAGCGCATTGCACCGTTGATTGAGGCTATGTCGGAGGACGCCTTCGAGGACTTCCTCGCCGCCGCCTCCCATGCCGTCGGCACGACCACGGTCTATGCCAGCCTTTCCGATGACGAGAAGGCTGCGATCGACAACGCCGTCGCTCGACTCGATCGCGGCGAAGGTATTCCCTACGCCGACCTCAAAGCACGTCTCGATGAGAAGCTCAAAGCGGCGGGCCAATGAGGATTATCCTCGACCTTGGCGCCGCCCATGATCTCGAATCCCAGCTCGACTACCTGATCTCCCACAACGCGCCGCAAGCCGCCGCCCGTCTCAAGGCGCGGCTTGACGCGTTTCTCGAAAGCTTCCTTGCCGTCCATCCTCGCACCGGCAAGTACATCCCCGAGAAGGACATCTGGGAGACCTGGGTTCCCGGCACCCGCCTTGTCGTCTGGTATCGCTTCAACGGCAATGAGCTGCAGATCATCAGAGTGTGGCACAGCGCTCAGGATCGGGCGGCGCCTTAAGCACCGCGCCTTGAGCGTGGCTTTGTGCCGGTCGGAAGACGGGTTAGAGCTTGCGCCGCTAGTGTCCCGAACCCGAAGTACGCACACACCTTGCGGCAACCGCATTTGCGAACTTCGGGTTCATAAGGGACACTAGAATAATTGACTTGCTAGTATGGCTTTGGTTCAGAAGCTCCCTCACGACACGAGCCACGAGGGAAAGGGGAACTTCTGAACCGCCATACAAGCTCCGCCACGCCATAACCCGCGCCGCTTCGAAGGATCTCGTCCATGCCGTTCAAAGAGCGCGTGTTCTCGGGCATGCAGCCTACGGGCAGCCTGCATCTCGGCAACTATCTCGGCGCCATGCTGGCCTGGATCGAGATGCAGAAGTCGCGCGAGTGCATTTATTGCGTGGTCGACATGCACGCGATCACGGTTTGGCAGGAGCCCGAGGAGCTGAGACAAGCCATTCGTCTCGTCGCGGCCTCCTACATGGCCTCGGGCCTCGATCCCAAGAGGAGCATCCTGTTCAACCAGAGCCAAGTGCCCGAGCACGCGGAGCTCGCTTGGATCTTCAATTGCGTCGCGCGCTTGGGCTGGCTCAACCGCATGACCCAGTTCAAGGAGAAGGCGGGGAAGGACCGCGAGAACGCCTCCGTCGGCCTCTACGCCTATCCGAACCTGATGGCGGCCGACATCCTCGCCTATCGCGCGACCCACGTGCCGGTCGGCGAGGACCAGAAGCAGCACATCGAGCTCGTGCGCGACATCGCGCAAAAATTCAACAACGACTTCAAGGGCGAGATTGGGACGGCCGGCTACGCCGATGGGCTCTTCTTTCCTCAGCCCGAGCCCGTCATCACGGGGCCCGCGGCGCGCGTCATGAGCTTGAGGGACGGCACGAAGAAGATGTCGAAATCGGACCCGTCCGACCTCTCACGCATCAACCTGACCGACGACGCCGATACCATCGCCAAGAAGATCCAGAAGGCAAAGACGGACCCGGAGCCGCTGCCATCCGATGAGACAGGTCTCGGCGGCCGTCCCGAGGCCGAAAATCTGGTCGGCATCTATGCCGCCTTCGCCGGCAGATCCAAACCCGACGTCCTCAAGGAGTTCGGCGGCGCTCAGTTCTCGAGCTTCAAGAAGGCCTTGGCCGAGCTCGCGGTCGCGCGCCTCGAGCCGCTCGGCGATACGGTGAGGCGGATGATGGGGGACCCTGCGGAGATCGACCGCGTGCTCGCCGACGGCGCCCGGCGTGCCCGCGCCATCGCGACGCCAATCGTGAACGAGGTCAAGGACATCGTCGGCTTTATCCGTTCGTGATGCAAAGCCCTGGCAGACCCTCCGGGTCTGACACGGCTGTCCCACGCTTTCATGGTGTCCGACCCGGAGCGCCGGACACCGATCGCCCATCTGCCGTGTTGTGACGCCGAGAATCACGTGGCAGCATCGGTTCCCATGACAAGCTTCAAGCAGCGCCGGTCGTTCGAGGCCGGTCACGCCCGCAAGTTCCTGCTCATCGTCGACGAGAGCCAGGAGGTGGACAACGCACTCTACTACGCGGCGAGCCGGATCCTGCATTCGTCGGGCTTGATCCTGATGCTCTACGTCATAGAGCCGCAGCAATTCCAGCATTGGGTCGGCGTTCGCCAGGTGCAGCTCGAGGAGGAGACGAATAAGGCCAAAGCGCTTTTCCGCCTGTTCCGCCGCAAGCTTAACCTCGCAGGTTTTGAGAGCATCCCATGTGAGGAGGTCATTCGCGAGGGCATCAAGTCCGAGGAGATCATGAGGACGATCAACGAGGACGAGGATGTCGCGATCCTCGTGCTCGGCGCGGCCACCGATCCCCAAGGGCCCGGCCCGCTCGTCTCCTCGCTCGCTGCGGGAAAGGCGGCCGGCACGTTCCCGATCCCGATCACGATCGTCCCCGGGAATCTGGCGCTCGAGGATATCGTGGCGCTCGCGTGAGGCCAAATCCTGAGGCAGGGGCTCGACTTTCGCCGAGGCCGAACCTATCTTGTAGAAGAATTCTAAATTGGCGGATCGAGTGCGGCGTCCGTGGGCCGGTCGCCGCCACCGCACAAGACAGAGGCGCAAGCACCATGTTCATCCAAACGGAAGCGACGCCCAACCCCGCAACGCTTAAATTCGTTCCTGGCCGGCCTGTGCTCGAGGACGGCACGGCCGACTACCGCTCGAAGAGCGATGCCTCGATTTCGCCCTTGGCACGGCGGCTGTTCGAGATCGACGGGGTCCAGGGGGTGTTCCTCGGGGCGGATTTCATCTCCGTGACCAAGGGCAGCGGCGAGTGGCAGCACCTGAAGCCCATGGTGCTGGGTGCCATCATGGATCATTACCTGTCGGGCGCGGCGGCCGTCGAGGCCGACGCCAACGACGCCGCGGGCGGCTCCTACGATCCCAAGGACGAGGACATCGTCACGACAATCAAGGAGCTTCTCGAGACGCGGGTGCGCCCGGCCGTCGCGCAGGATGGCGGCGACATCACCTTCTCGGGCTATCGCGAGGGCGTCGTTTACCTCCACATGCGCGGGGCATGCTCCGGGTGTCCGAGCTCGACCGCGACCTTGAGGCACGGCATCGAGAACCTGCTCCGCCACTTTTGTCCCGAGGTGCAGGAGGTCCAGGCGGTTTGACCATGGCCAAGACGAGGCCGGAACCCCGCCCTCCCGGCGGGGTTTTTTGTTGGCTCCCCGTTTTCAACATCCTCAGGCAGCCCATGTCCGCCCGCCTCGACGGGCACGCCCGACCTTTCCTCGACACCCCGTCCGGAGTGTTTGCGCGTTCGGCGCGCCTCACCTTCGAGGAGGCGGCAAGGATATTGTGCGGGTTGTTCGCCAAATCTCGCTGATGCAAGTCCCTCGCCGCCGGTATAGGCTCGCCCGCCATGAATATCCTCGCGTTCGACACCTGCTTTGGCGCGTGCTCGGTGGCGGTTGGCCGCGACATGGGCGATGGTCGCGCCCGGATAGAGGCGGTCTTCGAGCGCCGGCAGACGGGCCATGCGGAGGCGCTGATGCCGATGATGCGCCGGGCGATGGCAGGCGCAGGGCTCGGCTTCGCGGAACTCGACCGCATCGCCGTGACGGCCGGCCCCGGCACGTTCACCGGGACGAGGATCGGCATCGCGGCGGCGCGCGCCTTGACGCTTTCGACGGGCGCGCCAATCATCGGCGCTTCGAGCCTTGCCGTCATGGCGTGGGCGGCCGGCGCCGAGACCCGGAAGAGCGAGCGCGAGGATCTGATGATCGCCGTCGATGCCCGCCGTGGCGAGGTCTACGTCCAGCTGTTCGCCAATGGCGGCCGTGACGAGAGGTCCGCCCCGCTGTTGCTGACGATCGCGGAGGCCGCACGCCTGGGCGGCAGCGGCCCCGTCGTCGTGGCGGGCTCGGGTGCCGGCGCGGTCGCTGCTGCCGCTGCGGCCGGCGGACGTGCGGCAACTGCCCGCCGTCCCGGGCTCGAGCCCGAGGCTTCCGCGCTCGTCTGGATGGCGATCGGCCTCGAGCCGCAGCCCGCGCCGCTCCGCCCCATCTACCTGCGGCCGCCGGACGCCAAGCCGCAAACGGGCACATCTCTGGCGAGGGTCTCATGACAGCCGTTGCCAAGCCAATCGATCCCAAACTCGTCAGTCTGCTGTGGGCAGGCCCCGACCGTGCGGCCGACATCGCCGCTCTCCACCAGCGCCTGTTCGACCCGTCCTGGGATGCTCAGAGCATCGGCTCGCTGCTCGATCACCCTGGAGCGGCGGCGCTGGTCGCGCTCATCGGAACCCCCAAGGTAACGGCCGGGTTCGTGCTCGGGCAAATTGCGGCGGACGAGGCCGAGATCCTTTCGATTGGTGTCGCTCCGGAATGGCAGCGCAGGCGGCTCGGCCGCCGCCTCGTCGAGGGCTTGGTGCGCGCCGCCGCCCGTGCCGACGCCAAGCGCCTGGTTCTCGAGGTTGCCGCTGACAACGAGGCGGCCGTGGCGCTCTATCGCGGGCTAGGGTTCAAGACCGCGGGCCGCCGCACCGGCTACTACCAGCGCCAGGGTGGGGCGTGCGTCGATGCGTTGACGCTGGCGCTGGCAATTTAGAGCGATCTGCGCCTGAGCGCAGCGACCCGGCCGGACCGCTCTCGCACGCAGGGAGCGAACGGCAAGTGGGCGGGTGGACGGGCGCCATCGCGTCACCTATAAGCCGACGAGCACGCTCCAACCCGAGATCGACGCACGCTATGCCCGGCTCACACGACGAGAGCCACACCCGCATCGAGCGGCTCTGCGTGAAGCAGGGGTTGCGGATGACCGGGCAGCGCCGGGTGATCGCTCGCGTGCTGTCCGAAGCGCGCGATCATCCCGACGTCGAGGAGGTCCACCGGCGAGCCCACGAAGCCGACAACCGCATCTCTCTTTCGACGGTATACCGAACGCTCAAGCTATTCTTCGCCAAGGGTATTCTCGAGCGCCATGACTTCGGCCGCGGACGCGGCCGCTACGAGGCGGCGGCGCGGAGACACCACGACCATCTGATCGACCTCACGACCGGCCGCGTCATCGAGTTCCGCAACGAGGACATCGAGAAGCTGCAGCATCGCATTGCCCGTGACCATGGATATAAGCTCGTCGGCCACCGCCTCGAGCTCTACGGCGTGGCCCTCGATCGCAAGAAGAGATCATCTTGAAGCCTCGAAAGGCTAGTGTGGCGGTTCAGAAGCTCCCTCACGCCCCAGCCGCGAGGGAAAGGGGAACTTCTGAATCGCCACACTAGGGAGCGCGCAGATGGGAACTGTGAGAGCCGGCTCCATCCTTGCGGCCTTCTTCTTGCTCACGGTCCCGTTGATGCCGGTGCAGGCGCTGCTCTTGCGCCTCTCGAGCAAAGCCGCGCGCCGCTTCCCCCATTGGTACCACCGCCAAGTCTGTCGCCTCGTCGACGTGAGACTGACGATCGAGGGCGAGGTCGCGTCCGGCAGGCCCGTGCTGCTCGTCTCGAACCACACCTCGTGGCTCGACATCCCCGTGCTGTCGGCGGTGGCGCCGGTCTCGTTTGTCGCCAAAAAGGAGGTGGCAAGCTGGCCATTCGTGTCGGCGCTCGCGCGCCTGCAGCGCTCGGTGTTCATTGATCGCGGGCGGCGCCGTGCCGTGGGCGAGACGGCCGACGAGATCGTGCGCCGTCTCGCGGCCGGCGACACCGTCGTGCTGTTCGCCGAGGGGACCTCGAGTGACGGCAACCGCGTGCTCCCATTCAAGACATCGTTGTTCGCCGCTGCCAAGCCGTCAGCCGTCCCGGAGATGGAGGTGGCGGACGCCGTCGTGCAGACGGTGTCGCTCGTCTATACGCGTCTCCATGGCGTGCCGTTCGGCCGCGCCGACCGGCCGCTCGTCGGCTGGTATGGGGACATGGGGATGCAGAGCCACGCTTGGCAGCTGCTCAAGGCGGGTCCGCTCGACGTTTACGTCCGCATCGGTCCGGCGGTGCCGCTTGCCAACTTCGCCGACCGCAAGGACCTCGCCCGCAAGAGCGAGGAGGAGGTGCGCGAGCACGTGGTGCGCGTCTTGAGGGCGCGGCCGGCCGATACGCCCATTCTGATAGCCGCGCCGGCCGAGGAGCTGCGTAAGGCAGTCCCGCCAAGGCGGCCGAGCACGAAATGGCAGTAACTCTGTTTTTCTGAGGCCTAAACAGCGATCTGGACAAATCCGGGCGTTGATGCTGCAATGCAGCAAGATGGGGACGCCGGGTTGCGTGGCAATCCGCGAGAGCTCAGCGACGACCGTGCTTCTTGGGTGCGCCGTGGACAACACTTCTTATGGCCCGGGCGAGACGACTGACGACGGCGCCGAGCCGGGCGCCAAGAAGGTTTTCGTTAAGACCTTCGGCTGCCAGATGAATGTCTACGATTCCGAGCGCATGACGGAAGCGCTCGTGGGGCACGGCTATTCCGCGACAAGCGCGATCGAGGATGCCGACGTCGTCATCCTCAACACCTGCCATATTCGCGAGAAGGCGGCCGAGAAGGTTTACTCGGAACTGGGACGCATCCGCCAAGTCAAGGACGCGCGGCGCAAGGCCGGCAATGACACTGTCGTCACGGTCGCTGGATGTGTCGCGCAGGCCGAGGGAGCCGAGATCGTCCATCGGGCTCCCGTCGTCGATCTCGTCGTCGGTCCGCAGAGCTATCACCGCCTGCCCGAGCTTCTCCGCCGCCGAAAGGCCGAAGGCCGCATCGTCGAGACGGCGTTCCCGGAAGAGGACAAGTTCTCGAAGCTTCCGAAGCGGCGCACGATCGGCGGGCCGACCGCGTTTCTCACCGTCCAGGAAGGCTGCGACAAATTTTGCACGTTCTGCGTCGTCCCCTATACGCGGGGCATGGAGTATTCGCGGCCCGTCGCCGAGCTCGCCGAGGAGGCGTGCCGCCTCGTCGAGCGCGGCGTGAAGGAAATCACGCTCCTCGGCCAGAACGTCAACGCCTATCACGGCGAAGGCCCGGACGGCCGGCCGTGGCCGCTGGCCAAGCTGATCGGCCACCTGGCAAGCATCGACGGCCTCAAGCGGCTGCGTTACACGACCAGCCATCCGCACGATATGAGCGACGATCTCATTGCCGCGCATCGGGACCAGCCCAAGCTGATGCCGTTCCTGCACCTACCGTTCCAGGCCGGTGCCGACCGCATCCTCGCCGCCATGAACCGCAAGCATACGGCACGGGGCTATTTGAGCCTCGTCGAGCGCATCCGCCGCACCCGCCCCGACATCGCGCTGTCGACGGACATCATTGTCGGCTTCCCCGGGGAAAGCGACAGCGAGTTCGAAGCAACCCTCGACGTGGTGCGCGAGGTCGGCTTTGCCCAGGCCTTCTCGTTCAAATTCAGCCCGCGGCCCGGAACCCCGGCGGCCAACATGAGCGACCAGATCCCGGACGAGATCAAGAGCCGGCGCCTCGCCCGGCTGCAGGAGCTGCTCGATAGCCAGCAGACCAGGTTCAATGCCTCCTGCGTCGGCCGGACGGTGCCGGTGCTGTTCGAGAAGCCCGGCCGCCACGCAGGCCAGCTCGTCGGCCGCTCGCCTTATCTTCAGCTCGTTCATGCCGAGGCGGACGCCGCATGGCTCGGGCGCATCGTGCCCGTCGAAATCTCGTGCGCCGCCGCGAACAGCCTTTCCGGCGTCATTTCTCCTCTATAATCGGCTGTTAACCAGCATGGGCTGGGATCACCAATTTGATTCGCGGCCCGGCCGACCTATTATAGAGGCCTCGGGCGCCGGTGATTCGAGCTGCTCGAGACCTCTGGAGACCGCAATTTGACAGGATTTCGCGGGCAGCCGGTGCCGGGTTCGGGGCGAGCACCAAAGCCGCAGGCCCCCAACAAGCGCTTCGTGGTTCCCTTCGAGGACAACCGCCATTTGACGCGGCTGCTGGGAGAGTACGACGCGCACCTCGCCTTGATCGAGGACCGATTGGGGATCGAGGCTCATGCGCATGGCAACGTCGTGATATTGAACGGCCCGGAAACGGCCTGCGCCATTGCACGCGAGGTGCTCGAGGATCTCTACGGCCGCGTCGCCAAGGGTGAGCAAATCGGCGCCGGCGATTTCGATGGCCTGATCCGCCACGCGCGCGCCGAGGACGGCGCCACCGACGGCCAGGCGCAGATCGCGACGCGCCGCCGTGTCGTCAAGGGGCGGACGCCGGTCCAAAGTGCCTACATTCGCGCCCTCGAGAACGTAGATCTGGTGTTCGGCCTCGGCCCGGCCGGCACCGGCAAGACGTATCTTGCCGTCGCTTACGCCGCCCATTGCCTCGAGCGCGGCGTGGTCGAGCGGGTCATCCTGTCCCGGCCGGCGGTCGAGGCGGGAGAGCGCTTGGGCTTCCTGCCGGGCGACATGCGCGAGAAGGTCGACCCTTACTTGAGGCCGCTCTACGACGCCCTTTACGATGTCCTGCCGCCGGAAAAGGTCGAGCGCGACCTCGAACAGGGCGTGATCGAGATCGCGCCCTTGGCGTTCATGCGCGGGCGCACGCTTTCCAATGCGTTCGTCATCCTCGACGAGGCGCAAAACACGACCAGCATGCAGATGAAGATGTTTCTGACCCGGCTCGGCGAGAACTCGAAGATGGTGGTCACGGGCGATCCCTCCCAGATCGACCTGCCGCCCGGGATGGCCTCCGGTCTCGAGGAGGCGGTGCGGCTCCTCGCGGGCGTGGCCGGGATCGTGGCCGTGCGTTTCACGAGCGCCGACGTCGTGCGCCGCGATCTCGTCACCAAGATCGTCGAGGCTTACGATCGCGGCGGCGGGAGGCAGCGCTGAGATGGGCGATCCACCGGACAGTCGGAGGGCCGCGGCCAAGCACCGGAGCGCCCCCCGTTGGTTGACCCTAGAGATCGTGCAGGATGCAGGGGATTGGTCACAGTTCGGACCTGCCGGGGGGCTCGCTGTGGCTGCAGGCGAGGCGCTGGCTCGCCATGAGCGTTTCAAAGGCACCGGTCCGGCGCAGGCTTGCATCGCCTTGAGCGACGATCAAACGGTTCGCCGCCTCAACAGGACGTACCGCGGCAAGGACAGCGCGACCAACGTTCTCTCCTTCCCGTCCCGGCGGCCGGCCGGCGCACGGCTCGGCCCTGTGACGGGCTTGGGCGATATCGTGCTCGCAGAAGGGACCATCGCCCGCGAGGCGGCCGAGCTCGGCATTGCGCCCGCTCATCACCTCCAGCATCTCGTCATCCACGGTCTCTTGCATCTCCTGGGCTTCGATCACGGCTCGCAGGCGGAGGCCAAGGAGATGGAGCGGCTCGAGGTCGAGATCCTCGACGGTCTCGGCGTTGCGAGCCCCTACCTTGCGCCGCGAGACGGAGATCGCATTGCGACTCGCCCCCGCGCATTGAAACGCGCTAGTGTCCCGAGCCCGAAGCTCGCACATACCTTGCGGCACTCGCGTTCACGAGCTTCGGGTTCATAAGGGACATTAGAATCATGGACTTGCTAGTGTGGCTTTGGTTCAGAAGTTCCCTCACGCCCCTGCCGCGAGGGAAACGGGAATTTCTGAACCGCCACACTAGACCCTGAGCTCGAATGGAGACCGTACCTTCACAAAGAAATCCGGACTTCACCGCCGCCGCTAGCCAGCACGGCTCGAGATTTGCCGCTTGGCTCGCCATGCTACGGGGTCGCCTCGGGCTCAAGGGGCGCAAGAGCCTCCGCGACTTGCTCGAGGATGGGCTGAAGGAGGAAGCGCGGGCTGCCGGCGTGTTTTCGGCGGCGGAGCGGGAAATGCTCCTGCGGCTTCTGCGCTTCGGCGCCTCTCGCGTCGAGCAGATCATGGTGCCGCGTGCCGACATCATCGCCGTCGACGAGAGTGCGCCGCTGCGCGAGCTGGTTCTCACCTTCGAGGAGGCTGGCGTCTCGCGCATTCCCCTCTTCCACGACACGCTCGACGATCCGCGCGGCATGATCCATATCAAGGACCTGTTCCGCTGGCTGACGGCGGAGGCAGCGGGCCGGCCCCCGGCCGAACCGCGCCGGCGCGGGGAGGCGCGCCCCGAGGCCCGCGACAGCGAGCGCGTCAAGAGCGAGGTCGATCTCACGCGGCCGCAAGTCGAGCGTCTCGACCTAACGCGCCCGGTCACGGTCGCCAAGATCCGCCGCCCGGTGCTCTATGTGCCTCCGTCCATGCCGGCCACCAACCTTCTCATTCGCATGCAGACGACGCGGATCCACATGGCGCTCGTGGTGGATGAGTACGGCGGCACCGACGGCCTCGTCACCATCGAGGATCTCGTCGAGCAGATCGTCGGCGACATCGAGGACGAGCACGATCAAGCCGAGGCCGCCCATATCACCAATGATCCGAAGCTCGGACTGGTCGCCTCGGCTCGAACGCCCGTCGAGCAGCTCGAGGAGCACCTCGGCTTGAAGCTCTTGACGCCCGAGGAGGAAGCCGAAGTTGACACGTTGGGCGGCCTCGTATTCGCGATAGTCGGCCGGGTTCCGGCCCGCGGCGAGCTCGTGCGTCATCCTTCCGGCGTCGAGTTCGAGGTGCTGGACGCCGACCTGCGGCGGGTGAAAAAGCTCAAGATCCACAAGCCGCGCCCGGGCGCCGAAGGACCGGCTGCGCCGGGTGCGACCCAGAGCTGAGGTGTAGGTGGCACCAGAGCATAGCCTCCGACTCCAGAGTGAGCTCGCGCGAGCGGATTTCCTGAGCGGTTTGCGGGCCCTCGTAACAGGGGCTCGCGGCTGGCGTGGGGCCGGTTTCGCCTTCGCCGCCGGCGCCCTTTCGGTGCTGGCGCTCGCACCCTTTCACGCCTGGCCGGCACTGTTCCTCACGCTCCCCGTGCTCGTGTGGCTGATCGACGGGTCGTGCCCCATTCCGTCCTCGCGTCACGTTGAAAGCGCGCCTTCCGTATCGGGAGAAGGGGTGCGTGCCGCGGCCGTCGCAGGCTGGTGGTTCGGCTTCGGCTATTTTCTCGCCGGCTTGTTCTGGGTCGGCGCGGCATTCCTCGTCGAGCGCGAGAAATTCGGCTGGGCGCTACCGTTCGCCGTGACGCTATTGCCGGCCGGACTCGCCCTGTTTTACGCAGCGGCCGCGGCCGCCGCCCGCCTCGTCTGGAGGCCGGGGCTAGCCCGCGTGATCGTTCTCGCGATCGCCCTTTCGCTCGCCGAGTGGTTGCGTGGTCATATCCTGACGGGCTTTCCTTGGAATGCGCTCGGCTACGCACTCACGTATCCGCTGGCCCTGATGCAGGGCTCGGCGGTGCTCGGGATCTATGGCTTGACGCTGTGGTCGGTCGTCATCTTCTCGGCGCCCTTGGTCGGGGCCGGAGATGCACCGCCCGGCAACCGACGCCGAGAGGCAGTGGCCGGTCTCACGCTTGCAGCTCTGCCGCTGATCGCGCTTGCCGGCTATGGCGCCGCGAGACTGGCCGCAGATCCGGTGCCGATGCTCGACGGTGTACGATTGAGGATCGTTCAGCCGAGCGTGCCGCAGCGCGACAAGTGGCGGCCCGAGAAGCAGGGCCCGATCTTCCGCGACCACATCGAGCTGTCTCGCCACGATGCGGGGGGACGCCGCGACGACCTCGACGCGATCACCCACCTTGTATGGCCGGAAGCCGCGATGCCGTTCCTGCCGCTCGAGCATCCCGAGGCGCTCGAGGCCATCGGCGGGCTCTTGGGCGGCGGGACTTACCTTATGACTGGCGCGCTCAGGCGCGAGAGCGCGGGCGGCGGCGTCGAGCCGGGGGCGGGCGGCGCGTGGCGCGCTTACAATAGTCTCATGGTGTTCGGTCCCGGCGGTCGCCTTGCCGCCGTCTACGACAAGATCCATCTTGTTCCGTTTGGCGAGTACCTGCCGTTGCAAAGGACGCTCGAGGCGATCGGCCTCGAGCAGCTCGCCAACATGCGCGGCGGCTTCTCGCAAGGCCGCGCACCGCGTCCTCTGCTCCCGGTTGACGGGTTGCCGCCCGTGGGTGCGCTCATCTGCTACGAGGCCATCTTTCCAGGCGCCGTCGTTCAAGGTCGTGAGCGCCCGGGCGCGTTGTTCAACGTGACCAACGACGGCTGGTTCGGCGACACGACCGGACCGTACCAGCACTTTCATCAGGCGCGCGTGCGCGCCGTCGAGGAAGGGCTGCCCCTGGTTCGTGCGGCGAACAATGGTATTTCTGGTATTATTGATCCCGACGGTAGGGTTTTAGGGAGGCTCGGGCTCAACGAGCGCGGGGTCATCGATACGGGTATCCCGGCTGCCCGGCCGGCGACCGTTTATTCTCGCCTGGGCGATTGGGTTTTCGTCGCCAACGCGCTGATACTCGCAGGCCTCGCCCTGGGACTTGCGCGCCGACGGGCATGACAGGCCGGCCAGCCTTCCGGAATGCGCCCGGCGCATGCTCGCGAAAGGCAGCACAAGGAGCATTGCCTCTCGAAGCTGGAAATAGTGTATTGGAGTCAATGTTGACGCATGGGTCGCGTGCTCCTAGGAATTGAGCGCCCGACCGCGGCTTGCTCCATCGGATGGTTAACATATGGCCAAGGACGAAGAGGCGCAGGAGGATGGCGACACGGAGGAGAAGAACTCACGACGCCCCAATCCGATTGATGCGCACGTCGGCAGCCGTGTGCGTCTGAGACGCATGCTGCTCGGCATGAGCCAGGAGAAGCTCGGCGAGCATCTGGGGCTCACCTTCCAGCAGGTCCAGAAATACGAGAAGGGCGTCAATCGCATCGGGGCGAGCCGGCTGTTCGATCTCTCTCATGTGCTCGGCGTCCCGGTGCAGTTCTTCTATGAGGATGCGCCGGTCGGGGTCACCGAGCATGTGTCCGCTCATGGCTTGGCGGAACGCCCGACCGAAAGCTTTGTCGTGGAGTTCCTCTCCAGCCGCGAGGGCTTGGAGCTGAACAAAGCTTTCGTCAAACTCAGCGACGCCCGCGTGCGCCGCTCGATCGTCGAGCTTGTGCGCGCGCTGGCCGGCGAGGATCACAAGGCCTGAGCCGGCGGACCGGCTTCGGCAATCCGATCGGCGCGGCGGCGGCTTTGGGCCCGATCGAGGACCGCTCGGCATAGCGGCCTTGCCACTGCCGCGGCCTTGACCCCAGCGAGATAAGGCGGCAAGAAACCTGCGGGTTTCCAGCGTCGGCACATGGGGTTGAGGGTGGCACGCAAATCGTATCTTTTCACGAGCGAATCCGTTTCCGAGGGCCATCCCGACAAGGTCTGCGACCGCATCTCCGACGAGATCGTCGATCTTTTCTACCGCGAGGGCCCCAAGGCGGGCCTCGATCCGTGGGTCATCCGCGCCGCGTGCGAGACGCTGGCGACCACCAACCGGGTCGTAATCGCCGGCGAGACGAGGGGCCCCGAGACCGTCACCAGGGACTGGATCGCGCACGTCGCGCGCATGGCCATTCGCGACATCGGCTACGAGCAGGCGGGCTTCCACTGGGAGAAGGCCAACATCGAGGTTCTCCTGCATCCCCAGTCCGCTGATATTGCTCAAGGTGTCGACGCTCACCAGCCGACCAACCAGGAGGAAGGCGCGGGCGATCAGGGCATCATGTTCGGCTATGCCTGCCGGGAGACCCCGGATCTCATGCCGGCGCCGATCTATTACAGCCACAAGATTCTCGAGGATCTCGCCCGCGCACGCAAGGCGAGGGCCGGCGATGCGGCGCAACTCGGCCCCGACTCGAAGAGCCAGGTGACCGTGCGCTACGAAGACGGCAAGCCTGTCGGTGTGACGCAGATCGTCGTCTCGCATCAGCATCTGATCGAGAATCTGTCCTCGCGCCAAGTACGCGACATCATCGAGCCATATGTGCGAAAGACGCTCCCCGAGGGCTGGATCGGCAAGGACACGGTCTGGCACATCAACCCGACCGGCAAGTTCTTCATCGGCGGTCCCGACGGCGACTGCGGCCTCACCGGGCGCAAGATCATCGTCGATACCTATGGCGGCGCGGCTCCCCACGGCGGCGGGGCCTTTTCGGGCAAGGATCCGACCAAGGTCGATCGCTCGGCGGCCTATGCGGCGCGCTATCTCGCCAAGAACGTCGTGGCATCGGGCGTGGCCGGCCGCTGCACGATCCAGCTCTCGTATGCCATTGGTGTCGCAAAGCCGTTGTCGATTTACGTGGATACCCATGGCACGGGGCAAGCCGAGGAGGCACGGATCGAAACGGCGCTCGGCGAAACCATGGATCTCACCCCGCGCGGCATTCGCATGCAACTCGACTTGAACAAGCCGATCTACGCGCGCACGGCGGCCTACGGCCATTTCGGCCGCAGGCCAGACAACGACGGCGGATTTTCGTGGGAAAAGATCGACATCGCCGACAAGATCAAAGCCGCTCTCTGATCGGGCTGGCCGAACGTCGGCCGCACTGGGCGCGCCGACCTGCGGATGATCGGTTATTTGAACAGGACGAAGCGCGGCAGGCCAATGCGCCGGATCGAGGATAGGCGGCCGGAGCTCGAGCTGCGCTCGTTCGGGCGCCGGCGCGGCAGGAAATTCTCCGCGCGCCAGGAGCGGCTCGTCCGCGAGCGCCTGCCGTCTCTTTCGCTCGACCTGTCCGATCCGCCTCCCGAGCCGCTCACCGATCTTTTTTCCGAGGCGGCGCGATCACGACGCGCGTCCCGCCTGCCGATCGCAACCGCCTCTCCCGCGTCACCGGCCGGCTTGCTCCCGATGGCCGCAAGTCATGGCGAACCGGACGCTGTCCCGCGGAGCAAGGGGCCCCCCGAGGGGGTCGGCACACCAGTTCGTGAGGTGTGGCTCGAGATCGGATTCGGTGGCGCCGAGCACATGATCTGGCAGGCGAGCCGGCACCCGGAGATTGGGATCATCGGTTGTGAGCCGTTTGGGGAGGGCGTCGCGAAGGCGCTATCAGCGCTCGAGGAGCAAGGACGTCACAACGTTCTCATCCATCCCGACGACGTCCGCCCCGTGCTGAGGTGGATGCCGGCAGCCTCTCTCGGACGCGTGTTCATCCTGTTTCCGGATCCTTGGCCGAAGAAGCGCCACGTGAAGCGCCGCCTCGTCGCCGGGCCGCTGCTCGGTCTTCTGGCCGGGGCCATGAAACCCGGAGCTGAATTGCGCATTGCGACCGATGTCGGCGACTACGCGCGCACGATCCTGGCGGGCGTTCTCGGGCATTGCGCTTTCCGCTGGCCCGCGGCCTCCCCCGCCGACTGGCGCGAGCGCGGCCCCGATTGGCCGCAGACGCGCTATGAGAAAAAGGCGCTCGAGGAGGGCCGGCACAGATACTACTTTCGCTTCATCCGGGCCTGAGGCCCGAGGAGCCGCCAAAGGGCCGCCAAAGCGCCCTTGCAACACCTGTTATCTTGGCGTAATAGTATTTCGCTCATGATCATCTCAACTCTGAGAGTGGGCCCAGCCGGGTCCGCTCTTTTTGTTTTGGCAACGCGGGTCGCGGCGAAGGACGGCGCGGATTTCGGTGCATATCGAGAGCAAAGAGGACGGGGCTTCGCGCGCCCGCTTCTTTCATGAGACCGGCTTGGCGGCAAAGGTCGCCGAGCTCGGGGAGCCCGTGCTCGAGAACCTCGGTTTCCGGCTTGTGCGTGTGAGAATTTCGGGCCAAGACGGTAAGACCTTGCAGATCATGGCCGAGCGGCCCGGCGGCTCGATCACGATCGACGATTGCGAGGCCATCTCGCGCGAGCTTTCGCCGCTCTTCGACGCGCACGACATCATGAGCGGCAGCTACCGGCTCGAGGTGTCGTCGCCCGGGATCGACCGGCCGCTCGTGCGCCCGTCGGACTTCGAGGACTGGGCCGGCCACGAGGCCAAAATCGAGCTCATTGAGGCCATCGACGGCCGGCGGCGCTTCCGGGGCGTTCTCGAGGGCTTCGAGGCCGGCGAAGTGAGGATCGAGGTCGATCTCGATCAAGCTGGCCGGCGCACGATTGGTTTGCCGGTCGGGCTCGTTGCCGAGGCCAGGCTCGTGCTGACGGAAGCGCTTGTTCGAGAGGCGCTGCGCCGCGCCAAGGGAAGAAATAGAGCCGGTCTCGGCGATGGGTCCGAGGCCGGCAGCGAATTTGACGTGGAGGGTGACTGACCATGGTGGGCGTTGCCGGCATTAGCGCCAATCGCCTCGAGCTTCTGCAGATCGCGGACGCGGTTGCGCGCGAGAAATCGATCGATCGCAAGATCGTCATCGAGGCCATGGAGGACGCCATCCAGAAGGCGGCCAAGTCCCGTTACGGCGCCGAGAACGATATCCGCTGCGAGATCGATCCCAAGACCGGCGAGACGCGGCTCACGCGCGTGCTCGCGGTTGTCGACAACATCGAGAACGAATCGACGCAGGTTTCGCTCGCGGACGCGCAGAAGCGCAACCCCGAGGCCAAGCTCGGCGACCTCATCGCAGAGCAGCTGCCGCCCCTCGATTTCGGCCGCGTCGCCGCCCAGAACGCCAAGCAGGTCATCGTGCAGAAGGTGCGCGAAGCCGAGCGCGAGCGCCAGTACGGCGAATACAAGGACCGCATCGGGGAGATCGTCAACGGCACGGTGAAGCGGGCAGAGTACGGGAATGTGATCGTCGATCTCGGCCGCGCCGAGGGCATCATCCGCCGCGACGAGATGATCCCGCGCGAGAATGTGCGCTACGGCGATCGCATCCGCGCCTACATATATGATGTGCGAAGGGAGCAGCGGGGCCCGCAGATCTTCCTGTCGCGCGCGCGCCCGGAGTTCATGTCGAAGCTGTTCGCGCAGGAAGTGCCGGAAATCTACGATGCTGTGGTCGAGATCAAGTCGGTCGCGCGCGATCCGGGATCGAGAGCCAAGATTGCCGTCATCTCGAAGGATTCCTCCATCGATCCCGTGGGCGCGTGCGTGGGCATGCGCGGCGCGCGCGTGCAGGCCGTCGTCAACGAGCTGCAGGGCGAAAAGGTCGACATCATCCAGTGGAACCCGGACGCGGCGAGCTTCATCGTCAATGCGCTCGCCCCGGCGGAGGTCACCAAGGTGGTACTCGACGAGGACAGCAACCGCATCGAGGTCGTGGTGCCGGAAAGCCAGCTCTCGCTCGCCATCGGCCGGCGCGGCCAGAACGTTCGCCTCGCGTCCCAGCTCACCGGCTGGGACATCGACATCATGACCGAGCAGGAGGAATCGGAGCGCCGGCAGAAGGAGTTCGCCGAGCGCTCGCAGATTTTCATGGACGCACTCGATGTCGACGAGGTCATCGCGCAGCTGCTCGTCAGCGAAGGGTTCGCTTCCGTTGAGGAGGTCGCCTTCGTCGATCTGTCCGAAATCGCTCATATCGAGGGCTTCGACGAGAACACCGCAAGCGAGATCCAGACGCGTGCGCGCGAGTATCTGGAGAAGCAGGAGGCGGAGCGCGACGCCAAGCGCCGCGAGCTCGGCGTCTCCGACGATCTCACCAAGGTCGCGGGGGTCACGACGGCGATGCTGGTCGCGTTCGGCGAGGCCGGCATCAAGACGCTCGAGGATCTCGCCGATTGCGCGACCGACGACCTCGTCGGCTGGACCGAGCGCAAGAAGGAGAAGGATGCCGAGCCCATTCGCCACAAGGGCGTGCTCGATGGCTTCGACACCGGGCGCAAGGACGCCGAGGAGATCATCATGTCGGCCCGCGTGCTCGCCGGTTGGGTGAAGGCCGAGGACCTCGTCGAGCCTGAGCCCGAGCCGCCGCCGGGCGAGGCGGAGGAGACCGCCGACGCTGAAACAAGTGGCTGAGCGCGGACCAGGGCTGCGGAGGGCGCGTGGCTCGCGTGCGGCGCAAAAGTCATCGTTCGGAGCGCGAGCGGGAGGCCGAGGGCTCGCTGCGGCTCTGCGCGGCCACGCGCTCCGGGCTGCCGCCGGAGAAGCTGATCCGTTTCGTTGCCGCCCCGTCCGGTGAGATCGTGCCGGACCTCGCGCGCCGGCTGCCGGGCCGCGGCGTCTGGATCGCATGCGACAAGGCCATTGTAGCAAAGGCCGTCAAGGCCAATATCTTCGCCAAGAGCCTGAAGCGCCAGGTCACGGTCGCGGCCGATCTGGCCGAACGGGTCGAGGGCCTGCTCGTGCAACGGGCGCTGGAGGCGCTCGCCATGGCCAACAAGGCCGGGCTGGTCACGGCGGGCTTTGCACAAGCCGAAGCACTGATCGAAAGCGGCTCCGCGGCGGCGCTCCTCCACGGCGCCGGCGCGGCCCAGGGAGGGCGGGAGAAGCTCGACCGCAAGTTTGTCGCGGCCGCGCGCGAGGAGGGGCCCCGGCCCCGGATCGTCACCGGCCTTTCAATCGAACAATTGAGCTTGGCCATGGGGCGGTCAAATGTGGTACATGCTGCCCTCAAACCCGGCGGAGCGACGGAGCGTTTTTTGAGCGAGACCGAGCGCATGGAGCGCTACCGGTCGGGCTCGAACGCATCTGGAATCGCCTGTCCGCCTTGAATCTCAGAGGTTTAACGGAAACGCATGACGGAAACGAAGGATACTGCCGACAAGACCCTCCACGGGACCGGGCGCAAGCCGCTCTCCCTGCAGCGGACGGTCGAGTCCGGCCACGTGCGGCAGAACTTCAGCCATGGCCGCTCGAAATCGGTCGTGGTCGAAAAGCGCAAGACGCGCAAGCTCGCAACACCGGGCGCGCAACCCGAGGCGGAAGCGCCCCCGGCCATCCCGCAAGCCGCCCCTCCGGCCGCAAAAACCGGCGCTAAGGTTGCCGCAAAGGCCGCGCCGCGCGGCGAGCCGAAACCCGAGACGCCGAGGGCCGACGTTCTTCGCCCCGAGGAGCGCGACGCCCGGGCGCGGGCGCTCGTCGAGGCGCGCAAGCAGGCCGTGATCGAGGAGGCGCAAAGGGTCGAGCAGGAGCGAGTGGGCGCAGCCACTCAAGATACGGGGCTATCGGCCGGGGCAACGGTGGCGGCCGAGCATGTGCCGCAATCGACGGCCGCGCCGGGTGGGGTCGCGTTTTCCGAGCTCGGGCGCGCAGCGGAGGGCGAACCTCAGTCGGGCGCGCTCAGGCCGAGGCAGACGCCGAGCTCGGATCGGGCGCTCATGCCGCGTCCGGGCGGCAAGCCGAAGCCGATCGAGATTTCGGGTGCAAAGCCGGCCCAGCAGCTCGATCGGGGCGCCGAGGCCCTGAAAGGCAAGGAGCAGCGCGGCCGCCCGCAAGTCGCCGAGGTCGCCGACGAGGAGGAAGTCCGCGGCAAGCGCGGTGGCAAGGTGCTGCGCGCGCCGACCAAAGTGGTCGACGAGAAGCGCGAGCGCGGCAAGCTGACCATCAACAACGCCTTGGACGAGCAGCAGCGCGAGCGCTCGCTGGCGAGCCTCAAGCGCAAGCGCGAGCGCGAGAAGCTCAAGGCCATGGGCATCCAGCAGCCGCGCGACAAGATCGTGCGCGAGGTCATCATTCCTGAGGCGATCACCATCCAGGAGCTGTCGAACCGCATGTCGGAGCGCGCCGTCGACCTCATCAAGCTCCTGATGAAGGATGGCGCGATGCACAAGATCACTGACGTGGTCGATGCCGACACCGCCGAGCTCATCGTTACCGAGTTCGGGCACACGCCGAAGCGAGTGTCCGAGGCGGATGTCGAGACCGGCTTCATCGGCGAGAAGGACACCGATGCGGCGCAGAAGCCGCGTGCGCCCGTGGTCACCATCATGGGTCACGTCGACCACGGCAAGACCTCGCTCCTGGACGCCATTCGCCAGACGAACGTGGTTGCGGGAGAGGCCGGCGGCATCACCCAGCACATCGGCGCCTATCAGGTCACGACGCCTTCGGGCGACAAGGTCACGTTCATCGACACGCCGGGCCACGCGGCATTCACGGCCATGCGCGCGCGCGGCGCCAAGGTGACCGACATCGTCGTGCTCGTCGTCGCCGCCGACGACGGCGTCATGCCGCAGACGGTGGAGGCCATCAACCACGCCAAGGCGGCGGGCGTGCCGCTCATCGTCGCCATCAACAAGATCGACAAGCCGCAGGCGGAGCCCAAGCGCGTGCAGACCGAGCTCCTGCAACACGAGATCGTGGTCGAGAGCATGGGCGGAGAGACGCTCGAGGTGCCGGTCTCGGCCCTCAAGAGGACCAATCTCGACAAGCTCTTGGAGGCGATCCACCTGCAGGCCGAGATTCTCGACTTGAAGGCCAATCCCGACCGCTCGGCGGAAGGCATCGTGATCGAGGCGAAGCTCGAGCGCGGCCGCGGTCCCGTCGGAACCGTGCTCGTCCAGCGCGGCACGCTCCGTGTCGGCGATATCGTCGTCGCGGGCACCGCTTGGGGCCGCGTACGCGCGCTGGTCGACGATCGCGGCCAGAACGTCGCCACGGCAGGGCCTTCGGTTCCGGTCGAGATCCTGGGCTTCGACTCGGCTCCCGAGGCGGGCGATCAGATTGCCGTCGTCGAGAACGAAGGGCGCGCGCGAGAGATCACCGACTATCGCGCGCGAAAGCGGCGCGAGACGCTCGGCTCCGCGGGCAGCGCCCGCACCCTCGAGCAGATGATGCAGCAGCTCAAGGAGGCCGGGAAGAAGGAATTTTCCCTGGTCGTCAAGGGCGACGTGCAGGGCTCGGTCGAGGCCATTGCCGGCGCCTTGAAGAAGCTCGGCACCGAGGAGGTCGAGGCGCGCATGGTCCACGCGGGCGTGGGCGGCATCACCGAATCGGATGTGGCGCTCGCCAACGCATCCAAGGCCATTATCGTCGGCTTCAACGTGCGCGCCAACGTGCAAGCCAAGCAGATGGCCGACCAGCAGGGCATCGAGATCCGCTACTACAACATCATCTACGATCTCGTGGACGATGTGAAAGCGGCGATGTCCGGCTTGCTCGCGCCGACGATTCGCGAGCTGTTCCTCGGCAACGCCTTGATCAAGGAGGTGTTCAACATCTCCAAGGTCGGCAAGGTCGCGGGCTGCGTCGTCACCGACGGCAAAGTCGAGCGCGGGGCCAAGGTGCGCCTGATCCGCGACAATGTCGTCATTCACGAGGGAACGCTGTCGACGCTGAAGCGCTTCAAGGACGAGGTGCGCGAGGTTCCGGCGGGACAAGACTGCGGCATGGCGTTTGCCAGCTATCAGGACATCCGCGCCGGCGACACGATCGAGTGTTTCAACGTCGAGACCGTCAAGCGGACGCTTTAGTCACGATCGAGGCGGGCGGGCCAGCGGTAAGAGATTGGCATGGGTTTTCAAGCGACGGTCGTACAAAGAAAGCTCGAAGAGGCCGGCTTCGATAGCAAGCAGGCCTACGGCTTGACCGCTGTGCTCGAGACGCAGGTCATTTCCGATCTTGAAGTGCGGCTCGTGACAAGGGACCACCTCGACGCGAAGCTCGCCGAGCTCAAGGTGGAACTGATCAAGTGGATGGGGGGGCTGATCGGCGGATCAACGCCGGCAATCATTCTCGCCTTGCTGCGGGTCATCAAATAAGCCTTTGGCATTTCGCAGCTGGGCATTCGCGACTTGAATCCCGGTCGCAGGCGAAGAATGAAGAAACACGCTCCCCGTCAGTCTCCAAGCCCCGGACCATCCCAGCGCCAGCTCAGGGTCGGCGAGATGATCCGCCACAAGCTCGCCGACATGCTGACGCGCGGCGAGATCCATGACGATGTGCTCGCCGCGCACGTCGTTTCGGTCCCCCAGGTCAGCATGTCGCCGGATTTGCGGCTTGCGACGGTATTTGTGATGCCTCTCGGCGGACAGGACAGAGAGGCCGTACTTGCCGCGCTCGAGCGGCACAAGCGCTTCATTCGCGGCGAGGTCGCGCACGCCGTGAGCTTGAAGTTTGCTCCGGAGGTCCGATTCCGATTCGACGACACATTCGACGAGGCGAGTCGAATCGATGCGTTGCTTGCCAGCCCCAAGGTTCGCCAGGACGTGGAGAAGGAGTAGGCCCACCCCCTACTCCCAGCGAGGAAGGAGAGGGTTGGGGAGAGGGGATCAGAGAGCCACGATGTCCCGGCGCAGAAAAGGCAATCCGATCCACGGCTGGCTGGTCCTCGACAAGCCGCTCGGGATGACGTCGACGCGGGCGGTCGGCATCGTGAAGCACCTCTTTGCGGCGCAAAAAGCCGGACATGCCGGAACCTTGGACCCTCTGGCGACCGGCGTGCTTCCGATCGCGCTCGGGGAGGCGACCAAGACCGTCTCCTTCGCCGTCGAGGGCGCGAAGGCCTATCGCTTCAGCGTGCGCTGGGGAGAGGAGCGCACGACCGACGATGCGGAGGGAGAGGTGGGGGCGACCAGCACGGCCCGGCCCAAAGAGGCCGAGATCACTGCGGTCCTGGCGCGGTTCATCGGCGAGGTGATGCAGGTTCCGCCACGCTTCTCGGCGATTAAGGTCGGGGGCAGCCGGGCCTACGACCTGGCCCGCGACGGGCTGAGTGTTGAGCTTGCCCCGCGGCCCGTGGTCATCGATGCTCTGCGTCTTGTCGAGCTTTCCGACGCCGATACCGCGATTTTCGAGGCCCGCTGCGGCAAGGGCGCCTATGTCAGGGCGCTGGCGCGGGACATGGGGCGCGCGCTCGGCTGTTGCGGCCACGTCGCAGCCCTTCGGCGCACGCGCGTCGGGCCGTTCGGCGAGGAGGATGCAGTGACGCTCGTCGCGCTCGAGGCGGCGGCAGGGACCGGCGGCGCCGAGGCCTTGCTGGCGTTTCTGCAGCCGATCGAGCGGGTGCTCGCAGGCCTGCCGGGTCTGTCCGTAAGCCCCTCGGATGCCGAGTGTCTCGCACGCGGCCAAGCGGTCCTGATCCGCGGCCGCGACGCGCCAATCCTCTCGGGCCTCGTCTACGCCGTCTCGCGGGGCCGCCTGATCGCGCTCGGAGAGGTGGTGCAGGGTGCCATCCACCCGACACGGGTGTTTCATAGCGGAGAATAGCCCGATTGGGCCATGCTAGCCCGACCTTCTCAAAGGCTCACGGTGCGTCATCGCGCTGGCGCGAGCCGGTCCGGCAGGAGCGCGCCGAAAAGCGTAGCTCGTGCTTACGGTTCAGGTGCGCGTCATGCTGAAAGCATGCTTCCAGCATGAACCGGCCGGCCGCACCAGGGCGACCCGTCGTGCTGGAAGCACGCCTTCGGCATGACGTGTCGAAGACACGCCTTCGGCGTGATGGGCGGGGCGAAATTGACGACAGAGTGCGTCGCGACGCTTGACCGATGAGGCGCATCGCTCTGCGCGCCGCTCCTGCTCTGTCGTCAAGTTCGCCTCCGTGCCGCCCGTGACCCTGTGAGAAAGGCGGGCTAGCTGTGGAATCTCAAGACGTTGTTCCTGGTCAGGCCGAGGCGGCTCGCGGGTCAGAGCGGTTTGCGACGGTCTGCGCGGAGATCTCCGTCGTCCTCGTCGTCCTGGATGGCGCGCCAGCCGGCCCCGTCGAGATCCTC
>DATETZ010000108.1:0-28417 GCA_035283385.1 Hyphomicrobiaceae bacterium
CTTCTCCTCCTCGTACTGCACGAACCAGCCGATCATCTGCCGCCATAGCGCCTCGAGCAGCTCCGGCGGCAGGCCCTTCACCTTGGCCCGCGCCTTGACGCGGTCGATCACCTGCTGGATGCGCCAGGGCACGTGGGCCTCACTCGGGCCTTTCTTCAACTGCCAGGCGCGCTCCACATAGCCGAAGCGCTCGGCGATGAGATCGACGAGGGCCTCATCGATGCGGTCGATTTCCGCCCTGATCTCTGTCATGTCGCGGCACGCATCGGGCGCTTTGCGTTTCATCTCTTTTTGCCTTTGGACTTGCCGAGCGGCTTGCGCTTGGACGGCGCCTTGGACTTCGCGGCCGCAGGCTTTTTCTTGGGTCGCACTTTGGACTTTGCGGCCGCGGGCTTGCTCTTGGCGCGCATTTTGAGCTTCACCGCCGGTTTGGTGACCGTCTCGGCAGCCGGCCTAGGGGCGGTCTGGGACACTCTCTGCGGCGGCTTTGCCGTGGCGGCTTTGGTCGCGCGCGCTGCTTCGCCCGAGAGCCACCACTGGTTCGGAATGGGGAAGCGCCCCGCCGCGTCCTCGATCGCCTGCGCGGCGCGAAACAGCGTCGCCTCGTCGAACGGGCGGCCGATGAGCTGCAGGCCCAAGGGTGTGCCCTCGGCCGAGAGCCCCCCCGGCACCGAGAGCCCCGGCAGCCCCGCCATGTTGACCGTCACCGTGAAGATGTCCTCGAGGTACATGGCGATCGGGTCGCCCGACTTCTCGCCGAAGGCGAAGGCCGGCGAGGGCGTCGTGGGCGTGAGCACGACGTCGACCTTGCGCCACGCCTCGTCGAAGTCGCGCTTGATCAGCGTGCGCACCTTCTGCGCCTTCAAGTAATAGGCGTCGTAATAGCCGGCCGAGAGCACGTAGGTGCCGATGAGGACGCGCCGGCGCACCTCGCGGCCGAAGCCGGCGGCGCGCGTGCGCTCGTACATGTCGATCACGTCGCGGCCGGGCACGCGCAGCCCGTAGCGCACGCCGTCGTAGCGCGCGAGGTTGGACGAGCACTCGGCCGGGGCCACGATATAGTAGGCCGGAAGCGCGTACTTGGTGTGCGGCAAGGTGATGTCGTGGATGGTCGCGCCGGCGGCCTCGAGCCAGCCGATGCCGCGGCTCCAGAGATCCTCGATCTCCCTCGACATGCCGGGCACCCGGTACTCCTTCGGCACGCCGACCTTGAGGCCCTTGGCGCCCTTTGCGAGCGCCGCCTCGTAGTCGGGCACCGGAACGTCGACGGAGGTGGAATCCTTCGGGTCGTGGCTCGCCATCACGCGCAGCATGATGGCCGCGTCGCGCACCGTTTTCGCGATCGGACCCGCCTGATCGAGCGAGGACGCGAAGGCGACGATGCCCCAGCGCGAGCAGCGCCCGTAGGTCGGCTTGATGCCGACCGTGCCCGTCAACGCCGCGGGCTGGCGGATCGAGCCGCCGGTGTCGGTCGCGGTGGCGGCAAGGCAGAGGCCGGCCGCGACGGCCGCCGAGGAGCCGCCCGACGACCCGCCCGGCACCAGCTTGTCCCTCGATAGAGCCCCGTCCTTGCCCTTGCGCCGCCAAGGGCTCACGACCGGGCCGAAGGCGCTGGTCTCGTTCGAGGAGCCCATGGCGAACTCGTCGCAGTTGAGCTTGCCGAGCATCACGGCGCCGGCGTTCCACAGATTGGCGCCTACCGTCGATTCATAGGTCGGCGTGAAGCCGTCGAGGATCCTCGAGCAAGCGGTGGTGCGCACGCCGCTGGTCGCAAAGAGATCCTTGTTGCCGAGCGGCAATCCCTCGAGCGGGCGCGCCTCGCCCTTGGCCAGGCGCCGGTCGCTCTCCTCGGCTTGCCTCAAGGCGCGCTCGCGCGTCGTCAGCACGTAGGCGTTGAGCGCCGGGTTGGCTTTTTCGATCGCATCGAGAAAGGCCTGCGCGAGCTCGGTGGCGGAGAAGCTCCGCTTCCTGAGCCCCTCGCGGGCCTCCGACAGTGTCAGCGCGGTCAGCTCGGTCACGATTCGACTCGTCCCTCCCGTTCTCTCCCGTCATCCCCGCGCACAAGGTGTTGCACTTCGTTTGTGAACTCAGGGGTTCCAGTGTGTGCGAACTTCGGGTTCGGGACTCTAGGTCGACGAGCCGGGCTTTGCCGCCTCGGCGCGCTCGCGCGCAACGTGGAAGGTCCGGCGCGTGTAGTAGAGGCTCAAGACCCCGAAGAAAATCGACAACGGCGCGTTGACCCTTTCGGCGATCTCGCGCACCCGCACGAGGAGGCTCGGCGCCGGCTCCACGCTCAAGGAGCGCGCGCTGCCGGGCTCCTCGCGCGGGGCCGCGATCAGGATGATGCCGCTCACAATGAGCACGATCGCCAACAGGGCGAAAATCTTCGACATGGCTTGCCTCCCCAGGTACACGGCTTGCGCAAACAGCCCCGGACGGCCGCCCCATCGGGTCGCGCCCGGCGGCGGGCAAGGCGTCCATCACGTGAATAGCAACAGCCGAGGCTCTACTCCACTACCTTGGGGACGACATAGAAGTGGTCCTCGGCCTGCGGCGCGTTCCTCACGACATCGTCGGCGATCTCGCCGTCGGTCACCTCGTCCTTGCGCATCTTGAGCTCCTGAGCCACGACGCGGGTCATCGGCTCGACGGCGCTCGTGTCGACCTCGTCGAGCTGCTCGACCCAGGCGAGGATGCCGGAGAGCTCCCTTTCGAGCCCCTTGGCCTCCTCGTCCGTGATCTTGATGCGCGCCAGGCGCGCAATGCGCCGGACCGTCGCCTCGTCGACCTGCATGGGGTTTTTCTCGTCCCGATATTGCGCCGCCTAGTGTGGCGGTTCACGCTCTCTTAACGGGCGGCCCGCCCGCGCGCAACCGGATCGGCTTCCGCCCGGCCGCCGTCTCAATTGAGCATCTTCAGCTTCCTCATCTGCGACAGGATGGGGCCGAGGACATCGGAGGCATCGTCGGTCCAAGGCCTCATATCCTTGATGTTGAGCGTCCGCGCGCCCCGGATGCGCAGAAACCGGTGCGCCATTTCCATGTCCTTGCTGAACACCACCACCGTCGACCCGGTGACGGCGTAGCCCTCGTCGGGCTTCGGATCCTCGACGGCAAAAGCCTTGACGCCCGGCACCAGCCGCAGGGTCGCCTCGAGCACGCCTTCGAGATCCAGGTAGCGGTTGGAGATGTGGAGCACGCCGATGCCGCCCTCCTTGAGCTTTCCGGCATAGAGCCCGATGGCCTCCGCGGTCAGCAAATGCATCGGTATCGCATCCGAGGAAAAGGCATCGACGATCAACAGATCGAAGCTCGCGTCCTGCTCCTTGGCGAGCGTCAGGCGCGCGTCGCCGAGCATGATATCGGCCTTGGGCTGGCAGTTGGCGAGAAAGGTGAAGTGCTTCGAGTGTGCGATGGCGACCACCACGGGATCGATCTCGTAGAAGCGCCACGCCTCGTCCGGCTCGGAATGGCAGGCGAGCGAGCCCGCGCCGAGACCGATGACGCCGTAGCGCCCCTTGGCGCCGCCCGCGGCGAGGCCATTGCGCACCAGGCGAACCGCCTGCGCCATCGGACTCTGCGGGTAGTAGTAGGTCACGGGCGTGATGTCCGCGACCGGCTCCCCGTCCTCCCCGCGCACGCGCTGCGCCCCATGCAGCGTCGTGCCGTGCTCGAGGACGTTGAATTGGCCGTCGCCGGACACGATCACGCGGTAGACGCCGAAATAGCTCCGCTCCGCCGCGCCGCGATGCACGTACGACGGCAAGAGCACGACGGCGAGGAACATCAGGAGCGCGGCGGCGAGCTGACGCGGGGGTTGATGCCAAAAGGCCAGCATCGCGGCCGCGAAAGCGAGCACGAGCACGGGCGTCGGGCCCCAGTCCCTGAACGTGAGCCCGAGCTTGCCGGCCGCCCACGGCAGCAACAAGATCAAGAGAATGCCGAGCACGAGGACGAGCAGCAGCCGCATCGGCTCGCTACGGTGGCGGGACAAGATGGCGAGCGCGCCCGGCCGGCAGGCCATGGTGAGCGCCAGCAGCAGCGGATACTCGAACACCTCGGAGAACAGCTTGGGTGCGATGAGCGCGGCAAAGAGCCCGCCGAGCGCGCCTCCGAACGACAACCACATGTAGAACTCGGTCAGATGTTCCGCCTCGGGCCTTGCTTCGTAGAGCGTGCGATGAGCGACGAGCGCCGAGGTGAAGAACGCCGCAATGCCGAGGCCGGCGGTCAGGAACCACGTCTCGTGGCGCGTCTGCGAAAGCTGGAGCAGGGCCAGGATCACCGCCCCGAGGTGCACAATGAGCAGGAGCCGGGGCGGGACCAGCGCCCGCTCGTGAAAGACGATCACGAACGTCAGCAGATACAGGGCGAGCGGAATGACCCAGATCAGGGGCGCGGACGCCACGTCCGTTGCGACGTGGGTCGTGAACGCGACCAGAAGCGCCGACGGCACGAACGCAAGACCCACCCATTCGAGCCGCTCTTGCCAGGCGGGTGCGGCCGCCGCCGCGGAGCGGACGGCGCCGACTGCGGCGGCGCCGTCCGCCATTCGCCACACCCGTGAGAATGAGAGCGCCAGCGCGGCCAAGAGCGCGACGAAGCCCGCCGTCCACATCGTGCCGAGCGCCTTGAGCCCGAACACGGGCTCGAGCACGAAGGGATAGCCGAGCAGCGCCAAGAGACTGCCCAAGTTCGAGGCCGCATAGAGAAAATAGGGATCGGCGCTTTGTGCGTTGCCGGTGCGGGCGAACCAGGCCTGCAAGAGCGGCGCGTTGGCGGCGACCGCTGCAAACGGCAGCCCGATCGCCACCGTGAACAGCCCGAGCTGCCACAGATAAGGCTCGCCGGCGGGCGGCTCCTGCCATGCCGCCGGGATGCCGACCGGCAGCGATATGAAGGCTGCGAGGCAGAGCGCCAGGTGAACGAACCCGGTCCGGCCGGCCGGCATCGACCGCATCAAGAGGTGGGCGTAGCCGTATCCGGCGAGCAGCGCCCCCTGAAAGAACAGCAGCGCCACCGCCCACACCGACGGCGAGCCGCCGAGGAGCGGCAGCACCATCTTGGCGAACATCGGCTGGATCGAAAACAACAGCAGCGCCGACAGAAATGTGGTCGCCGTGAAGAGGGCGACCGTGGCCCGGCCGCCAGCCCCAGCAAGAAGACCAGCGCGGCGAGGCGATCGCCGCAGCGCCCTGAGAGCGACGGTGTCGTCCGGCACCGGGGGATGCTCCGTCATTGGCTTCTCCCTAGCTCCGCCGCCCGGGGCTCCAGATACCTGCAGCACTCAACTACACGATCGCGCGCGGGTTCCGCTACCGCTCGCGACCGCCTAGACCGTCACGCTCTCGCCGGCCTTGGGCACGATGACCTTGTGGCCCGCCATCTCGGCGACGAAGGCGTCGGCCGTCTGATCGAGCATCGCAAACGTGCCGTAGTGGCACGGAAAGACGGCCTCGAATTTGAAATACTTTTTGCAGGCGAGCGCCGCCCGCCGCGCGCCCATGGTGAAGCGGTCACCGATCGGCACCAGGCCGATCTCGGGATGATGGAGGTCGTTGATCAGCGCCATGTCGCCGAAGATCTCGGTGTCGCCCATGTGATAGACGGTCTTGCCCTCCCTGGTGGTGAGGACGATGCCGCACGGCTGGCCGAGATAGTGCCCTCCCGAGGACGACGAGTGGAAGGCGTTGGTGAACGTCAGGTCGAAGTCGGCCGACCGCACGGTGCCGCCGGTGTTCATCGGCTCGAGGTTCTCGGCCCCCTTGGCCGCGACGAACATCGCGAGCTCGAACACCGCAAACAGCGTCGCCTTGCGCGTCTTGCAGATCTCCCCCGCATCCCCCAGGTGGTCGTCGTGGCCGTGGGTCAGCGCCACGTGCGTCACGCCCTCGGTCGCCGTCTCCCAGGCCACGCCCGACCTCTCGAACGTCGGGTTGCCCTTGAGGAAGGGATCGATGAGGATGATGCTTCCTCCGGTCTCGATGCGGAAGCAGGAATGCCCGAGCCACGTGATGTTCATGTCGCCGGCCCTTTCTTGCATGCGGGTCGAGGGGTTTGGCTGCGCGGCACTGTATAAGGGGATCAGCCGGCGCAACAACGGGCAGCCTCACTGCAATGTCGAGCAAGCAGGCCGATACTCCAAAGGGCGTGACGAGCCAGGACATCGAGGCGTTCAAGAGGCTGCTCTCCCCCGGCCGCCGCCTTCTCGGCATCGATGCCGGCACGAAGACCTTGGGGCTCGCCCTCTCGGACGTGGGGCGCACCGTTGCCTCCCCGCTCGAAACCGTGCGGCGCACATCGTTCAAGGCCGCCGCCGGGCGTCTGCTCGAGCTAGCGGCCGAGCATGAGATCGCAGGCTTCGTGCTGGGGCTCCCGGCCAACCTCGACGGCCGCGAGGGCCCGCGCGCGCAGGCCACGCGCGCATTCGCGAACAACCTCAACGCGCTCACCCTCCTGCCGGTCCTGCTGTGGGACGAGCGGCTGACGACGGCGGCGGCCGAGCGCGCCCTTCTCGAGGCGGACGTGAGCCGCAAGCGCCGGGCCGAGGTCGTCGACAAGATCGCGGCGGCTCTGATCCTGCAGGGCGCGCTCGACCGGATGCGGTCGATCGCGTGACCGGAGCCGGGACCGGCGGCCACGCGGGCCATCTCACCTTCGACCAAAACCTGTCGCAAGCGCGCCGCAAATCTCACCCAGACTCGGAACGAAGGCCCAGGGGCACGCGCCGGCCGCGGCTCCTCGACGGCCCCAGCGATGGCGATGTGCATGAAGCCTAAAGTCTTGGATCGTCTGCAGCGTCGATTGCCGGTGGAGGAGCCCCGGGGTGCTCCGCGCGACCTCGAGGCGCTCGTGCGGCGCTTCGATCCGCCGGCGCAGCGCCCGCTCCGGCGCCTCGTCACCTCCTCGTCCCGCGTGGCCGACCTCGCCGAGATCTTTCCCGCAGCCGTCTACGCCTTGGCGACGCGGCGCGGCCCGGCCACCCGCCGCCGCAAAGCCCTCGAGCTCGTGGACGCCGGCGCACCGCTCAAGGATGTGGCGAGCGCGCTCGATCTGCCGCTGTGGCTGCGCCGTCTGCCCCCCGAGGCGTTCGAAGGCCCGCTCGGCGCGTTGCCGGCGACCGAAATCTTCGCCCGCCGCATCCCAAATCACCTTCCCGCGAACCCGTCCGAAAGCGCGTTTTGGCTGCGATCCGTGGCCTTCGCGGCGATCGCATGCGACGAGTATTTCGCTCTCTGGCTCGCCGGCCAGCCGATCTTCGCCGAGGCCGGAAACCCGGAGCGTCTGTTCGGTCTGCTCGGCGCCTACGCCTGGTGCTCGGGTGCCGAGCTCTCGCGCGCCAAGAGCCTCATCGTGGTCCCGTGGCGGCCGGAAATGGCCTTCGATACGGCGGTTTGCGCGGCCAAGAGCTGGTTCAACCGGCTGCGTCTCGTCTTGCAGCTGCGCCACGGCGCCGTCATCGATACCTGGCTCGCGCCTGGAGAGGCGATGGGCTTCACTTTTGCCCCGCTCCTCGAGCAGACCGAGATTCTCGCCGAGGCGCACGCCATGCAGAACTGCGCCGACCAGTACGCCGACCGGCTCAGCCGCGACAAGTGCCGCCTGTTCTCGGTGCGCCGCCGGGGCACGCGCCTCGCGACCCTCGAGATCGGTCCCCATCCGCGCGAGGCTGGCGTGCTCACGATCACCCAGCTCAAGGCCCGCCACAACATGCCCGCCTCGGCCGAAGTCTGGCAGGCGGCGCACGCCTGGCTCGCCACCCAGAGAGAGCTCAAGCGGCCGGCCTCGCCCGTCGTGCCCGAGCGGCGCCTGCACGCCGAGACCTGGGAGGCCTTGATGATCGCCTACCGCCTGAGCAAGCGCGGTGCGCCCTGGATCCCGGAGGCGGCCACGGCCGCGACCTTTGCCGCGCTCGAGGCGGATATGACCGATCTTGCCCGCCGCGGGGGCATCTCGTCCTGGCTTTTCACTTGACGCGGCAAACGGCGAATGGACGAATGGCTGCTGCCGTTGCGGCGCGTCATGGTGACCTTGTATTCGGAAATTAATGAGGATTCGGACTAACCGCATACGTTGAAATCCTGACACGTTGCACTTATCTCCGACCCAGCACCTTTGTATTTCATCGACATCGACGGCATGTCGAATAGAGATTGTCGGCTCTCGCATGCGGCGAGCCGAGCATTAGAGGTCAGCCGCTCATGAAACTCGACCATTCCGAGGTTGGACCCTCCTCCGTCCTCCATCTCCTGCATCGGGCCGGTCAATGCGCCGAGGAGCTGTTCGCGATCAATGTCGGACGGGCGGAAATCACGCCGCGCCAATTCGCCGTATTGAAGGCGATCGCGGGTGGCCAGGACCAGAGCCAGACATCGCTTGTCGAAAGCACCGGCATCGATCGCTCGACAATGGCCGACATCGTGCACCGCCTCGCGGCCAAGAGCCTCATTCGACGCCGGCGCACGCGCCGGGACGCCCGCATGTATGCGGTGAGCCTCACCGAAAAGGGGCACGCCGCATTGAAACTCGCCGAGCCCGCCGCGCGCTCGACCGACCAGCGCATTCTCGCCTGCCTGCCGCAGGCGCAGCGAGAAGCATTCCTGAGGTCGCTCGCGCGAATTGTCGGGGCGATCGGCGCGCCGGGCGACCCGCGCGGCGTCCGCTGACGCCAACGATCTGCCGCCGCCTGCCCGGGCCTTGCGTCGGACGGTCTTTCGCGCAAGGTCTTGGGTTGTGCCGCGCTCGTGCGGCCGCCCGTCAACCTGTGCCAACGCCGGGCTCGCGCCACTTCGGCGAGGCGCGCGCCACGATCGCTCGCGTATCGGCCCGCTCACAGCCCTGCCCGTAGGTCTGCCTCGCCGTTTGCCCGAGCCGCGTGGCGATGAAAGCGTCGGCGACCGCGGGCGGAGCGTGGGCGCGCAGGATGGTTCCGGCTGCCAAGACGGCGAGACCCTCGACCAAGGTCCGAGCCCGGGCGTCGAGAAGCCTCGGCTCATGCAGCAAAGCCTGCAACCGGGCGTGCGCGGCCTCGAGGCGCCGATCGCCAAGTGCCCCTTGGCCGAGCTCCTCGGCGACCGCCTCGACGGTTTCGGGCTCGCGTTGCAGGACGCGCAGCACATCGAGCGCCATCACGTTGCCCGAGCCCTCCCATATGGCGTTGACGGGCACCTCGCGGTACAGGCGCGCGAGCGGGGCCTCCTCGACGTAGCCAGTGCCGCCGAGACATTCCATCGCCTCGACGACGACCAGCGGCGCGATCTTGCACACCCAGAACTTGGTGACCGGCGTCATGAGGCGCCGCCAGGCGGCGGCGCGCGCGTCGGCGGCGCGATCGAAGGCGCGCGCGAGACGGAACACGAGCGCCGTCGCCGCCTCCACGTCGAGGGCGAGATCGGCGAGCACCTGGACCATCAGCGGCTGGTCGACGAGCTTTTTTTGGAACACGCTTCTGTGCTCGGCGTGATGGATGGCACACGCGAGCGCAAGGCGCATGAGCCCGGCCGAGGCGACCGCGCAATCGAGCCGCGTGTAGATCACCATCTCGAGGATCGAGGCCACGCCGCGCCCCTCCTCGCCGATCAGCCAGGCATGGGCGCCGTGAAACTCGACCTCCGCGGAGGCGTTCGAGCGGTTGCCGAGCTTGTCCTTCAAGCGCACGAGGCGGATCGCGTTCACGGTGCCGTCCGGCAGGAAGCGCGGCATCAGGAAGCACGAAAGCCCCTTCGCCGCCTGCGCCAGCACCAGAAAGGCATCGGACATCGGCGCAGACATGAACCATTTGTGGCCGGTGAGCATGTAGTCGCGCCCGGGGCCGCCCGCACCAGCCGGCACGGCGCGCGTGGTATTGGCGCGCACGTCCGTGCCGCCCTGCCGTTCCGTCATCCCCATGCCGATCGTGACCGCCGCCTTGTCCACGGCCGGCGCGAAACGGGGGTCGTAGGTCTTCGACAGGATCTTGCTGAGCCAAGGCCGGGCCAGCTCGGGCTCGAGCAAAAGGGTCGGCACCGCCGCGTTGGTCATCGTGATCGGACAGCAGTGGCCGGCCTCCATCTGCGCGGCCATGTAGGTTCCGGCGGCGCGCACCACATGCGCGAAGGGCCGCGCCTGGGCGCCGGGGGTGGCGAGGTGCCCCCACACCGAGCAGTGCAGCTCCTCGGCGAAGCTCGTCTCCATGCACGCGTGGTAGGCCGGGTGAAACTCCACCACGTCGAGCCGCCGGCCTCGCGGGTCGTGGGTCTTGAGGCGCGGCGGGTGCTCGTTGGCGAGCCGGCCGCGTTCGAAAGCCTCGCGGCTGCCGGTCACGAGCCCGAACGCCAACAGCCTCTTCGCCGCCGCTCCGCCGCCCTCGCGCGCAACCGAATCCGCAAGAGCGGCGTCGGAGGAGTAAAGATTGAGGTCCTCCAGCGGCGGCGGCTGATTGAACACCTCGTGCGTGGTGATTGGCTCCATCTTCGCTCGCCTGTTGCCGCCTGGTTAACCCGACTTTCTCACAGGCGGGTTAATGCTACCAAGAACCTCGCTCCGGCGCACGCCGGCCTGTGGATCGCCTGCTTGCAGCGGAGCCAATCTGGGCCTATAGAACGGGCTTTAATGGCCATCCCCGCGACGAAGCAGAAGTTGGGCTTCCCGCACCGTCACCTTCTCTCGTGTGAGACGCTGACGGCCCCCGAAATCATTTTGATCCTCGACCTCGCCGACCGCTGCGCGGACATCAACCGCCAGATCGAGAAAAAGCGCGACATCTTGCGCGGGCGCACGCTCATCAATTTGTTCTTCGAGGCATCGACGAGGACCCAGGCCTCGTTCGAGATCGCCGCCAAGCGCATGGGCGCCGACGTGCTCAACATGAACGTCGCGACCTCCTCGGTGACCAAAGGCGAGACGCTGATCGACACCGCGATCACCTTGAACGCCATGCGCCCCGACATCATCGTCGTGCGCCACCACGCGGCAGGCGCAGCCGAGCTCCTTTCCCAGAAGGTCGACTGCTCGGTGATCAACGCCGGCGACGGCGCCCACCAGCACCCGACGCAGGCCCTCCTCGACGCCGTGACCATCCGCCGCGCCAAGGGCCGCATCGCGGGGCTCCTGGTCGCGATCTGCGGCGATATCCTGCACTCGCGCGTCGCCAGGTCCAACATCGATGTCCTGAACACGCTCGGCGCGCGGGTCAGGATCGTTGCGCCCTCGACGCTGCTGCCGGACGCGCCCGATCGCCTCGGCGCCGAGGTGTTCACCGACATGTGGAAGGGCATCACGGGGGCCGATGTCGTCATGATGCTGCGCCTCCAGCGCGAGCGCATGGAAGGCTCCTATGTCCCGTCCGGGCGCGAGTACTTCCACTTCTTCGGCCTCGATCACGAGAAGCTTGCCAAGGCAAAGCCCGATGCCCTCATCATGCATCCGGGCCCCATGAACCGCGGCGTCGAGATTGCCTCGACGATTGCCGACCACTCGCGCAGCGTGATCCGCGAGCAGGTCGAGATGGGGGTCGCGACCCGCATGGCCGTGCTCGAAGCGCTCGCCAGCCAGCTCCCCATCAAGTGAAGGGACGGGGCATGGCCAGCACCGGACAGAAATCGACCAGCGCCAAGGCGAGGACCGCGACGCGGTCCGTCCCCTCGGCGACGGCGTTCATCAATGCGCGGCTCGTCGATCCGGCCTCGAACCGCGACGAGCCCGGCGGCCTCCTGGTCGAGGAGGGAGCGATCGCCGATCTCGGCGCGCACTTGCGCCGCAACGCTCCCGAGAACGCCGACGTCATCGACTGCAAGGGCCACGTGCTGGCCCCCGGCCTCATCGACGCCCAGGTGTTCACCGGAGAGCCGGGCGCCGAGCACCGCGAGACCTTGAAGACGGCGAGCCACGCCGCAGCCGCCGGCGGCGTCACCACCATCATCGTGATGCCGGACACGAACCCGGTGATCGATCAGGTTGCGCTGGTCGATTTCATCCAGCGCCGCGCCCGCGACAACGCCATCGTGCATATCCACACCATGGCCGCCATGACCAAAGGCCTCAAAGGCGAGGAGATGACCGAGATCGGCCTCCTGCAGCGCGCCGGCGCGATCGCCTTCTCGAACGGCAAGTCGAGCGTCGCCAACACCGGCGTTATGAAGAGCGTGCTGCTCTACGGCAAGGATTTCGGCGCCTTGATCGTGCATCACACCGAGGATCCGCATCTTTCCGGCGGCGCGGCGATGAACTCGGGCGAGGTGGCGACGCGGCTCGGGCTGCCCAGCGTGTCCAAGATCGCCGAGACGATCATGCTCGAGCGCGACGTGCGCCTGGTCGAGATGACCGGCGGGCGCTATCACGCCGCGACGATCACGTGCGAGGAGAGCCTGGCCGTGGTGCGCTCAGCCAAGGCGCGCGGGCTGCCGGTCACCTGCGGCGTGTCGATCAACCATCTGACGCTGAACGAGATCGACATCGGCTCCTACCGCACCTTTCTCAAGGTGCGCCCGCCGCTGCGCCGCGAGGAGGATCGTGTCGCCATGGTGCGCGCCATCGCCGCGGGCGAGATCGACCTCATCGTTTCGAGCCACGATCCCCAGGATGCCGACGTGAAGCGGCGACCGTTCGCCGAGGCCGCCGACGGCGCGGTTGGCCTCGAGACGCTGCTGCCCGCGGCGCTGCGCCTCTACCACGCGGGCGATATCTCGCTCGCGGGCCTCTTGAAGCCGATGACGGTGAACCCGGCCAAGCTCCTCGGCCTGCCGGGCGGGCAGCTCGTCAAGGGCGCGCCCGCCGACTTGATCATCGTCGACCTCGGCGAGCCGTGGGTGGTCAACAAGGATCTGTTGCGCTCGCGCTCCAAGAACTCGCCGTTCGACGAATCGAAAATGCAGGGCCGCGTGCTCAGGACCGTGGTTGCCGGGGAGACCGTCTATCAGTACGCTGGCGTCGAGCGGACGTGAGCGCTACTCACCGGCAATCTGAATGTCCAAATACTCGACCCGGCTCGATGGCTCGGGAATGGGTAGTCTATCCTCGCGCATGCCTGCAAGATGAAGCTCGATCGCCTCGCGCAGCCGGGTTTCGACGTCGCTCTGCGTCGCACCTGTCGCCACGCATCCAGGCAAGTCCGGCACGTAGGCCGAGTAGTTGCCATCGCCCTTCTCGATCACGATCGCATAGCGCATTCACGTCCTCACCGCTTAAGGCCGGCCTGCCACTCCAACACATCCCGCACCGTCATTCCTGAAACATACCAACCGCAGGTTTGGCGGCAAGGCATCGAAAGAGCCGGCGCTTCATCTCACGAGAGATTGGTGCTGTGTTGCCGGCGGGACGGTCTACCAGTACGCTGGCGTCGAGCGGACGTGAGCCGCAACGGGACGCCGCCTCGCCATGACGAAGATATTGTTTGCGGGACTGTTCACCGCTGCCGTCGCCGGCGGCGACATCCTTTATGAGCGCCCGGACTCGTGGGATTGGGTGGCGTGGTACGCGGCCTTCGCGGCATTCGGCTACCTCCTGGGCTCGGTCCCGTTCGGCTTCCTGCTCACAAAAGCCGCAGGCATGGGCGATGTGCGCACGATCGGCTCCGGCAATATCGGCGCGACCAACGTGCTGCGCACCGGGCACGCCGGTCTCGCAGCGCTCACTCTGGCCCTCGATGCGGCGAAAGGTACGGCCGCCGTTCTGATCGCCAGCCGACTCGGCGCAACCTATGCGGGCCTCGCCATCGACGCCGCGCTGCTGGCCGGCCTCGGCGCCTTCCTCGGCCATGTATTCCCGGTGTGGCTCGGATTCAGGGGCGGCAAGGGCGTCGCCACCTATATCGGCGTGCTGATCGGGGTGTTCTGGCCCGGGGCGCTGATCTTTTGTGCCGTCTGGCTCGCCGTGGCGGTGCTCACGCGCTACTCCTCGCTTTCGGCGCTGACTGCGAGCGTCGCGACGCCGGCGGCCCTGCTCGGGCTCGACGAACGCCCGGCGGCGCTGCTCGCCCTCCTCATGACAGGGCTGCTTCTGTGGAAGCATCGCGCCAATTTGAGCCGCCTGCTCAAGGGCGAGGAGCCCAAGATCGGTGCCAAAGCGTAATGAGCCCTCGCTTTTTACGCCCGCGCCGCTCCCCGTAGCGGCGCTCGACGAGCCCGAGCGTCTCGCCTGCCTGCGGCTGATCCGCTCCGACAGCGTCGGCCCGGTCACATTCCGTGAGCTGATCAATCACTACGGCGGAGCCCGGGCCGCCCTCGAGGCGCTGCCGGAGCTCACGCGCCGCGGACGCGGGCGGCCCTCGAGGATCTGTCCCAAGTCGGCGGCCGAGGCCGAGCTCGAGGCCGCGCGGCGCGCCGGAGCCGAGCCCCTCTTCACCATCGAGCCCGGCTACCCGGCGGCGCTGGCGGCCATCGACGCGCCGCCCCCCATGCTTTACGTCAAAGGCGACCGTACGCTCCTCGAGCGGCCCCTGTTCGCGATCGTCGGCTCGCGCCAGGCCTCCGGCGCGGGAACGAAGCTCACCCGCCTGTTCGCCGCCGAACTGGGCCGGGCCGGCCTCGCGATCGTGTCCGGCCTCGCCCGCGGCATCGACATGACAGCGCACGAGGCCAGCGTCGAGACGGGCACGGTCGCCGTGCTCGCCGGCGGCATCGACGTCGTCTATCCGCCCGAGAACGCCGGTCTGCAGCGCCTCATCGGCGAGCGCGGCACTCTGGTTACGGAGCAGCCGCCTGCTTTTGCGCCGCGAGCCAAGGACTTCCCGCGCCGCAACCGCCTCATCTCCGGCATGTCGCTGGGCGTGCTGGTCGTCGAGGCGGCGCGCAAATCGGGCACGCTCGTCACCGCGCGCTTTGCCGCCGAGCAGGGCCGCGAGGTTTTCGCCGTGCCGGGGCACCCCTTGGATCCGCGCGCGGAAGGCACCAACCAGCTGTTGAGGAGCGGCGCCACGCTCGTGACCGCCCCGGCCGACATCCTGGAGGTGCTGGAGCCGATCGCGGGACTGATCGCGCGACTGGGCGCGCCTGCGTTTGGGGAGCCCGCCGTCGCCGCCCCGGCCGCGCCCCTTGCGCCCGCTCCGCAACCGCTGCTCACGGCCGAGGATCGCGAACGCGTTCTCTCAGTCCTCGGGCCCCAGCCGGTCGATGTCGACGAGATCGTGCGCGCAACCGGCCTCACAGCGCGCGAGGTGCGCATCATCCTGCTGGAGCTCGATCTCGCCGGCATGATCGAGCGCCACGGCCAGCAGCTCGTCTCGCTGGCCTCGGACGCGCCTCCGGTCTGAGATGAGAGTTAGCGTCCCAGCCGGGCGCGCTGCTGGCGGGCCTCCGCGTAGGCCAGCCCCAAGAGCCCGGCCAGCGCGCTGAACCCCGATTGCTCGGCCAGGCCCTGCAGCTCCCGGATCAAGTCGGCCATGTACTCAAGCTGGTCGGCCGTGCTGGGCCCGCCCCTCCCCCCTTCCGCGCCGCTCTTGCTGGTTTCCGATCGCGTGGGCACCTGCGTACCTCTGTCTTGACTTGCGCCGTTCACGGCAGAGCCCCTGTCAGCCAGGCTCACAATCTGGACTGCAACGCTAATGAATGCTCTTTAAAGTTGCAACACTAATACTATACCATCTCCAGATTGTATTCCCTGACGAGGCGGAGAGCCTCGGCCTTTCCCCGGAGCCGCTGTCCCGGCAAGTATGATCGCGCGTTAAAATGCTACACGCCGGCGCATGAATCCATTGTGGCAATTCGCACTTCCGCAATTAGTATGCCGACGACCTCATCCCGTGGGGTACGTCCGGCCAGAACGTTCAAAGCCTTTGATTTGGAGACCCCTTCCTCATGAAGTTCCGTCCCCTTCACGACCGGGTCGTCGTCAAGCGCGTCGACAGCGAGACAAAGACCGCCGGCGGCATCATCATCCCGGACACCGCGGCCGAAAAACCCCAGCAAGGCCAAGTGATCGCGGTCGGTCCCGGCGCCCGCGACGAAGCTGGCAAGCTGGTCCCTCTCGACATCAAGAGGGGCGACAAAGTGCTGTTCGGCAAATGGTCCGGAACCGAGGTCAAGGTGGACGGAGAGGAGCTTTTGATCATGAAGGAGACCGACATCATGGGCGTGCTGGAGAAGTGACCGCACGTGAGGTCGTGAAATCGTGAAATCGTGAAATCGCAAGGTCCTGGGCTTTGTAATCACGACGCTCCCGATCCATTGACCCCATGAGTCGACAACCAGCCGACCTCACGACCTCACGATTTCACGACTTCACGAACCAGGAGTGAGCCAGCATGGCTGCCAAAGACGTTCGCTTCGCCGCCGACGCCCGCGACAAGTTGCTCAAGGGCGTCGATCTCCTCGCCAATGCGGTCAAGGTGACCCTCGGCCCCAGGGGCCGCAACGTCGTGATCGAGAAAAGCTTCGGCGCCCCGCGCACGACCAAGGACGGCGTCACCGTCGCCAAGGAGATCGAGCTCGAGGACAGGCTCGAAAATCTGGGCGCCCAAATGGTGCGCGAAGCCGCGCAAAAAACCAATGACGCGGCGGGTGACGGCACGACGACGGCGTGCGTGCTCGCGCAGGCGATGGTGCGCGAGGGCATGAAGGCGGTCGCCGCCGGCATGAACCCGATGGATTTGAAACGCGGCATCGACAAGGCCGTGGCCCAGGTGGTCGAGGAGATCGGCAAGCGAGCTAAGAAGGTCAAGAACACGGGCGAGATCGCCCAGGTCGGCACCGTTTCCGCCAACGGCGAGAGGGCGATCGGCGACATGATCGCCGAAGCCATGCAGAAAGTCGGCAACGAAGGCGTGATCACGGTCGAGGAGGCGAAAGGCCTCGAGTCCGAGCTTTCGGTCGTCGAGGGCATGCAGTTCGACCGCGGCTATCTCTCGCCGTACTTCATCACCAACGCCGACAAGATGGCGGCCGAGCTCGAGGACCCCTACATCCTGATCCACGAGAAGAAGCTGTCGGGGCTGCAGCAGCTGCTGCCCGTGCTCGAGGCGGTCGTGCAGAGCGGCAAGCCCCTGCTCATCATCGCCGAGGAGGTCGAGGGCGAGGCGCTCGCGACCCTGGTCGTCAACAAGCTGCGCGGCGGCTTGAAGGTCGCCGCCGTCAAGGCGCCGGGCTTCGGCGACCGGCGCAAGGCGATGCTCGAGGACATCGCGATCCTGACCAACGGGCAGACTGTCTCCGAGGACCTCGGCATCAAGCTCGAGAACGTCGCGCTCGATATGCTGGGCCGCGCCAAGCGCGTCTCGATCACCAAGGACGACACCACGATCATCGACGGCGCCGGCAAGAAGGCCGACATCGAGGCGCGCGTCAACCAGATCAAGGCGCAGATCGAGGACACGACCTCCGACTACGACAAGGAGAAGCTGCAGGAGCGCCTCGCCAAGCTCGCCGGCGGCGTCGCCGTGATCAAGGTCGGCGGCGCGACCGAGGTCGAGGTCAAGGAGAAGAAGGACCGCGTCGACGACGCCTTGAACGCGACGCGCGCCGCGGTCGAGGAGGGCGTCGTGCCCGGCGGCGGCGTGATGCTCCTCAAGGCCGCGGCCGCCCTCACCGTCAAGGGCGAGAACGAGGACCAGGCGGCCGGCGTCGCCATCGTCAAGCGGGCGCTGCAGGCGCCGATCCGCCAGATCGCCGAGAACGCAGGCGTCGAAGGCTCGATCGTGGTCGGCAGGGTGCTCGAGGCGCGCGGGGCGTCCTTCGGCTACGACGCGCAGGCCGGCGAGTACGGCGATCTCCTGGAGAAGGGCATCATCGATCCGGCCAAGGTCGTGCGCTGCGCGCTGCAGGATGCCGCGTCGATCGCGGGCCTCTTGATCACCACCGAGGGCGCGGTCGCGGAAGCTCCGAAGAAGGAGCACGGCCACGCCCATCATCACCACGGCGGCGGCATGGGCGACATGGACATGTGAGGGCGCCGGGCTCGTGCCCGGCTCACACCGATCGCACAACGCCCGCGAGAGCTGCTTGCGGGCGTAGTCGTTCCGGGTGGCGGCCGCTCGAACGGCGATCTGCCCGCAATTACCTGGGGCCGCCGCACGGCCGCTTTTTGCTGCGGCAAGGCTCGCCGGCTTTTGCTATAGAGACCCGGTTCTAGCAAAAGGGGGACATCATGCTCGCCAGATTATGCGCCGCCGCCGCTCTGATCGCCGCCATCAGCGGCCCGGCAATGGCTCAGGATACCGCGCCGGGTGCTCCCGACGTCAAGGCCCCGGCGCCAAGCGGGGATGCCGCTGGCCTTCGCAAAGTGGCGGACGAGAGCCGCATGGTGGCGCCTTGGAGCCTCACCGTCGATCAGGTCAAGGGCCGGGATGTTTACGGGCCGGATGGAGCCACCATCGCCGAGGTGGATAGCGTCCTCGAGGACGGCGGCGGCGAGATCCGTGCCGTCATCGTCGAGTTCGGCGGCTATATCTTGGGGATCGGCGACAGCGAGGTGATCGTCACTCTCGACCAGCTCAAGCCTGACGGGGACCATTTCACGACCGGCCTCACTCAGGACCAGCTGTCGGCCCTGCCGGCGTGGACGCACTAGGCTTTTCCTCCGCTCGCTTGACGATTTCGCTCGCGCAACATGAGGCCGGGTACGCCGCCGTGGCCGGGGGCCGGAGCTTCGTCCCCGCACGCCTGTGCGAACATGAAACGATCCATGGCTGACAGGTAACGTTTATTCAGCAATTGCCGCGTTGCAGCGCGGGTACCAGCTTGTCCGGGAGACGGCGCGGCGCGAGATTCGCTGTCAAAGCTCGCGCGCAATGGCTGCGCGGGCAGCTCCCAGGAGTTCCACACATGGACATCACCACTTTGCTCATCCACATGATCAGCGGCGCGCTCGGCGGCAATGCGGCCGGCGCGATGTCGAAGGACACCAGCTTCGGCACGTTCGGCAATACGATCGCCGGCGCGATCGGCGGCGGCGTCGGCGGACACATCCTCAACACGGTGTTCGGCCTCAGCACCGCGGCCGCGGCCTCCGGACTGGATGTTGGCACCCTCGTCTCCGGCTTCGTGACCGGCGGCGTCAGCGGCGGGCTCACCGCATTCGTGCTGGCGTTCCTGAAGTCGCGCATGACCGCCTGAGCCGGCGCACCGGCGCGGTGCCGGACCCTCTGGGTCCGGCACCGCAAGCGATCTAAAACTCGAGCCATGACGGCCGGGGCGGGCTAGGGACACTAGGCTTGATCGTCGACGGGGGGCGCAGCCCGCCCGCGTCCGAGACTCTCATGTCCGGACAGCACCGCTCAATGGCGCGGACCGCATCCCCCTCAGAACCCTATCGAGAAGCCGAAGCGGGGCCCATAGAAGCGCGGTCCATAGGCGTAAGGCCGATAGTACGGCCCATAATACGAATAGTAGTAGGGGTCATAGTACGGGTAGTGGTACGGCCGATAGTAGGAGTAATAGTGCGGCCGGTACCGATAATAGCGCGGGTAATACGCATGGCCCCAGTGGCCTCGCCGCCAGCGGTAACCCGCTTTCTCGACAAGACCGCCGCCTAGGGTCTGGGCCGCCGAGTGGCCCGTGATCCCCATCGGCAGCGCCGAAGCCGATGGTGGAGCCGCGACGAGCACCGCGCCGGCGCAAGCCAGCAGCGCAAGCACGACCTTGGCACGCATGACACTCACCTCACAGGTTCAGGTAGCTCCCTCCCCCGGTGCGCACAGCAATTCTACCACGCTGTTATCGCCTTGTCCGGTGGTGGAGGTCCGGTTTGATGAACAACGGACTGTCCGGGTCCTCGAAAGAGCCACGACCATCGCACGTGCGGTAGCTTGCGTGGGTCCCAGCCAGGGTTTACCCCGGAGCTGATCCGGGGCCGGGCTGACGGAGCACAAGAGCGGGTGCGGCCCGAGGAGGAGGCCCCCGTCACTCCGCGAAGCACGCGGCGACAGGAATGCGCGCGCCGACAGCGCCGAGCACGACCTCGCCGCTCGTCAGCAGCGAGGTCGAGATTGCGCCAGACGCATCGCGCGCGTGATGCACGATCGTTCGCTCCTCGGGGTCGAGGATCAGGTAGTGGCGAACGCTCGGGAGCTTAAAATACCCTTCGAGCTTCTTCGTCGTGTCGACCGTCTTCGTGCCGGGGCTCAGGATTTCGACCACGACGACGGGCGAGGTCATGATGACGGTCCCGCGTGCGAGCCGCTCGCCGCAATAAACAAGAGCATCCGGCTCGTAGACGGTCGCGTCGTCGATTTTGACCGCCATGCCGTCGCCGACGGCGTGGCATGGGCCGCCGCGCAAGGCATCCCGAAGGGCGAAGGCGATCGCGAGCTTCGTTTCGGCGTGCTCGATCCGCTGCGCGTTCATGGCGACCACCTGCCCGTTGACGAGCTCGTAGCGGCCGCCCGGCTGCTGCTCGAGCCAGGCGAGATAGCCTTCAACCGTCATCGGTTTCAGTGCGACGTTCATGTTGAAATTATTAACACAGGAGGGGGTGGTTTGAAATCGCTACACCAGCCGGCTCTGCTCCACCGCCGCCGCGATGAACGAGCGGAACAGCGGATGTGGGTCGAAGGGGCGGCTTTTCAATTCGGGGTGAAACTGGACACCGATGAACCATGGATGATCGGAATACTCGATCGTCTCCGGCAACAGCCCGTCCGGCGACAGGCCCGAAACCTTGAGACCCGCCGCCTCGAGCCCGCCGCGGTAGGCGGTGTTGACCTCGTAGCGGTGGCGGTGGCGTTCGGAAATCTCGGTCGCGCCGTAGATCTTGGCGATGTGGCTCCCCTCGGCGAGATGCGCCGCGTAGGCGCCGAGCCGCATGGTCCCGCCGAGGTCGCCGCCCGCGCGGCGCATCTCGAGCTCGTTGCCGCGCATCCACTCCGTCATCAGGCCGACGACCGGCTCCCCCGTCTGGCCGAACTCGGTCGAGCTCGCCTCCCCGATGGCGCACAGGTTGCGCGCGGCCTCGATGGTCGCCATCTGCATGCCGAAGCAGATGCCGAAGAACGGCACGCGCCGCTCGCGCGCGAACTTGGCGGCCAGGATCTTGCCCTCCGAGCCGCGCTCGCCGAAGCCGCCCGGCACCAGGATGCCGTCGACGCCCTCGAGATAGGGCGCCGGGTCCTCGCGCTCGAACACCTCGCTCTCGATCCAGACGATGTTGACCTTGACGCGGTTGGCGATGCCGCCGTGGACCAGGGCCTCGATCAGGCTCTTGTAGGCGTCCTTGAGCCCGGTGTACTTGCCGACCACGGCGATCGTCACTTCGCCCTCGGGCGTCGCGATGGCGCGCGAGATGGTCTCCCAGCGCGAAAGGTCGGGCTTCGGCGCTCCCGTGATGCCGAACGCGTCGAGCACTTGCTGGTCGAGCCCCTCGCGGTGGTAGGCGAGCGGCACCTCGTAGATCGAAGCCACGTCGAGGGCCTGGATCACCGCCTCCTCGCGCACGTTGCAGAACAGCGCGATCTTCTTGCGCTCCGCGCGCGGCACCTCGCGGTCCGAGCGGCAGAGCAGAATGTCGGGCTGGATGCCGATCGAGCGTAGCTCCTTGACCGAGTGCTGCGTCGGCTTGGTCTTGATCTCGCCGGCCGACGGGATGAACGGGACCAGCGTGAGATGGATGAACACCGAGGCCCCGCGCGGCAGCTCGTTGCCGAGCTGGCGGATCGCCTCGAAGAACGGCAGGCCCTCGATGTCGCCGACCGTGCCGCCGATCTCGACCAGTACGAAATCGATGCCGTCGTTGCCCGAGACCACGAACTGCTTGATGGCGTCGGTGACGTGCGGGATCACCTGTACGGTGCCGCCCAGGTAGTCTCCGCGCCGCTCGCGGGCGAGGATGTCCTGGTAGATGCGCCCCGTGGTGATGTTGTCGGACTTCTTGGCCGGAACGCCCGTGAAACGCTCGTAGTGGCCGAGGTCGAGGTCGGTCTCCGCTCCGTCGTCGGTGACGAACACCTCCCCGTGCTGGTAGGGGCTCATGGTCCCGGGGTCGACGTTGAGGTAGGGGTCGAGCTTGCGCAGCCGGACCGAATAGCCGCGCGACTGCAGCAGCGCGCCGAGCGCTGCGGAAGCGAGTCCTTTGCCGAGGGAGGAGACCACGCCGCCGGTAATGAAGATGTACCGTTGCATGGGCTTTCAGCATACATGGGCAAGCGCCCGATTCGAAGCGGATTTCTCACCTCATCCACGGCCCGCCGCCACCCGGGACGAGTTGCCGCAACCTCGAGCGGGAGGACGGGCGGCTTGGCATGTCGCGGGGAACGGGTCCCAGGCCGCCTACTTCAGCTTGTCGAGGATGCCCCCGCGCGGGGTTTCACCCGCGGGCGCAGGCCCCGGTTCCGCCGGCTTCACTGCGCCCTCGGATGCCGGGGCGCTGGCCGGGGCAGGCTCTGCCGCCCTGTCGAAGACCGATCCGGTCGGGACCGGCCGGTGACCCAAGATCGTCAACAACAGACTTGTCGCGAAGAAGCAGACGGCGAGCGCGGCGGTCGCCCGCGTCAACAGATTGGCCGTGCCGCGGCCGGTCAAGAAGCCGCCGCCGCCCCCGCCCATGCCGAGCGCGCCGCCCTCCGAGCGCTGAAGCAGCACGACGGCCACGAGCGCGGCCGCAATCATGACGTGGACGACGAGCAGGACCGTCAGCATCGATCGAAATCTCGCGAAGTCTGTGGCCGCTCCGGTGGCCAACCGGCTTCTACACCAGCCCAGGCGAGCCCGCAATCGGCACTCCAAGCTCATGACTTGGTGCTTTCTTTCCCGCCGGGCACGCGGCATCGGCGGCGAGAGCGAGGGATGAAGCGGCTGTTGCAGGCGGCTCAAGGATCGCGGTATAAGGCCCGGTTCCCCATGCCATACTTTTTGGCCGTTTGGCTTTCGCGCCAGCCGCGAAGGCCCCGAGAAGAGCCGCCATGAGCGACCGCAAGCCCCTGATGCCGAAAGCCACCGCCGTGTGGCTGGTCGAGAACACGTCGCTCACCTTCGAGCAGATCGCGGAGTTCTGCGGTCTGCATGTGCTCGAGGTCAAAGGCATCGCCGACGGCGACGTGGCGCAAGGCATCAAGGGGCTCGATCCGGTGACCTCCGGCCAGTTGTCGCGTGAGGAGATCGAACAGGCGGAAGCCGAGCCATCGCATCACCTGAAGCTCGCCGAGCCCAAGGTCGCCATGCCGGAGGCCGCGGCCAAGCGCGGCCCGCGCTACACGCCCGTCTCGCGGCGCCACGACCGGCCGAACGCGGTGCTGTGGCTGTTGAGGAACCACCCCGAGCTCAAGACCAGCCAGATCATGCGCCTCGTCGGCACCACCAAGCCGACGATCGCGCAGATCCGCGACCGGACGCACTGGAACTCGCCCAATCTCGCGCCGCAGGACCCGGTGACGCTCGGGCTGTGCACTCAGATCGAGCTCGACGCGGAGGTGACGAAGGCGGCGCGGCGGCTCGAGCGCGAGCGCAAGGAGGCGGCCAGAGAGGCCATCAAGGCCGGCACTCTGCTACCGACCGAGGAGACGACGGTGGCGCCCGAGGCGGAGGCCTTCCGCCCGACGGCCGAGATCGTGCAGCCCAAGGAGAAGGCCGAGGAGACGCGCGAGGAGACGCCGGCCGAAGAGGAGGCGCGCGTGTTCGCCAAGCTGAAGAAGCTCTCGAGCGGAGCCGATTCCGACACGGACGAGCAGCAGGACTAGAGCCTTTTCCGCTTGCGCGCCATCGCCTGGTCCGCCCGCTCCCCCACCCGACCACACAGCGCCAGTATGCCCGCGAACCCCCTCCTGCGTCTCAGGTCGGGCCGGCTCACCGCGCCAAGGCCATGTCGGCGACGAGCGCGAGAAAAATCAGAGCCCCCACGTCGCGGTTCGAGCGGAAGCGGCGCAAGCAGTTCTCGGCGTCGTCGATGTCGAGCGTCGCGACCTGCCAAGCCATGTGCAGGGAGACGAGCGCGATCCCGACCAAGAACACGAGGTGCGTGCCGGCGAGAAAGCCCGCGCCCGCCCACAGCGCGACCGCCCCCGCATAGAGGCCCCCCACCCAGAAGGGCGTGCGCGCGCCGAATTTGAGCGCGGTCGACTTCAAGCCCAGCATCAAGTCGTCCTCGCGGTCCTGGTGGGCGTAGATGGTGTCGTAGCCGATCGTCCACAGAACCGAGCCCAGATAGAGCAGGATGGGCGCGGGCGCGAGCGAGCCCGTGACCGACGCCCAGCCGACCAGCGCACCCCAGTTGAACGCCAGCCCGAGCACCGCCTGCGGCCAATAGGTAACGCGCTTCATGTACGGATAGACGGCGACCAGCCCGAGCGATGCGATCGCCAGCAGCATCGTGAAACGGTTGAACCAGACGAGCACGCAAAAGCCCAGAGCCGCGAGCGCCGCGGCAAACAGCAACGCGCCTTCGCGCGTCACCTCGCCCGAAGGGACCGGCCGGGCGGCCGTGCGCGCGACGCGGCCGTCGTACTCGTGATCGACGACATCGTTGTAGGCGCAGCCCGCCCCGCGCATGACGAGCGCACCCAACGCGAAGAGGGCGAGCGAGGAGAGGTTCGGATAGGGCGCTCCGGCCGAGACCTCGGCCAGCGCCAGCGACCACCAGCACGGGAACAGGAGCAGCCAGGTGCCGATCGGCCGGTCCATGCGGGCCAGCCTGAGGTAAGGGCGCCAGGCTTCGGGCGCCAGGCGGTCGACCCAGTTGCCGGGCCGCGCATCGGCAACGGCTGGCGCCATGGCGCCGTCCGGCCGGGCCTCTTCCGGAGGGGCGGTGCGGACGGTCATTGTCCTCGCTCCCAGGCTTCTCTGTCGCAAAGGGGTGTTCGGGACCGTAATCGGCCCGCGGCGGCGCGGCAACCGTGCGCGGGAATTGGCCCTCCCCCACTCTTCGGATATTGAGAGCGGATGCCGGTCCATGACTTCAACGCGCAAAGGCTTTTCGTCGAGGCACCGCTAACAGCCGGCGCCCGCCTCGCTTGCTCGGACGGGCAGGCGAACTATCTCTTGGCCGTGCTGCGCCTCGAGGCCGGCGACGAGATCCTCCTCTTCAACGGCCGCGACGGGGAATGGCGCGCGCGGATCGCGGATGCCGGGCGGCGGCGCTGCGAGCTCGAGGCGGTGGCCCAGGTCCGGGAGCAACAGGCGGGCCCCGACATCGACTATCTTTTCGCGCCCTTGAAGAGATCGCGGCTCGACTACATGGTGCAAAAGGCGGCCGAAATGGGCGCGGCGAGGCTCCGCCCGGTGCTGACACGGCGCACAATCGCCGAGCGCCTGAACCTCTCCCGCATGCGCGCCAACGCCATCGAGGCCGCCGAGCAGTGCGGCCTCCTCGCCGTGCCGGAGGTCCACGAGCCGAGAAAGCTCACGGCCGTGCTCGAAGACTGGGATCGCGCGCGCCCCCTCGTCTTCTGCGACGAAGCAGCCGAGGTCAAGAATCCGCTCGCGGCCCTGCGATCGGCGCTCGCGACGAAGACGGGCGAAGAGGTGTCAGACCTTCAGGGTCCGACACCCGGCGCCACGACGCGCCCCATCGCCGTGCTGATCGGGCCCGAAGGCGGTTTCGACGCCGAGGAGCGCGCGGCCCTGCACGCGAAACCCTATACCGTGGCCATCTCCCTGGGGCCTCGCATCATGCGCGCCGACACCGCGGCCGTCGCCGCGCTGGCCCTCGTCAACGCCGTGGCCGGCGACTGGCGCCAATAGGGGGATCAAACAGGCTGCCTCACAGCGCATGCGGCTCGAAACAAGCGGCGATACCGCAATCTACCGGCCGTGACCGCAGTGTGCCGCGACGAAAACGCAGTGTGAAAGTTACGTGACAGGGTTGTCACGTCGCGATTCGCAGTCGTAGAAGCATCATAATTGGCGGTTCGATTACGATGGGAGGGACGCTTGGCGCTCCGGGCACTTCTTGGGACTATGGCCGCACTTCTTATGGCGACCAGCCCGGCCGAGGCCTACCTCGATCCGGGCACGGGCAGCTTCGTGCTGCAGATGCTCCTGGCCGGCGCGTTGGCCGTCGGCGCATCCATCAAGCTCTTCTGGCACCGGATCAAGGAATTGTGGCGGACTGTTCTCGGCCATGAGAAGAGCGCCCGTGACACAAGATGACGGCCGCGGCGCGGTTGACTGTTGAGGCACGCCGCGCCGAGCCGCCGGAGCGCGAGTTCAGCTCCTTTCGCGACCCGTCGGGGTTCCTGTTCTGGCGCGACGGCGAGATCTACCGCGCCGTGCTCGAACCCTACCAGCGCCAGCTCGCGGCGGCGACGGCTACCGGCCTCTACGCCACGTGCATCGCCGACAAGCTCCTCTTGCCATTCGAGGCCGTCGATGGCGGATCCGACGCCGGCGCCACCATCGCCGTCCTCAAGCCGCGCCAGCTCTCGCTCATCACCTATCCTTACGAGTGGTGCTTCGATCAGTTGAAGGACGCCGCAATCGCCACGCTCGGGCTGCACCTGCGGGCGCTCGAGCATCAGATGATCCTGAAGGACGCCAGCGCCTACAACATCCAATTCGTCGATGGGCGGCCGTGCCTGATCGACCATCTCTCGTTCGATCTCCTGTCGGAGCACGGGATGTGGCCGGCCTATGGGCAGTTCTGCCGCCACTTTCTGGCGCCCCTGGCCCTCATGTCCTACGTCGACTTGGGCCTCGGAAGGCTCGCGCAGCTTTACATCGACGGCATCCCGCTCGAGCTCGCCGCGTCGCTGCTGCCGTGGCGGACGCGCCTGAGCCCCGGGCTTTCCATGCATCTTCATCTGCACGCGCGGCTGCTCGCCAAGCATGCCGGCGCGCGCCACAAGATAACCGGCAGACGTCTCTCCTCGAACGCGCTCGCGGGAATTGCCAAATCCCTTCTCGCGCTCGTGCGCAGCCTCTCGCCCAAGAACCAGACGACCGAATGGGGCGCCTACTACGCCGACACCAACTACAGCGACGAGGCGTTGGCGGCGAAACAGCGCATCGTGCGCGAGATGGTGGCGCTGGCGAAGCCCGTGACCATCTGGGATGTCGGCGCCAACAACGGCGCCTTCGCGCGCGCCGTTGCCGATCTTGCGCGCGAGATCGTGTGCATGGATGTCGACCCGCAGGCGGTCAATGCCAACTACCTCGCATGCCGGAACGACGGCGCCACCAACATCCTCCCGCTGATTGCCGATTGCACCAATCCAAGTCCGGCGATCGGCTTCGCCAACAAGGAGCGCCTCGCGCTCGACGACCGGGGCTCACCCGATCTCATCATGGCTCTGGCGCTCATCCATCACCTGGCGATCTCCCATAACCTGCCCTTCGCCCATCTTGCCCGCCACTTTGCCGGGCGCTGCGAGCACCTCTTGATCGAGTTCGTCGCGAAGTCCGATTCCCAGGTGCACAGGCTGCTTGCCAACCGCAAGGACATCTTTCGTGACTACTCGGAGGAGCGCTTCCGCGAGGTCTTTTCGGATTACTTCTCGATCGTTCTCGAGCGGTCGATTCCCGAGACCCGCCGCACCTTGTATCTGATGCGGCGCCGGACGCCATGAACGAGAGCGGTCCCAAAAGGGACAATCGGGTCGAGGCTGGCGTCGTGATGGCCCGTCTCGCCAAGCTCCTCGACCAGCGCTGGATCGCTGTCTTGCTGTCGACGATCTATCCCACCGTGTTCGCGCTCTCGAACAACTGGTACGCGATCAGCGGCGTGAAGATCGCCTGGCTGTTGATGATCGCCGTCGCGGCGGGGCTTGCCGCCTGGCTCGCGGTCGAGATCCTCATCTCGGTCGTCGATTGGCTGCTCGCGTTCCTCGATCCCAGGGCGCACCGCCTCTGGTCGCGTTACGGGGGCCGCTCGCTCGTCGCGCTGTTGTGCAGCGGATCCCTCTTCGTTTTGCTGAATGGAACCCTGCGCGAGGCGTTGGGCGGCCCACGCCTGGTGGGTGCGGCCTTTCTGCTCGTGACGGCGGGCCTCGTGTTCTTGTTCACCGGCGAGCGGCAGCGCTATTTCACCGGGGTGCTCGGGCTGCTCACGCTCGTCTCGGCGGCAAGCTGGCTGTTCAGCGGTGGCGTACACAAGCTCATGGCGCACGGGGCAGGCAATTTCCTCACCGAAAAGCAAGCGTTCGAAACGGCGACGCTCTCCGCAAAGCCCAACGTCTATTTCTTCATCTACGACGCCTATGGCAGCCGTGACGCCTATCTCAAGGTGTTCGGTTTCGACAATTCCGCCCACTACCAGGCCCTGGAGCGGCGCGGCTTCAAGGTCGTGCACACCTTCTCCAATTATTTCGCGACCTGGCCGACAACGCTGTCCGTGTTTCTCGGCACCCACCACTTCTATAGGCTCAGCACCGGCGTCGACGATACGAAGTTCGGGCGCTCGATCATGGCCGGGCTTGCCCGCAACCCGGTGCTTGAGACTTTCAAAGCCAATGGCTACCGCCTGCAGCAGATCCACGGCATCGATTACTTCTTGAGCGAGCGCGGCGTGCTCGACTTCGTCTTTCCCGAGGAGCCGGTCTACAGCGCCATGCGCATCTACGACAGTCCGCTGTTGAATAAGCTCGTGGG
>DATETZ010000109.1:0-3583 GCA_035283385.1 Hyphomicrobiaceae bacterium
GTCGCTTCGCGCGAGAGCGCGAAATTCCCTGACCACCTTGCGGTAGATGCTGCGCTTGAACGGCACGACGTGCCGCTCGAGCTCCGAGATCGGCGACCATCGCCAGGCCGTAAACTCGGCTTTGTGGCCGTGAGCGGGCGAAATGTCGATCTCGCTTTCCGGGCCGAAAAAACGCATCGCGAACCACTTCTGCTTCTGGCCGCGCCAGCGTCCGCCCCAGGCCTTGCCCTGAAGATGGGCCGGCAGGTCGTAGCGCAGCCAGCGAGGCAGCTCGGCGACGATCTCGACCGATCTCATGCCCGTCTCCTCGTGAAGCTCGCGCAACGCCGCGACCTTCGGATCCTCGGTCTCGTCGACGCCCCCCTGCGGCATTTGCCACCATGTGCCGCGCCCTTCGGGCTCCTCGGGCGCATCCGAGCGGCGGCCGATCCAGACCAGCCCCTCGCGATTGAGCACCATGATGCCGACGCACGGACGGTAGCCGGGCCGGGCTCCCCCCTTTGTTGTTCTGGGCTTGGTCACCGCAAGGCCTTCGCGTGTGGCAGGAAGAGTCGCACCTGCACGAGCTAGAAAAACGCTATGGGCGCCGGCGGGCGCCCATAGCGAGCTCCGTCGCGACTGCGACCTCTGACCCTCAATTCGGCACGGTCCCCTTGTCGGGCTCCGGGCTCGTCGCCGGCGGCTCGGCGGGCTTGGCGACGTCCGGTCCGGTCGCCGTTCCGCGCAGGAAGCTCAAGGCATACTGCAGCTGGGTGTCCTTCTCCGGCTCCTTGGGTACGTACGCCGACGATCCGGACGACTCCTTGTCGTCCTTGACGCCCGTGCCGTCACCGTCCTTCGTCTCGCCGTCCTTGGGCTCTCCGTCCTTGGCTTCCCCGTCCTTGGCCTCTCCGTCCTTGCCGTCGCCGGCCTTGGTCTCGCCTCTGAGGTGGCCGCGCAGGCTCGCCTCGCCGCGCGGTTTTTCGGCCACCTTCCCCTTGAGGTCCTCGGGCAGCTCCTGCTCGATGACGATGTCGGGGTCGATGCCCTTGGCCTGAATGGATCGGTTTGACGGCGTATAGTAGCGCGCGGTCGTCAAGCGGATGGCGCCGTTGGCCCCGAGGGGAATAATGGTCTGCACCGAGCCCTTGCCGAACGAACGCGTGCCGATGACGGTTGCGCGTTTGTGATCCTTCAAGGCACCGGCAACAATCTCGGAAGCCGATGCCGAGCCGCCGTTGATCAATACGACGACCGGCTTGCCGTCCGAGATATCGCCCGGCCGCGCCTGGGCACGCTGGGTCTCCTCGTTGTTGCGGCCCTTGGTGAGAACGATCGCGCCGCGGTCGAGGAGATCGTCGCTGATGGCGATGGCCTGATCCAGGAGGCCGCCCGGGTTGTTTCTCAAATCGATGATGTAGCCTCTGAGGTCGGGACCAATCGATTTCTTGAGGCTCTCGATGGCCTTGACGAGATTGGTATGCGTCTGCTCGTTGAAGGTCGTCACCTTGATGTAGGCAACATCGTTCTCGGCTCGTGGCTTGACCGCGTTGATGCGGATCACGTCACGCACGATCTTCACATCGAACGGCTCCTCCTTGCCCTTGCGCACGATCGTCAGTGTGATCGGCGTGTTGACGGGGCCGCGCATCTTCTCGACCGCCTGCTCGAGCGTGAGCCCGGAAATCTGCTCGTTGTCGAGATGCGTTATCAGGTCGTTGGCCTGAACTCCCGCCTTGGCGGCGGGCGTGTCGTCGATCGGGGCCACGACTTTGACCACACCGTTTTCCATCGTGACCTCGATGCCGAGACCGCCGAACTCGCCGCGCGTCTGCACTTGCATGTCGCGGTAGTTCTTGGGACTCAAATACGAGGAGTGCGGGTCGAGAGCGGCAAGCATGCCGTTGATCGCCGACTCGATGAGGAGGTTGTCGTCTGGCTTCTCCACGTAATCGGTCCTGACGCGCTCGAACACGTCGCCGAACAGATCGAGCTGCCGGTAGAGCTCCGAATTCTGGGAGCTCGCCGAATAGGTGCGTGTGACATTGAGCGCAGTCGTGGCGCCGGCCAGACCCGTCATCGCTAAGAATGTCCAAAACGCAACGTCGGTCTTGCGCATCATCCTTGTACCTTCTGATGGTTCTCGGCCCACCACGGGTCGGGGTCTATTGGGTGGCCATCCTTTCGGAACTCAACATAAAGAACGGGCGCACCGGGCTGGGCGCCGTCTTGGCCTGACTTGGTCGCTCCACTCATTGTACCGACAGGCTCCGCCGCCAGGACGAACTGCCCGGGCTGAACGTCGATTTGGGATAGACCGGCAACAAGCACATGATATCCGCCGCCGGCATTAATGATCAAGAGTTGCCCATAGCTGCGGAATTCGCCTGCATAAACAATCCACCCATCGCACGGAGACGTGACTTGTGCACCGGCTCTGGTCTCGATCACCAGGCCTTTCGATGTGGCGCCATATTGGGTTTTCTCGCCGAACGACAAGACCCGGCGGCCCTGGGCCGGGACGGGCAGCTTGGCCTTGGCGAGCTGGAATGCGATCGCCGGCTTGATTCGCCCGGGATTACCCGGGACCAGGGACGTGCCCGCCGGAGCCAGCTCGATGACTGTTTTCGGCGAATGCGGGGGGACGAGAGCGGCCACCTCCGAGGGTTTCGGGTTTGCTCCCGGCGCGCCGTCCTGTGCCTCAGGGGGACTCTTGGTCTGAGTTCCCGCTACAAGTTGCGAGGGGGGAAGCGGGCTCTCGGCAGGGCGCTTCGCCTCCTCTTCGTATGCGGCGAGGCTCGTCCTTTTGCTTACCGCCTCGTCGACCTTCGCGATGAGCTCATTCAAATCGTTGACACTTCTCGAGATCTGCGCCGCGGCCTGGCGCACCTGCACGAGTTCGGCTTGGCGGCCGGCGAGCGACTGTTTCTTGGTTTCGAGAAGGCCGGCAAGCTTGAGCCGCCGGTCGCTGAGCTGGGCCGTCTCGGCCTTGAGCCTATCAGCCTCCGTCTGCTGCTCCGCCATCACGCGCGTCAGCTCCTTGAGCTGGTCGGCGAGATTGAGGGCTTGATCGCGCATCGACGGAAAGGCGGCCGCGAGCAGCATCGCGCTGCGCACCATTTTCAAGGCGTCCTCGCGCCGCGCGATCATGACCGGCGGCGGATTGCGCCCCATTCTCTGCAGGGCCGACAGCAGCTTTGCAATATGCTCGTTGCGTTGATTGAGCGAGCCGCGAACCAGCTTTTCCTGCACCTCCAGCTCGCCGATGCGAGCCTCGATGGCGGTCATTCGCGCTTCGCTTTTTTGTATCAGACCCGCGGTCTCGACGAGCAGCGCGTTGAGCTTCTCGCGCTCGGCGGTGATCTCGGCGACGTCGCTTTGCAGCTTGGTCTCGATCTCGCCTTTGGAAGGAAGCTGCTTGCCGGGAGCATCCTCGGCGCTCGCCGGGCCGATGGCCGCCAGAAGCGCAAACCCGGTGGAAAGCAGCGCTCCTGGCGGGGCCCGGAGCACGGTCAATCTGGTCGTGAATCGGCCCAAGCCCCTAGCCCGCCTTTCTTACAGGCTCGCGGAGCGGCATCGCATCCGGCGGAGCCGATTCGCAAGG
>DATETZ010000110.1:0-18461 GCA_035283385.1 Hyphomicrobiaceae bacterium
GCGATCTTGGAGAAGTCGGCGACGGTGAGCGTCGCGGCGCGGATCTCGGAGAGAAGGAAGAGACGATTTTCGCGCAGCTTCGCGTCGTCGGCGTTGACCGTCACGCGATCGAAGAAGGCATCGACGGGGCGGCGCAGCTCGGCGAGCGCGTTCATGGCGCCCTTGAAGTTCTCTACGTTGATGGCGGCCACCGTGTCCTCCTTGACGCCCTCGATGGCGGCGGCAAGCGCCAGCTCCTCCTTCTCCTTCAAGAGCTTGAGGTCGTAGGTCGCCGCGTAGCTCTTCTTGTCCTTCTTCTCCTCGTCGCGGAGGATGTTGGTTGCGCGCCTGACGCCGATGAGGAGGTTCGCCCCATCCTCGGTCTGGAGGAACTCGCCCAGCGCCTCGACGCGCTTCACGATCAGCGCCAGGTCGTCCTGCCCGCCCAATGAGAACACGGCGTCGATCAGGTCGTGCCGCGCGCCCTTCTCGCGCAGGTGCACCTTGAGCCGCTCGGCGAAGAAGGCGAGGAGGTCAATCGAGTTGGTCCGAACCTGCCTATCGTTCCAGCCTGCCAGCGTGCGACCAACGGCGTGAACAATCGCACCGCCCCTTTTCTGCTTCTCAGCAAGGCTCACTTTGCTAATCGATTGTTCGATAAGGTCAGCCGTCCGTTCAAAGACTGGCATCATCGGCAATCGAAGATCATTCTCCAAAACAATGCGGATGACGCCGAGCGCGGCGCGGCGGAGCTGGTAGGGGTCGCCGGAGCCGGTCGGCTTCTCGCCGATGGCCCAGAAGCCGACCAAGGTGTCGAGCTTGTCTGCGAGCGCGACTGCGATCGCGACCGAGTCGCCCTCCTCCTCCAATGGCACCGTGTCGCTCGGGCCCTTGGGCTTCCAGTGCAGCTCGATGGCGCGCGCGATCTCGGGCTTGGCGCCGGCGTGCTCGGCATAGTAGCGGCCCATCAAACCCTGCAGCTCGGGAAACTCGCCGACCATCTCCGACACGAGGTCGGCCTTCGCGAGCTGGGCGGCGCGACGGGCGTCCTCGGCATTCGCATCGACCGCACCCGCGATCTGGTAGGCAAGCTCGGCAATGCGCTCGACGCGCTCCTTCTGCGTCCCGAGCTTCTCGTGGAAGGTGATGCCGTCGAGCGCGTTCGCCATCTCGTCGAGCGGGCGCTTCAGGTCCTGCTCCCAGAAGAACTTAGCGTCCGAGAGCCGTGCGCGGATCACGCGCTCGTTGCCGGCGATGATCGCGCGGCCGCCGTCCCGGGGCGCGAGGTTCGAGACGGCAATGAACTTGTGCGCCAGCTTCTTCGTCTTGCGATCGATGAGCGAGAAGCATTTCTGGTGGTTTCGCATCGAGGTGACGAGGCACTCGGGCGGCACCGCGAGGAACGCCTTGTCGAAGGAGCCCATGAACACGGCCGGCCACTCGGTGAGCCCGGCGTTCTCGGCGAGCAGCGCCTCATCCTCGACCAGATCGAGCCTGGCGTCCTTGGCGAGGGCCTTGGCCTGCTCGGCAATCAGAGCCGCACGCTCCTCTCTCTCGAGGAGAACCTTGTGCTTCTCGAGCTGCTTCTTGTAGTCGGCGAAGCTCTTGACCGCGAACGGCTCGTCGCCGTGGAAGCGATGGCCGCGCGTCGTGGCCCCGCTCTTGATCCCCGCGACCTCGAACGGCACCACCTTGCCATCCAGGAGACAAAGGATGGCGTGCAGCGGCCGAACCCAATAAAACCAAGGCTCATCCGCAACGATGGTTTTCCCCGTGTCGTCAACGATTTTTTCGCCGCTATCGGTTACCAATGCGCTTTGTCTTCGGGAGCCCCAGCGCATCGACTTCGGCCACGGGAACTTGGCGAGCACGGCGGGTATGAGCTCAGCGACGATCTCCGCCGCAGGCCGGCCGGGTCTCTCGGAGCGCGCGACGTAATAATCGCCCTTCTTCTCGTCCTCGACGATCTCCGCCTCTTGCAGCGACTTCAGGCCGGCCGCCTTGAGGAAGCCCTGGACGGCCTGCTCCGGCGCACCGACGCGCGGGCCCTTTCGTTCCTCAGAGACGGCGGGCGATTTCGCGGCCAGCCCCTCGACGGCGAGCGCGAGCCGGCGCGGCGTCGCGTAAGCGCGCGCCTCACCCGCGTCCAAGCCCTCGCCCCGCAACCCTTCGGTCACGAGACGGCGCAGATCCTCCGCCGCGCGCGCCTGCATGCGCGCCGGGATCTCCTCGGAGAAAAGCTCGAGCAGCAGCTCTGGCATCGCCTTCGCCGGTCGAAAGAGAACGGATCACTAGTGTGGCGGTTCAGAAGTTCCCCATCGCGTGCCCCGAAGTCGGGGGGGAACTTCTGAACCAAAGCCACACTAGCAACTCATCGATTTCTAGTGTCCCTTTGAATCCGAAGTTCGCAAATGCGCTTGCAGCATGGTGTGTGCGAACTTCGGATTCTGGACACTAGTGCGCCGCGCCTTTCGCGGGGCAAAGGACGAGCACGAGCGCCCCGCCGCCGCGAGCGGCTATTTGCTCGGTGCAGGCGGGGGCGCGGAGGTCGGGATGTACTGCATCGCCTGCGTGCCGATGTCGGTCACGGCGCCGGTGCCGGTCAGGTACCAGAGGCCGACCACCAGCGCGACGATGTACATCAAGAGAACGGGGCGCCATCGCTTCAAAAGCATCCCCCCGATCAGCAGCGCCGGAACACCCAGCACCAGCAGTCCGATGTGCGTCTCGTTCATACCCGTCCTCCTTCTGTCTCGAGCCACGCCGCGCAGCACGCTTTCGCCAGCTCGCGCACGCGCAGAATATAGCCTTGCCGCTCGGTTACCGATATCACACCGCGCGCGTCCAAGAGATTGAAAACGTGCGAGGCTTTTATGCACTGGTCGTAGGCCGGAAGGGCGAGCAGATGCTTGTCGCCGCCGGATCCTCTGTCGAGGAGCGCTCTGCACTCTTTTTCGGCATCCTTGAAATGCTGGAGCAGGATTGACGTATCGGCGTGCTCGAAATTGAAGCGCGAATACTCCTGCTCGGCCTGCAGGAACACGTCGCCGTAGCTGAGCTTCCTCGTATCGGTGCGGCCGTTGAAGCTCAAGTCGAAGACGCGGTCGACGCCCTGCACGAACATGGCGAGACGCTCGAGACCGTAGGTGATCTCGCCCGAGACCGGCTCGCAGTCGTAGCCGCCGACCTGCTGGAAGTAGGTGAACTGCGTCACCTCCATCCCGTTGCACCACACCTCCCAGCCGAGGCCCCAGGCGCCGAGCGTCGGGCTCTCCCAGTCGTCCTCGACGAACCGGATGTCGTTGTTGCGGGTGTCGATGCCGAACGCGTCCAGACTCTCGAGATAGAGGTCCAGAATTTCGGCCGGCGACGGCTTCATGATCACCTGGAACTGGTAGTAGTGCTGGAGCCGGTTCGGGTTCTCGCCGTAGCGGCCGTCCTTGGGACGGCGCGAGGGCTGCACGTAGCAGGCGTTCCAGGGGCGGGGTCCGAGCGCGCGCAGCGTCGTCGCCGGATGGAAGGTGCCGGCGCCGACCTCCATGTCGTAGGGCTGCAGGATGACGCACCCCTGCGCGCCCCAGAACTGCTCGAGCGTGAGGATGAGGTCCTGAAAGGCTTCCTTCGGCCGAAGCGCGGAGAGGGGCCTCAAGGCTGCGGTTTTGGCCATTTGCGTCGCGTCAAAGCCGATCTGTCCGGCGGCGCACTATAAGCATTCGGCGGACAGTGTCACTGGCCGCGAGCGGCTACGCCCTCCAAAGCGGGGCTGCCGCTCATGGTCCAAGGAGACTCTCATGTCGGTGCTCAAAGTAATCGAGTTGATGTCGGAAAGCCCCAAGAGCTGGGAGGATGCCGCCCAGCAGGCCGTCGCCAAGGCAGCCAAGACGGTGAAGAACGTGCGCTCGCTGTGGGTGAAGGAATTCGCAGCAAGCGTCGCCAACGGCAAGATCGCGACCTACCGGGTCACCTGCAAGGTCACGTTCGAGGTGAAGGACAAGCCGTAGGCCGGACTTCGCTCGGGCTAGGCCCTCGCTTACTCCGACCTGCGATGAAGCTCAATTGCGCCGCTCCTGCGGCCGGTAGAGGCGTGCCGCCGGATCGTACTCGAGGGTTCCGAGGTCTCTTGGCATGCGCCCCGCCTCTGCCCTGCGCTCGGCCTCCTCCATGCGCCGCGCGGCCGCCGCGGCTTGGCGCTCGAGCAGCTTCGACACCCACCTGAAGCCCGCCACGAGCCCCAGTCCGGCAATGACCACGGCGAGTTGCGGCATGGCACGAGCCTCCCACTCGGCTCTCAGAGCCCGAAACGCGACCAGAGCGCCCGGGCCTCGATAGCCGACACCAGATCGTCGGCAAATGCAAGGCCGGCGCCCCCATCGCCGCCCTGGCCCAGGATCGAAGGCAGGCGTCTCAAGCGCCACGGCAGCCAGCCGCGCTCGAGCGGCACGACCTTGAGCTTGACGTTCTCGCCGTGGAGCTCGCGCATCTTGGTGCGGACATCCGAAATGCCGTCGATAAGACCGAACTCGAGCGCTTTGGGCGCCGACCAGAAGGCGCCGGAAAAGAGCTCGGAGTCGGGGCCCTTGAGGCGCGAGAGGCGGCGCTCCTTGACGATGCCGATGAAGATGTCGTGCACGTCGCGCTGCACGGCTTTCAGCCGCTCGACGTCCTCGGCCTTCTCGGGCAGGAACGGGTCGAGCGAGCCCTTGTGCGCGCCCGCCGTGTAGACGCGCCGCTCGACGCCGACGCGCGCGATCGCCTTGTCGAGACCAAAGGTCGCGGAAATGACGCCGATCGAGCCGATGATCGAGGAGGCGTCGGCGTAGATCTCGTCGCCGGCCACCGCCAGGTAGTAGCCGCCCGAGGCCGCCACGTCCTCGCAAAACACGTACACCTTCTTGCCCTTCTCCTCGGCGAGCTGGCGGATGCGGCCGAAGATCAGGCTCGATTGCACGGGGCTGCCGCCGGGCGAATTGACGACGAGTGCGACCGAGGGCGCCTTCGACATGGCGAAGGCCTTGTCGATCGGCCCCGCCAGCGCCGCGATCGAGAGGCCGGGCCGGAGCGGCGTCACCATGCCGACGAGGCCGGACAAGCGCAGCACGGGAACAACGGGGCGACGGCGGAATGGCCACATGAGGGAGAGCCTTGTCGTCGGGGATGCAAATGGTTCGCAATGGGTCCGGCCCGCTGCGAGGGCGTGCCAAGCCAGCGCGGAATCCTAATCGAGCCCGAGCACAACCGCCAGCCGCGACGGCGGTTGCCTCACAGCCGCAGCTCGCCGCCGCCTCTCAGAACGGCCTCGGCGGCCGGCAGGAACGCCTCCCCCGGACCATGCAGGACGAACCCGGGAAGCAGCGTCAGCGGCGCTCTGCTGCCCTTGATGCCTTGGATCATGACCCGGATTGCGGGCGCGCCCTCCCGCGGGTGGATGGGCAGAACCTTCAAGGCCCCGAAGCGGCCCGCGAGCGCGCACGAGAGCCGGGCGAGCGTATCCGCCGTGTGGATGATGGTTGCGCTGCCACCAGGGGCGGTCATGCGGGCCATGAACCGCGCCCAGGAGCCGAGGTCGTGAGGACCCATGGCGCGGGCCGCGGCCGTCACAGGATCGGCGGCGGGCGTGCCATGGCCTTCCACGTGAAACGGCGGATTGGCGAGCACGTGATCGAAGCTTCCGCTCGCGAGCCCGCGCTGGTCGAGGTCCACCGCCGGAGCACCGACCTCGGCTTGGATCACGCTCACCCTGTCGCCGAGGCCGTTGCGGCGGATGTTCAGGGCCGCAATCTCGGCGAGCCGCGGCTCCCGCTCCAGGAGCACGACGCGCGCATCGGGCACCCGGCGCGCGACACACAAGCCGACGGTTCCCACACCCGCGCCGCAGTCGAGCACCTCACCCCCGCGACAGGGCTCGAGCGGCGCGGCAGCCGCGAGCAGCACGGCATCGATCCCGGCCCGGTATCCCGTCCGGGGCTGCACGATCCGGAGAGCGCCGCCGAGAAAATCGTCCTCGGTGACCGCGGCCTGCAGGTCCTCGATTGCCAATCCGGTCATAGATCCCGGTCCTGCTCCTGGACCCAGCCGCCGAGGCCCGCCTCGTCGAGAACACGTCTCGCGCGCGGCCAGCTTTCCTCCTCGACCAGAACGCGCCGTGGAAGCGCGCCGATCGACCCTTCGAGCGCGCTCATGTTGCGGTCGAGCACCGCGGCCTCGATGCCGGCGTCGCCAAGCAAGACCTCGACGTAGCTGAGCAGCACGGGATCGTTGGTTTCAATGAGCTTGCGCATCAATTTCGCCCACGTTTGTGGATGCGCGTGCGGCAATGTGCCGTTAAGGTGCGCCTCGACCCGACCGCTATAACACCAAAAGCATCGGCCATTGGAGGAAAACGCCGTGGGCATCGTTGTCCAATTGGACGGGGTGCGTGATCCTTCCGAGTGCCTCGCGCCGCTGCTCGAGCTGGTGGCCGAGGACATGGCGGCCATCAACCGCATCATCCTCGACAAGGCGATCTCCGATGTCGAGATGATCCCGGAGCTTGCCCATCACCTGATCGATTCAGGGGGCAAGCGGCTCCGCCCCATGCTGGCGCTCGGCGCCTCGAAGCTGTGCGGCTACGAGGGCCACGGCCACATCCTGACCGCGGCGGCGATCGAGTTCATGCACACGGCGACGCTGCTGCATGACGATGTCGTCGATGAAAGCAACACCCGGCGCGGCAGGAAAACGGCGCGCCTCATCTGGGGCAACCAGGCGAGCGTCCTGGTCGGCGACTTTCTTCTCGGCCAGTCGTTCCGCATGCTGGTCGAGGTCGGATCGCTCCCGGTCCTCAAGATACTGTCGCAGGCGGCGGCAACCATCGCCGAGGGCGAGGTGATGCAGCTCGCCGCGGCCAAGAACACGGCGACCACCGAGGACGCCTACCTCGCGATCATCAACGCCAAGACGGCGGCGCTCTTTTCCGCCGCGGCCGAGGTCGGCGCGGCGATCGCCGGGCGCCCGCCAGACGAGCGGGCTGCCCTCAAGTCCTACGGCAAGAACCTCGGGCTCGCGTTCCAGCTCGTCGACGACGCGCTCGACTACTCGGGCGACAGCAAGCGGCTCGGCAAGTCCATTGGCGACGACTTCAGAGAGGGCAAGATCACGCTACCCGTCATCCTCTCGTTCCGGCGCGGCACGGACGAGGAGCGCGCGTTCTGGCGGCGCACGATCGTCGCCGGCGAGATCGGCGATGGCGACCTCGAAAAGGCCATCGCCCTTATGAGAAAGCACAAGGCGCTCGAGGCCACGCTCGAGCGGGCGCGCTCCTATGGCGCCGTTGCCGGGGACGCGCTCGCCATCTTCCGCGATTGCCCGCAAAAGTCGGCGCTTGCCGACGTGATCGACTTCTGCGTCAACCGCGGGCATTGACCGCCTCGGACGGCTAACCCCTTGTGTCGAGTGGCAAACCTGGCTGGTATTCTTGCGCTTTCTTGGGTGCAGCCGACCCGTCGGCCAACCAACCCTGACCGCCAATCGTGACCCTGACCGGAGATTTGGCTCTGTTGTAGCAAAGACGCGTCACAGCTAGAGGCCGGCCGTACATGCCGCCACATTCATCGTCGAAGCTCACGGCCCCAGTCCTAACGTCGAGGCCCGGAGTCCGCAGTTATGGACGTCCTCACGAGGAACGGCGAGGCGACCGTCAAAAAAGGTTGGCAGGTCTTGCTGATTGGTGCCGTGATCATCGTGCTTGTTGCCTCCCTGAAGCTGGGCATCGCTTTCACTATTGCCACACCCCTTCTGTTCGCCGTGCCGTTGGCCGGTGCAATTGAGCTAAATCATGGCCTACCGTGGTGCGATGAGAGACTTGGCGGGACCCATGTCCGTTGAAAGTTGATGCATGCAAAAGCCTCTTCATCGTCTCGAGATAACCGGCCTGGACGTGATGGGGCGCGCGCTCAATGCCGTCAAATCGTCCCGGCCCCTTACCATCGTTGCCATAGCGATTGTCCTTGTCGCCGCGATCTGGTCGTGGCGCGCCATTCGCGCTCCCGAGGTCACGGCCGTTGCGCCGAGCCGTGGGACGGCCGTTGAGATCGTTTACGCAACGGGCGCGGTGGAGCCGGTACGCTGGGCGAAAGTGGCAAGCGTCATCCGCGACCGCATCGTCGAAATCTGCGACTGCGAGGGCAAGGAGGTCCGTAAGGACGAGGTGCTCGCCCGCCTCGACGACAAGGAACAGCGCGCGCAGCTCGAAGAACTAAGGGCGCGCGAGGACTTCGCCAAGCGCGAACTGTCGCGTCAGGCCGATCTCGTGGGCCGTGGGGTCACGACGCCGCAGGCCCATGAACGCGTTTCGATGGAGCTGCGCACGATCCAGGCGCTCATCCTGGTGCAGATGGAGAAGCTCGACGACCGCACCATCACGGCCCCGATCGACGGCGTCGTGCTGCGCCGCGATGGCGAAGTTGGCGAGATCGCCGAGGCAGGGCAGGTCCTGTTCCGCATCGGCGTACTGAAGCCGTTGCAGGTGGTGGCGGAAGTCAACGAGGAAGACATCCTGCGGGTCGCCGTCGGCCAGACGGTGCTCTTGCGCACGGACGCGATCTTGGACCAGCGCCTCGAAGGCAAGGTGCGGGAGATCACGCCGATGGGCGATCCGGTGGCGAAGACCTACCGCATCAAGATGGCGCTGCCCGACAATACGCCGTTGAAGCCCGGCATGAGCCTCGAGGCGAACGTCGTGACGCGCGAGAAGCCTGGCGCACTGCTCATCCCCGCGGATGCCGTGCAGGGCACGGCCGTGTTCGTGGTCGAGGGAAGCACGATAAAGAGGCGCATCGTCGAGGTTGGCATCCGCGGCACGCGTGCAGTCGAGGTCTTGTCGGGTCTCTCCGAGAACGAGCGTGTCGTCTCCCCGGCGGGCACCGGCCTTGCCGATGGCCGGCGTGTTCGGGTTGTCGATAAGGCCGAAACGGCGCCATGAACCTCGTTCTCGATGTGGCCTGGACACACGTCCGCAGCAGAGCCCGGCAGACTTTCGTCGCGGTGGCCGGCGTTGCAACCGGTGTCGGCTTCTCGATCATGATGGCGGCGCTGATGCAGGGCTCGCAGGACGATTTCATCAGGCAGCTCGTCAATGCGCTGCCGCACATCACCGTGTCGGACGAGCGGCGCGTTCCGCCAGAGCAACCCGCTGAGACCGCGTTCGAGGCTGCTCACATGTATGGGCTGACCCCGGAAACTCGCCGGCGCGGCATCAAGAACCCGCTTGCAACGATGGCGTCGTTCGAGGCTTGGCTGCCCGGCGGCGTGGCCCCCTCGGTCAGGGTCCAAGGGATCATCCGCTATGCGTCCCGTGATGTCGGGACCAGCATATTCGGCATCGACCCCACCCGTGAGTTGAAGGTGTCGGACTTGGCCAAGCAGATGCGGCAGGGCACGCTCAGGTCGCTCTATACGGCGACCAATGCCATAATCCTCGGCGACCGGCTGGCTGAGAAGATCGGCGCGAAAATTGGTGCCAACATCACCATCCAGACGAGCGAAGGCGCGCGCATCACTGCGCAGGTTGTCGGCTTGTTTCACGCCGGCGTGCGCTCCGTCGATGAGGGGACAGCGTACGTACTCGTGCGCGCCGCGCAGATCCTCGCTCAGCAGACGGGGCTCGTGAACGAGCTGCGCGTGCGTGTCGCCGATCCGATGTCGGCGCGTGAGATCTCGTCGCGTATCGAAAGCGAGACCGGCTACAAATCGGTGTCGTGGCAAGAGGCGCACGAGGATCTGCTCAGCACGTTCGTCATTCGCAACGTCATCATGTACACGATCGTCGGGGCGATCCTGCTGGTGGCGAGCTTCGGCACTTACAACATCATCTCGACGATCACACACGAGAAAGCGCGTGACATCGCCATCATGAAATCGCTGGGCCTGAATGAACGCACCGTGCGTGCGATGTTCGTTGTCGAGGCGCTGATAATCGGCTTTGCCGGCGGTCTGATCGGATTCATGCTCGGCTACCTTCTCTGCCTGGCGCTAGGTTCGATCGAGTTCAAGAGCCCATTCATGGATACCAACCGGATCCCGCTCGCCTATTCGGCCTGGCATTACAGCATCGCGATGCTCGTCGCGCTCGCGTCCTCGCTTGCCGCGGGGTTCATGCCGGCGCGCAAGGCGGCGCGCGCCAATCCGGTCGACATCATCAGGGGAGCCACGTGAGCGCGAACGGCCGCCCGCTGATCGAGGCGCGCGGCGTGACGCGCATCCTGCCCGGCGTCGTGCCGACCACGCTCGTCCATGACATCGATCTCAAGATTGGCCACAACGAGTTCGTCGCGGTGACCGGTCCGTCGGGCTCGGGCAAGTCGTCGCTCCTCTACCTGCTCGGCGTGCTCGACATGTCGACCGAGGGCGAGGTGCTGATCCGCGGCAAGTCGACCGGGCACATGAGCGAGGAAGAGCGTGCCGCGACGCGCCTGTCCGAGCTCGGCTTCGTGTTTCAGTTCCACTTTCTGCTGCCGGAGTTCTCCGCGCTCGACAACATCGTGCTGCCGATGCGCGCGCTCGGCCGTCTGTCGAGGGAGGAGATGCGCGAGCGCGCGGCCGGCCTGCTCGACTCGCTCGGCCTCGCCGAGCACCAGAACAAGCGGCCCGATCAGCTCTCCGGCGGCCAGCGCCAACGGGTCGCAGTCGCGCGCTCGCTTGCCAACGATCCGCCCCTAATCCTTGCCGACGAGCCGACCGGCTCGCTCGATTCGAAAGCGAGCGAACAAGTGTTCCAGATCTTGCGCAATCTCGTCGATCGGCAAAGCAAGACCGTCGTGGCCGTCACGCATGATCTCGGTCTGGCCGAGCGCATGGATCGGCGGGTCCAGCTCATGGACGGCGGCATCGTATCGGATAGCGCCCTAAACCAATAAGCGGCGAGTGCTGCGAGTAAGGGGCCCTCCTTTGTCTCGTGCGAGCCGATTTCCGAGTGACAGCTGCTGGCCCGTCGCGGCGGTGTCGCGTCGCTTGTCGTAGGTCGGCGCCTTGGGGAGCTTAGGCAAGAATCGTCGGCTCGATCCACCAGTCGGGGTGCGCGGCCCTGAGAGATGCCGCCGCGGTCCGAGCGGCGTCTTGGCTCGAGAAAATCCCAAAGCAGGTCGGTCCGGCGCCCGACAGCCCAGCGATCTCGAGGCCGGGGAGATCGCCCAGCGCCTCCATCACGTCCGCAATCGCGGGTACGACAGCGCGCGCAGCGGCCTCGAGATCGTTGCCGCGCCGGCGCATCAGCGCCATGAGATCCGCGCGGCTGCGAAAGTCGCTTTCGCCCCCCTTCCAATGCCGACTGGCCTCGAGCGGGGCGCGATCGAGCGCCCTGAACACGCGCGCCGTCTTGTCGGCCGGTACCGCAACCAACGGGTTGACGAGGACCGCATCGAGGGGCGGCAGCGGCTCGGCGAGCGGCGCGACCTTGTCGCCGATGCCCTCGACCCACGCGGCGCGGTTCTCCAAGCAGACAGCGACATCGGCGCCGAGACGCACGGCGAGCGCGCGCCAGTCGAGGCGATCGGCGAGATCCGGATTGGCGCGGCGCACGGCCCGCAGCACGGCCGCGGCGTCCGCCGATCCGCCGCCGATGCCCGCCGCGACAGGAAGCCTCTTCTCGAGATGCACTCGGCCGAGGCGAAGCCGCGGCTCAGCCTGCCGCAAGAGGTCGAGCGTCACCGCGACGAGATTGCGGCTCGCAATGCCCGCCGCGAAGCGGCCGCCGACCTCGGCGCCGGCGGGCCGATCCGGGTCGAGCGTCACGATATCGCCGGCGCCGGCGAAGGCCACGAGGCTCACCAGCTCGTGGTAGCCGTCCGGCCGCCGGCCTAGAACGTTGAGCGTGAGATTGATCTTGGCTCGCGCGTGCTCTGTGATCACCGGCATCGGCTCATACCCTGAGGTCGGATGCCTTGGCCGCGCAGCTATTTCTTCTCGGGCTCACCCTTCGAGGCCTGTTTACTCGTCACGGCGCTTGCCTCGGCCGCGTCGGAGAGGCCGTGCTCGAGCTTTTTCTTGATCCTGTCGGCATCCTCGGGCTCGGGCTTCAAGGACAGCGCCTGATCCCACTGGAAGCGCGCCTCGCGCTCGCGCCCCACCCGCCACAGTGCATCGCCCAGGTGATCGTTGAGCACGGGGTCGTCGGGCTTGAGCTCGACGGCGCGCTCGAGATAGCGCACCGCCTCCTTGAAGTTGCCCTGCCTGAAATGCGCCCAGCCGAGACTATCGACGATGTAGCCGTCATCCGGTTTCAAGGCCACCGCCTTGGCGATGAGATTCATGCCTTCCTTGAGGTTGTGGCCCTGGTCGATCCACGAGTAGCCGAGATAATTCAACGCCAGCGGCTGGTCGGGGTAGAGGGCCAGCGCCTTTTCGAGATCGACCTCCGCCGCCGGCCAGTTCTTGAGCCGCTCGTAGCTGGTGCCGCGCGCATAATAGTAGGCCCAATGCCGCTTTTCGGGCTTTGCGATCAGAGCAATGGCGCGGTCGTAGTATCCAACCGCCTCGCTGTAGAGCTTGCGCGAGCGCATGATGTTGCCGAGCGCGTCGAGGATTTGGAGCTGCTCGTTGACGCTCAGGCCCGGCTTGCGGGTGCCCTCCGGCTGGCGCTGCTCGAGGCCCTTGGAGCCCGAGCCGGACGAGCGCTGCAGAATGGCGGCGTACGTCGCCGGGCCGGCAACGCCGTCGGCGTCTAAGCCATTCTCGTCCTGGAACTTGCGCACGGCGCGCCGGGTCGAGTCGCCAAATGCGCCGTCGGCGGGTCCGACGCGATGCCCGAGCTCGTTGAGCGCCTCCTGAAGCGTGCGCACCCGGTCGCCCTTCGACCCGAGCTTCAGAATGGCCGATTGGGCGCCATCGTCCGCCTCGGTCGCGGTGGAGGAGGGCGAAGTGGCCCCCTGCCCATCGCCGGCCTCAACCGTCGCCGATGACGCGGATTCGAGCAGGTTGACCAGCGTCCGGCGGGCCTCGTCGGGGCGCTCGAGCGAGTTGAGGTTGAATGACTTGCGAATCTCGATCGCCGACTGGAGGGGAGAGCCTTTCGGGATCCGCTCGTAGACGGCGAGCGCCTCGTCGTAGCGCTTGTTTGCCTCGTGCGCATTGGCGAGGGCCGCCAGCGCGAAGGGGTGCTCGGGCACGATATAGAGCGCCATCTGCAGATAGAGCACGCCGATTCCGACGGCGCCCTCGCCGATCAGCGCCTCGCCGAGCCCGTAGAAGACCTCGGCTAGACCTTCCGGCGGCGAGGTGACGATGAGGCTGGTCCTCTTGCCGGATTGAATCTCGTCTCGCAGGCTGCGCGCGAGCGGATGCCCGTCGCCTTGCGCCTTGTCGACCTGCTCCTTGAGAATGGTGTTCGCCAGCTTGATGTCGCCGGCGTGCGCCGCGTGGCGGGCGTAGGCGAGCGCCGTCCTCAATGTCCGGCTGTCCTGCTGGAAGGCGCGCTCGAAAGCGGCTCGGGCGTCCTGGCGGCGGCCCGCGAAGTCGGCGATGAGCGCGCGGTGATAGCGCAAGTAGAACTGTGCCCACTCGGCTTGCTTGGGCAGCTCGAGCACGGCCAAGGCCGCGGAGACCTCGCCCTCGGCCAGCTTGACCCACGCCAGCGCCAACGCGCTCGTCAGCTCGCCGATCGGGCCCGATGCGGCGGCCCGGATATGCTCCTCCGCTTTCTTGTACGCCCCGGCCTTGAACTCGTTGAGACCAAGAAACAGCCGCGCCATGCGGTGCTGGCTCTCGACGGCGACCAGCTCCTCGGCGAGCTTCAGCGCGCGCGGCCAGCGCGCGAGCGTGGCCTCCATCAGAAAGGCCTGCTCGAGAAGCAGGTCGCTTCCGGGGTCCTGGGTCAGCGCGCTGCGATAGAAATCGGCGGCGTTGTCGGTCTCGTGCTGGTTCTTGGCGAACCGGCCGGCCAGATAGCTGCCGACGAGCGTGTGCGTCGTCTCGGTCGTTTCGGCGGTTTCGGACTCGAGCGCGCACAGCAAGGCGGGCGCAACGGTCAAACACCCTGCCGCGATCAGAGTTGTGAGGATCGCGCGGCGCCCCTTGCGTGCTCGCATTCCATTGATCCTTGGCGAGAGCCGGTCTGATTCCCCAACCGGCTGTGATTAGCAAACATGGCGGCAACTTGGCGAGTTGGAAAGCCGAAAAAGCGTTGGACAGCAAGAATCGCCGGCGCTTGCGTCATGGCGTGCCCAAGTGCTCCTCTCCGCTTGGCGCGCCGCGCCGGCCCTGTGCGGCGAGACTTACTCTGGCCCGAATTTTGGCACGGTCCGTGCCGCAGTGGCCTTTCGGCCTCACATTTCCGCGTAGTTCGGCCCTCCGCCGCCTGCTCTTCGGCTTTGAAGGCGGCTCGGCCGTCACGCGAGCCGATGCGGAGGCCTCACATTTCCGCGTAGTTCGGTCCCCCGCCGCCTTCGGGCGGAACCCACGTGATATTCTGGCTTGGGTCCTTGATGTCGCACGTCTTGCAGTGGACGCAGTTCTGCGCGTTGATCTGAAACCGCGGCTTGCCGTCTCGATCGGCGACGATCTCATAGACGCCGGCCGGGCAGTAGCGCTGCGCGGGCTCGTCGAACTCCGGCAGGTTGATCGCGACCGGAATGTTCGGGTCGGCGAGCTTCAAGTGCACCGGCTGGTCCTCCTCGTGGCTGGTCTGCGAGAACGAGACGCTAGTGAGCTTGTCGAAGGTCAGCACGCCATCCGGCTTGGGGTAGGCGATCGGCCTCGCGCTGGCGGTCGTCTTGAGACCCTCGTAGTCGACCTTGCGATGGGCGAGCGTCACGCCGAGACCGACGTTCGGGATCAGCGTGTTGAGCCACATGTCGATCCCGCCGAGAACCACGCCGGCTAGGGTGCCGAAGCGCGACCAAAGCGGTTTCGCGTTGCGCACCGGGCGAAGATCGCGCGCGATCTCGCCTTCGCGCACAGCCTTTTCGTAGGCCTCGAGCCGATCATGAGCCCGGCCGGCCGAGATCGCCGCAAAAGCCGCCTCCGCGGCGTGAATGCCCGACAGCATGGCATTGTGGCTGCCCTTGATGCGCGGCACGTTCATGAATCCGGCCGCGCACCCGAGCAGCGCGCCGCCCGGGAACGTGAGCTTCGGAATCGACTGCCAACCCCCTTCGGTCAGCGCGCGGGCGCCGTAGGCAATGCGGCTGCCGCCTTCGAGCACCGTGCGGACTGCCGGATGGGTCTTGAAGCGCTGGAACTCGTCATAGGGCGAAAGATAAGGGTTCTCGTAGTCCAAGTGCACGACGAAGCCCACGGCAACGAGCCTCGCGCCATAGTGGTACATGAACGAGCCGCCCCCGGTGCGGTTGTCGAGCGGCCAGCCGAACGTGTGCTGCACGAGGCCCGGCTCATGCTTCTCCGGCGCCACCTGCCACAGCTCCTTGAGGCCGATTCCGTACTTCTGCGGGCACCTGTCCCGATCGAGCCTGAAAGTTTCGATCAGCTGCTTTGCGAGCGAGCCGCGTGCGCCCTCTGCGATCAGCGTGTACTTGCCCTTGAGCTCCATGCCGCGCACGAAGGTGTCCTTCGGGCGGCCGTTGCGGCCGAGCCCCATGTCGCCGGTCGCGACGCCGACGACGGCGCCCGCCTGGTCATAGAGGACTTCCGCCGCGGCAAAGCCGGGATAGATCTCGACGCCGAGGCGCAGGGCCTCCTCGCCGAGCCAGCGGCACAGCGCGCCGAGGCTCGCGATGTAATTGCCGTGATTGCTCATCAGCGGCGGCATCATAAAGCCCGGCAGCCGGAGCTTGCCGGCCGGCCCGAGGACGAGAAAGCGGTCCTCCCTGACGGAGGTGGCGACCGGGGCGCCTTTCGCCTTCCAGTCCGGGATCAGCCGGTTCAAGCCCCTGGGATCGATGACGGCGCCGGAAAGAATGTGCGCGCCGACCTCCGAGCCCTTCTCGAGGACGACGACGGAGAGTTCGCGGCCCGCCTCCGCGGCGAGCTGCTTCAAACGGATCGCGGCGGCAAGGCCCGCGGGCCCGGCGCCGACGACCACCACGTCGAATTCCATCGCCTCGCGGGGGGGAAGGTCGAACCCGTCGTGGGCCATCTCTTTTACCTCCTCGTCTCCGATCCCGATTAGGTGTCCGCCGGCATGAGCGTCAAGCATAGAGCGCAATCCCCTGCCCTTGTGTGGGGAGGGAGACCGAGTGCGACGCGATTCCGGATATCCGGAACATGCTCTAAGCTAGGGCGCATGCATTCGAACTCCGCCGATCGGACTCTTGCGAAGCTGCTCGACTGGTATCGGGCCATGGGCGCCGAGGCGGCGACCGCCAACGAGGCGGTCGATTGGCTCGAGCGCGGCGACGCCGCGCCCGGCCAGAGCTACCGCTTGCAGCAAGAGACCCCCAGCGGCGAACGGCTGCCGCCCGCCGAAGCGCCGCGTCCGCGTCTTCCCGGCGGGGCGTCCACAAGTCCCGGGCCAAGCGCGCCCGAGCGGCGCCAGTTCTCGACCGCGGCGCCCGATGCCGCCGAAACCGCCGCGCGCCTTGCCGCCAAGCGGGCCGAGTCGCTCGCCGATCTCGAGCGGGCCGTTGCCGCCTTCGACGGGTGCCCGCTCAAGGTGACGGCCAAGAGCCTGTGCTTCTTCAGGGGCTCCCCGAACGCTCGCGTGATGATCATCGGCGAGGCGCCCGGCCGCGACGAGGACATCGCGGGCAAGCCGTTCGTCGGCCGGGCCGGACAGCTCCTCGACCGCATGCTCGCCGCCATCGGTCTCGCAGAAGCAGACGTTCACATCACCAACATCGTCTACTGGCGCCCGCCGGGCAACCGGACGCCCACCCCTCAGGAAGCTCAGTTGTGCCGCCCCTTCCTCGAGCGCCAGATCGAGCTCGTCGGCCCGGAGCTGCTGCTGCTCCTCGGAGGCGCAGCCGCCAAGCACATTCTCGATCTCGCGGACGGCATCATGCGCATCCGCGGAAAATGGCGCGAGACGCAAATCGGGAGCCGGCGGATCAGGACCATGGCGACGCTGCATCCCGCCTACCTGCTGCGCACGCCGGCCGCCAAGCGCCTTGCTTGGCGCGATCTGCTCGCGGTCGCCGCCGCGCTTCGGCATAGTTAGGCAGAAGTTATCGAGCAGCGATCCTGGCCGCGCAAGACCTGCCGAAACATGCGCACCGGCGCGCAGTGAATTTTCCGAACAATTTTAGGCAAATCGTTAAATCCGCTTAGAGACCTCTGCGGTAATCTGGACACTAAGTCGGACCGGCTCAAGAAAGGGAACGAAATCCCTACGCCACCGGACGGCGGGAGGTAACAGTGAGCACCGCCTTCGTCTACGTGCGGCCGCTTAGAGTGGCCTATGCCAGGGTCCATGGGCCCTATGCCCGCTCCTCGATTGAGGCGTGGGCGAAGGTCTTCGAGTGGCTCGAGAGCGAGGGTCTGCGCACCGCCAACGGGCGCGGCTACGGCCTGATGCATGATAACCCGAGGCTCGTGCCTGCGGAGCAATGCCGCTACGACGGCTGCATCGAGATTCCACCGGGGCGCGAGAACTCGTTGCCGAGACATATCGGTATCCAGACCATCCCCGGGGGGGCCTACGGCCACGAGCGCCATGTCGGACTCGCCGGCCTGGGTGCCAGGATTGCGCGCCTGCGCGACGAGTGGGCACCTGCAAACGGGCTCGTGATCGACCCGAGCCGCCCGTTCCTCGAGATCTTCTACGACGATCCGGCGGTCGTGCCGACGGAGAAGCGCACGATCGACGTCTGTGTGCCGGTGATCATCGCAGCGCGCCAGAACGGCAAGACCGCGGCCTAAAGCCTTATCCAGTTGGCTCGACCCGGCCCGCTCTGGGCAAGCGACAAGGGCTCGAGCCGGCGCCCGGCTTCGGTCTCGACCGCGCCGCCGGGCCCTATACCGCCCCTCGTCAAGCATTAAGTAAGGAGAGGGCAAACGAAAGTCTTGCGCGCGCAGCCTAGTTTTGCGAAACTACCACTGATTTTGCAACATGGGAAGCGCGCGCAATGGCTAGGCGGATGTCTGACGACGACTGGAACGCACTGGACGTCGAGATCACAGAGGCGTTTACGCCAGGCGCGCCGATCAAAGAGCGAGACCTCTTCGCGGGTCGGCAACCGCAAATTGCTCTCTTGACCGATGCGGTCAGGCGAGCCGGCCACCACGCCGTAATCTATGGGGAGCCCGGGGTAGGAAAATCATCGCTCGCCAATACATTTGCGCTGGGTATGCATTCGCCAACAAGACATCTGATTTACCAGAAAGTGAAGGCAGAGCCGAACGACTCCTTCACTTCCCTTTGGAAGAAGGTTTTCAAGAGGCTTTCATATCAAACCGAGGTCGACGGCATCACTGTGACGCGGCGGGTGTCTGAGGACTATTCCGGTGAATTGGACGCTGATGATGTGCAGATCGAATTGAGCAATTTCAGCCTAAATTCCACGCCTGTCGTAGTGATCGATGAATTCAATCTGATGGAGGACCCCAGCGTCTCATTA
>DATETZ010000111.1:0-2225 GCA_035283385.1 Hyphomicrobiaceae bacterium
GCGGGCGGCGAGCTGAACGGCCAGACCACGGCGCACGATCTCGGCTTTGGCAAGCTGCTCTCGGCCAAGAAGGACTTCATTGGCCGCTTCATGGCGGCGCGGCCCGCGCTCACCGATTCCGCGCGTCCGTCGCTCGTGGGCCTCCGGCCTCTCGACCGGGAGGACCGCTTGCGTGCGGGCGCCCATCTCATTCCCAAGGACGCCGAGGCCACCACCAAGCACGACCAGGGCTACGTCACCTCGATCGCGTTTTCGCCTTCGCTCGGCCATTGGCTCGGCCTCGGCCTGCTCGCGCGCGGACCTGAGCGGCATGGCGAGATCGTGCGCGCCTATGACCCGGTGCGCGGCGGCGACGTGTTGGTGGAGGTGCGGCCGCCCTGCTTCGTCGACGTGGAAGGGGAGCGCCTCCGTGTCTGACCGGCATCTCCGTCCACTATCGGCACTCGCCGGCATCGCGGTTCCCGGCCGCTTCGGCAGATCCGGCGGCGAGCCCGGGATCGTCATCGAGGAGCGCGTGGGCTTGGGTCTTGCCACGGTTGCCGCCCGCAAAGGACAGGGTATCGCGCTGAAGGCCGCCGTCTTGCAGGCTTACGGCGTCGGCCTTCCCGACAGCTCGCGCTTCGCTCAAGGACCCACTGTGAGCTTTGTCGGCTATGGCCCGGGCCAATGGCTCGCCGTATCGGCGAAGCTCGCCAACGAGGCGCTCGCCCGCGACCTTGCGCAACAGCTCAAAGGGCTCGCCTCGATCTCCGACCAGAGCGGCGGACGGACGGTGCTGAGGGTGAGGGGTGCCCGCGCCCGCGAGGTTCTCGCCAAGGGCCTGCCCATCGACCTTCATCCCAGCGGGTTCGGTCCGGGCAGCGCCGCCACCAGCACGATCTCATTGATGGGCGTGCAGCTCTGGCAGGTCGACGATGCACCAACCTATGACTTGGCGATTTTCTGCAGCGTCTCGGCAAGCTTCTGGCGCTGGCTCACCGCCTCGGCCGGCGAGTACGGCTACGAGGTTGGCGCGCCCGCGGGGGGTTGAACTTCAATACATACGCGCCCATTTATCGGCGCTTCTTCCCAGCGCGTCTGGTCATGCAACCCAAGCGAGACCTGCCGCGTTACGCGAAACGACGATTGCTCCGGCGTGTCTCGCCTCCCCATGCTCGACGCCGGGCATCGCTTAGAGTCCCGAGACTCCATTAGCAGGACGTGCCTGAACGGCTCCGGTCGAACCGTATCCAAGGCCCAATAATACAAAGAGCTCGACCGGTCAGCTCTCACCAGCGAGGACAGCGCGATGATGCGTAACTTCATCGCCGGGCTTGCGCTCGGCTTGCTAACGGCTGGCGCCGCCAACGCGGCGGACACTGCACGGGTCGATGCTCCGGGCATGCCGGACGACCAGCATCCGGTCTATGTGCAGATCATCGTCAAGGCGTGCCCGCAGGCTGAGACGCCGTTCGAGCCGATCAACCAGGGCAAGAGCTACGACGAGGAGAAGCCGATGACCATTGAAGAGCGCAAGGCGTCTCTCGTGGGTCAGGGCTGCATCGACGTTCCCGTCCCCATGGAATGGACGACCGGCCAGATGACGCCTGAAGCTTGCCGCGGCCATGCCGGCTATATCGCCGCCATGGAGTTGCTCCAGCAGCGGCAGGACCTCGCCGGCTTTCCCGCCGTCGGCGCGTGGAGTTGCATCGTGACCGATCACCAGGTGGTGGGCGCTGCCAGCCAATGAGCTGACGCTGACACTGCCAGGGCGGGCGCTCGCCCGTCGGCAAGCAAAGTGAAACGGGTCCCGGAAGGCGACAACCTTCCGGGACCCGTTTCGATGAGCTCCGTTCGGCAGCCTAGCTCGCCTTCTTCTTCGGCACTTTCTTGCCCTTGTTGCGGGCCTCAGACAGGCCGATGGCGATCGCCTGCTTGCGGCTCGTCACGGTCTTGCCGCTCCTGCCGCTCTTCAGCGTTCCGCGCTTCTCTTTATGCAGCGCGCGCGCGACATCCTTCGCGGCGGATTTGGAATATTTGCGTGCCATAGGGGTGAACTCCTTCGACGCTCGTGACGCCCGACGATGAACGCCGGGCGTCACGGCGAGTTCCTGACCTAAGGCAATCGGCTAGACGGGCCTGATGTCGACCGCCACGGCGCGAGTCACCTCGAGCACCACTTCGTCGCCGGGCTCGATCTGATCGAGCGAGACATTCGGGCCGGCCACGATGGTCCTGGTCTTTCC
>DATETZ010000112.1:0-20742 GCA_035283385.1 Hyphomicrobiaceae bacterium
GCTCCGACAGCCCGGCGTCGGCCGAGCGCGAGATCAATGTTGCCTTTCAGCCTGGCGAGATCGTGGGCTGAGTGAAGCCGGGTCCACCGTCGTCGCGATGCGGCCCCGCCGGCGGGCCCGTTCGCCCTCGGGGCGCAGGCGTCTCAGCTCAGCTCAGCTCGCGGATGCGGAACATGAGGCCGCCCTTGGGCGTGAGTGTCACGGTGGCGTTGATGCCAGGGGGCTCCTTGCCGACGTACTCCGGCCGGAAGCGCCTCAAGAGGATCGACAAGGCGAGCGTGTTCTCGACCTGGCTCATGGCGCCGCCGATGCACGAGCGTTTTCCCGCGCCGAACGGGATGTAGGAGAGCTTCACCTGCTTCTTGCCCTTGTCCATCCAGCGCTCGGGGAGGAACGCCTCGGGGTCGTCCCAGAATCTCGGATTGTGGTGGGCGCCGTAGCCGAAAATCACGATGCGATCGCCGGGCTTGATGTCCTTGCCGCCGATCACGTCCGCCTTGGTGGCGACGCGGATCAAGCCCCAGACCGGGGGATAGAGCCGCATGGTCTCCTGGATCACGGCGCGGGTGTAGACGAGGCCCGAGTAGTCGGCCGCCGTCGGCTCGCGCTCGCCGTAGACCGTCTCGCCCTCGCGGCGGATGCGCTCGGCTGCCTCGGGGTGCTTCGAGGTCAGATACATGGCCCAAGCGAGCGTCAGCGCGGTCGTCTCCGTGCCGGCCCAGAGATACTGCTTGAGCTCGTCGATCGCCTGGCCCTGGTCGAACTCCGGGATCGCGGGGTCGGCGACGGCGGCCTCGATCATCGTCAGCAGCGTGCGCTCGCGCTCCTCGCGCGGGTCGGCGGCGATCACGATCGGCGGCACGCCGGCCCACACCTCCATCGCCTTCGAGGCATCCTCCTCCGTGATCTCGAACGCCTCGCCCGCCACCTTCTTCAAGCGGATCGACTTGTGGTTCATCACGTCGGTGTAGGTCTTGACGCACTTGAAGACCACGTGCGGGTTGAACGGCATGTCGCGGTCGAAGAGGGCCTTGCAGATCATGTCGGCCGCGAGCGTCCAGGTCTGCTCGACCATCTCGAACGTCTCGCCGGTCTTGGCGAGGCCGGCCCAAAGCTCCATCTTGGTGCGGATGGCGGCCAGGAAATAGGGGATGTACTCGGCGAACATGTCCGGGTGGAACGCCGGCTGCTGGGGCATCCGGATTTTTTGCCAGAGCGCGCCGTCGTTGGTGATCATGGACTTGCCGAAGATCGGCTTCAGCCCGTCGAAATACTTGATGTAGTCGTCGGCCTTGGTGACGAGGACGTGCTTGAAGTGCTCGGGCTCGGTCAACAGCACGATGCTCTGGCTGGCGAGGTTGACCGGAATCACCGGCCCGTAGCGCTCGGCCATCGCCATCAGCGTGCGCATGGGGTTCTCGGGATCGCCCTTGAGCAGCGGCGTCAGCTTGAACCAGATGCTGCTCTCCTCGCCGAGCCCCTGGGCATGCGCGGCGGGTTCCTGGGTGTCTCGTGCGGTCATGGCTCAGTGTCTCCGGGCCATTGCGTGGCCGTGAGAGCCTGGAAGCATCGACATAAGCCGGCCCGCGTCGTGAGATGCCCCCGAGTGCGGGCCGCATGAGGGCCGAAGATTATCACACGGCGGACGCGGACGGTGCTGTTCCCCCGGTTACGGGCGGCGGCGGTCCGGGGGTCAGTATGACGTGCGCCTCGCACCTGTCCATGCGGCGAGGCCTCCCAGCGGCGATTTGCATGTTGCCGAGCGGGTCGCAAGCATAACTGATGTATCTGTCGACTATAAGCCTGGCGAGAACAAGGCAGTGCCCTCGGCTGCCGGCGCGAAGATTTTTACGACATCTCCGTTGACCTTGATTTGATCTTTCGCAAGGAGAGCCAGAACATGGGGATAGAGCCGGTGCTCCGCCTCGAGCACGCGCGCCGCGAGCGTCTCCGGGGTGTCGCCCTCGGTAACGGGAACGGCGGCTTGGCCCAGGATCGGCCCCTCGTCCATCTCGGGACGCACGAGGTGGACGGTGCAACCCGTGATCCGCACGCCGGCATGAAGCGCGCGCTCGTGCGTCTTGAGCCCTCTGAAGGCCGGGAGCAGCGACGGGTGGATGTTGAGCATCCTGTCGCGCCAGCTCTCGACGAACTCGGGCGTCATGATGCGCATGAAGCCGGCGAGAGCGACGAGATCGGCGCGCGCGGAGCCGAGGAGCGCGCCGAGCTGGGCCTCGAAGTGCTCACGGCTCTTGAAGAGCGTGTGGTCGAGGACGTGCGCAGGGATGCCCTGCTCCTTGGCCCAGGCTAGTCCCTTCGCCTCGGGACGGTTCGAGATCACGGCCACGATCTCGGCCGGGTAGCCGGGCGCGCGGGCGGCCTCGACGAGCGCGCGCAAATTGCTGCCCCGCCCCGAGATTAGGATTGCGACGCGCTTCTTGGTGGTCATGCCGGGAGCCTTAGCACGACCGGCGCGCGGGGTGCATCAGGTGCTGCGAGCATCCTTTGGCTTGCTTGCAAGGTTTCTAAAGGCCCACGCGACCGCTGTCCGGGGCTGACCGGCCGCCGCTTGGGGGCCACCATGTCCGGCGCCAATCTGACGCGAATGTCCCTTCTCGACCGTCGGTGGGGCCTCGGTTGGACATCCGCAAAGCGTCGTAAACCGGCGATCACGCCTCGTACTTGAGCGCGCCCGCGTAGCCGACCGCCCAGGCGTCGGGTTTGCCTTTGGCGGGGGCCTTGGCGCCCGACGGCCGGGCGATCTCGCCGATGATCACGGGAGCCTCGCCCGCCGCTCGCAGCACGCCGGCCACGGCGTCGGCCTCCGCCTTCGCCGCGACCACCACCATGCCGATGCCGCAATTGAAAGTGCGCAGCATCTCCGCGTCGCCGAGACGGCCGGCGCGCGCGAGCCAGCCGAACACCGCCGGCGCCGTCCAGCTCTCGAGGTCGACGCGCGCCGCCACGCTCGCCGGCAGCACGCGCGGCAGGTTCTCGGAAAGACCGCCCCCCGTGATATGAGCGAGCGCCTTGATGGGGCCATGGGCGCCGCCCGACGCCCGCAGCGCGGCGAGCACCGGCTTGACATAGATTCGCGTCGGCACGAGCAGCGCGTCGCCGACCGTCATGCCCTCTGCGAACGGGGCCGGCACCTCCCAGGCGAGGTTCTCCTCGGCGACGAGCCGGCGTACCAGGGAATAGCCATTCGAATGCACGCCCGAGGAGGGCAGCCCGATCAGCACGTCGCCCACGGCGATCGTGTCGCGGGGCAGCATCTCGCCGCGCTCGACGGCGCCGACCGCGAAGCCGGCAAGGTCGTAGTCCGGCCCATGGTACATGCCCGGCATCTCGGCGGTCTCGCCGCCGATCAGCGCGCAGCCGGCCGCGCGGCACCCGTCGGCAATCCCTGCGATCACCGTTCTCGCGATCGCCACGTCGAGCCGGCCGGTCGCGAAATAGTCGAGGAAGAACAGCGGCTCGGCCCCCTGCGCAAGGAGGTCGTTGACGCACATGGCGACGAGGTCGATGCCGATCGTCGCGTGGCGCGCGGTATCGATAGCTATTCTGAGCTTGGTGCCGACGCCGTCGTTGGTGGCGACGAGAATGGGGTCGCGGAAGCCCGCGCGCTTCAGGTCGAAAAGCGCGCCGAAGCCGCCGAGATCGACATCGGTGCCCGCGCGCCGCGTCAATTTGACGAGCGGTTTTATGGCCTCGACGAGCGCATTGCCGGCGTCGATGTCGACACCGGACTCCCGATAGGTGATAGGGCGGCTGCCGGCCTCCTTGGGATCGGTCATGTGAGCTCGGCTTGGTTTCGCGTTGGTCTCAGCCGCATCGGAGACTTGCGCCTAAATGGCCCGAAGATTGCGCTCGCATCTTGGCTACCCTCCCGTCCATGCCGGCGGCATGGCTTCGCCACGACGTGGAAAGCCTGCCCGCGTGCATGCGAGGCCCGGCTCCGCCCAGCCAGGGAGGGGGATTGGCGAGACCCTGGTTTGAGCGTGCCAGCCGATAAGAGTCTAGAACAAAGACGGCGGCAATTCGAATGGAACCCAACTTTCGCCCGAATGCTCGCGGGAGATTGAGCCTCCCGGGACGCCGGCTCGGGGGCCGGGGCTGGCTCTACCAGCTCGGGGCTCGTCCGGCAGCCGGCGGCCCCGGACCGGGGCCAGCATGACCGGCGGCGCAAGAGAAGGAGGATCGGCGTGAACGTCGGACCGAGTGCACGATTGGCGGCGCTCGCCGCGTTGGCAGGGGCCGGGCTGGTCGGGACCGCGCGCGCCGAGGTTCCGGCCGACAAGCCCTTCACCGTTGCCAACTACCCCGTCGAGGCGCGGGCCAAGGATGCGGTCACGGCCAAAGAGCAGGCGCTCGCGGACGGGCAGCAGGCGGCCTTCCGCTCGCTTCTGAAGCGCATCGTCCCCGTGACCGCCTACAACCGCATGGAGCGGCTCAAGGCCGTCAAGGCGGCCGATCTCGTCGACGGCGTCGCCGTTCGCTCCGAGCGCAACTCGAACACGGATTACATCGCGAGCCTCGATTTCTCCTTCCAGGCCGAGGCCGTGCGCGACCTGTTGAAGCGCGAGGGCGTGCCGTTCATCGATCGCCAGGCGCCGCCGGTGGTCCTGGTGCCGGTCATTCGCGAGGGGGGCCCTGGCTTGCCCGAGGGCGGACCCGCCGGAATGCCGGGCGAGTTCAGGGCTGCCGGCGGGACGTGGGCCGCGGTCTGGAAGGGTCTCGATCTCGAGAACACGGTTACCCCGGTCAGGATCGAGGCGCTCCTGCCCGCCATCCATCCCGACACCCTGAGGATGCTTCTCGCGGGCGGCGGCGGCGCCGGGCGCATTCTGCACGGCGAATACAAGTCCGATCATGTCCTGGCCGCCGTGGCCGAGGTCGACCGGCCCGCCAAGCGCGTGCATGTCACGCTCGCCGGGTCGGACGCCGCCGGCCCGCTCCTGTGGAGGCGCAGCTACCGCCTGACGGACGGCGATGCCGGCTATACGATGGAGCTGGCTGCGGTGGTGACGCTCGGCGTGCTCGAAGGGCGCTGGAAGGCGTCGCAGTCGGAAGATTGGGGCGGGCTCGACGCCCTGGCCGGGCCGGGGACAGAGATCGCGGTCGAGATCGAGTTCTCGAGCCTCGCCGAGTGGAACGAGATCCGGCGCCAGCTGCTCGACATCCCCGGTGTCGACGACGTGCGCATCGGCGCCGTCTCGGCGCGCAGCGCCGAGGTCTCGCTCAGGTACCCGGGGGGCGGGCCAACGCTGGCCAACGCGCTCGCGAGCCGCGGCTTGAGCCTGCGGAGCGACGGCGACATTTGGCTGTTGCGCCCGAGCTTTTGAGGCCTATTCCTCCGGCGCGGAGCAGGCCGTGTCCCGATCGCACGCTCGCGCGCAGTAACCTTTCGCCCGTGAGGCTCGACGGCGGCCCGCGAAAGACGTTAGGCTCATGAAAATTGCTGCACCCTTGCAGCAGTCGACCAGCAAGAGACCGCCCGGGCCGTCGCATACCCCTTCGAGCGAAGAGCGCCACGGGTGAATGGGAGCGCAACCGGCCCGCCCTTGAACATCCCAAACCTCATCACACTCGGCCGGGTCATCCTGGTTCCCCTCGTCTTCTGGCTTCTGGTGTCGGGCGAGACGAAAGCGGCCTTCTTCGCCTTCGTCATTGCCGGCATCTCCGACGGCGTCGACGGCTTCCTCGCCAAGCGCTTCGGCTGGACCACGGAGCTCGGTGCCTATCTCGATCCGCTCGCCGACAAGCTCTTGATAGTCTCCATCTTTCTGGCGCTCGGCGTACTGGGCGCCCTGCCCTCGTGGCTGGTCATCGCCGTCGTCTCGCGCGACATTTTGATCGTCATCGCCATCGTGCTCTCCTGGCTCCTCGATCAACCGGTTCGCATCCGTCCCCTGGCCGTCAGCAAGGCCAACACACTGGCGCAGCTCATGCTTGCCGCAACCGTCCTCGCCGACGAAGGCTTCGGGCTCGGGCTCGCGGGGCCGCGCCTTGTGCTGATCTGGCTGACGGCGGCGCTGACCGTCATTTCACTCGCCGCCTATCTCCGCGCTTGGCTTCGCCACATGTCTGAGTATGAATCAGGGGGTGGCGGCGCCGCGACCGGGGCATAACCGGGAGGGCGGGACCGCCGGGGGCTCGAGGGACGAGATCATGCGCGTCGAACGACAGGTTCTGTTCTGGCTTGGGGCGTTGTTCCTGGTCGTGCTCGCCATCGGCCTCTTGCAGGATATTCTGCTGCCGTTCGTCGCCGGCATCGCGGTTGCGTATTTTCTGAGCCCGATCGTCGACCGCCTGGGGACGATGGGCGTCAACCGGACGCTCGCTTCGGCTCTTATTGTCGCTGCCGGCGGCGCGCTGGCGGTCGCGCTTCTAATCCTCCTCGTTCCGCTCGTCCTGGCGCAGGCGCAGCAGTTCGCCGCCGCGCTGCCGAGCCAGCTCGAGCGCCTGAAGGGCCTTGTCGAGGCTTGGGCGCGCGACGAGCTCGGACCGCGGTTTCCAGGCTCCGATGCGGCCCTCATGCGTGCCACCGAGGCGCTCTCGAACAACTGGGCGGGCCTCGTGGGCTGGGCTGCCTCGTCGGTCTGGGACCGCAGCCTTGCCATCTTCAATTTCCTGTCGCTGATGCTGGTCACGCCGCTCGTCGTGTTTTATCTGCTCGTCGACTGGCACCCGATGCTGGCCAAGATCGACACGTGGCTGCCGCGCGATCATGCGCCGGCGATCCGCAACCTCGCAGCCGAGATGAACGATGCGATCGCGGCCTTCGTTCGCGGCCAGGGCACGGTGTGCCTCATCCTCGGCGCCTACTACGCGCTGGCATTGAATGCGACGGGTCTCAAGTATGGCGTCCTTGTCGGCCTCGCGACCGGGCTCCTGGCCTTCATTCCGTTCATCGGCTGGGCGCTCGGCCTCATTTTGGCGACGGTGCTGGCGGTGGCGCAGTTTTGGCCCGATGTCTTTCAGCTGATGATTGTGATCGCCGTCTTTCTCGTCGGCGCGGGCCTCGACTCGGGTTTTCTGAGCCCGAAGATCGTCGGCTCGAAGATCGGTTTGCATCCCGTGTGGTTGATCTTCGCGCTGTTCAGTTTCGGCTATTTGTTCGGCATCGTCGGGCTTCTGGTCGCGGTTCCGCTCGCGGCCGCCATCGCCGTGCTCGTGCGTTTCGTGCTCGCCTTCTATCTCGACAGCTCCGTCTACCGCGGCCAGGAGGGCGCGCCGCGGGCCGTGCCCCCCCCCGCGCGGGAAGCGGTCTGATGCCGGCACCCCTTTCCGAGAGCCCGATGCAGCTCGTCCTCGAACTGCCGCACCGCCAGGCTCTCGGTGCCGAGGACTTCCTCGTCAGCCGCTCGAATGCCGCCGCCGTCGAGTTCATCGACAGCTGGCCCCGCTGGCCGCGGCACGCGGTTCTCGTGACCGGGCCCGAGGGCTGCGGCAAGAGCCATCTCGCCAACGTGTGGCGCCTCAAGTCGGGGGCGAACACCGTTGCCGCGCCCGCGCTCGCCGACGCCGCGGTCCAATCCCTCGAAAGCCGAGGCGCGCTTGTGATCGAGGACATCGACCGGGGGCTCGCGGACGAGCGCACGCTGTTTCATCTTCTCAATCTGGCGCGGGAAAAAGGGCACTCCCTCCTCTTGACCTCTCGCGCCGCGCCCGGTGAGATCGGCGTTGCGATTGCCGATCTGAGGTCGCGGCTGCGCGCGCTGGCGCTCGCCAAGATCGAGGCGCCGGACGAGGCGCTGCTGAAAGCCGTTCTGGTGAAGCTATTCGCGGACCGTCAGCTCGTCGTCGAGCCGCACGTCGTCGCCTACCTTGGCCTGCACATGGAACGGTCGATGGCGGCCGCTAGCCAGGTGGTCACGGCGGCTGACCGGCTGTCGCTCGCCAAGCAGCGCAAGGTCACCCGGGCGATTGCCGCCGATGCGCTTTCCTCGCTCGGACGGAGCAGCGAATCCGATTAACAGGTTAACAGGCCCTATATGTCATGATGCCGTCGCAGAGCCCACGCCTGAATGCAGGCGTTTTCCCTGCGATCGCTAGAACATGATCGCATCAGACTTTATCAGCCTGACGCGTGAATCATGGTCTAAACTTAGGAATTGGAGCGTGATCGACTCGGATCATATTATCCGAGACGATCACGCTCTAGGAGCAAGCCATGGCGCAAGCCACGCCAAGAGCACGGGAAAAGCCGCAACCGGTCGAGCGGGTGCCGCAGGGCACCGGGCGCTATTACAACCGCGAGCTTTCGTGGCTGCAGTTCAACCGGCGCGTGCTCGAGGAGGCGCAAAATCCCCGCCATCCGCTGCTCGAGCGGGTGCGGTTCCTGTCGATCTCGGCCTCGAACCTCGACGAATTCTACATGGTCCGCGCCGCCGGCATCTACGGACAGATCGCAGCCGGCGTCACCACGCTGTCGCAGGATGGGCTCACGCCGCGCCAGCAGCTGGCCGAGATCAACCGCTTCGCCGCCAAGCTGGTCGCCGACAAGCAGGGCTGCTGGAATGGCCTCAAGACGGAGTTGGCGGCGGCCGCCCTGCATATCGTCGAACCGGGCGAGCTGAGCAGCGAGGAGCGCGTGTGGCTCGAAAACCGTTTCATGACGCGCATGTTCCCGATCCTGACGCCCATTGCCGTCGATCCGGCGCATCCCTTCCCCTTCATCCTCAACAAGGGCATGACGATTGCCGTCCGGATGCAGCGCGCGAGCGACGGCAAGAACATGAACGGGCTGATACAGCTCCCGAGCCAGCTCGAGCGCTTCATCCGTATGCCCGCGAACGAGAGAAGGCCGTCCGAGGTGCGCTTCATCCAGCTCGAGCAGATGATCGCCATGTTTCTCGAGGAGCTGTTCGCGGGCTTCCAGATCAAGAGCCAGGGCGCGTTCCGCGTGCTGCGCGACAGCGACATCGAGCTGCAGGAAGAGGCCGAGGATCTGGTGCGCTCGTTCGAGACGCTGTTGAAGCGGCGCCGGCGCGGCCACGTCATCCGCCTCGAGCTCGATGCGCGGATGCCGGACCGGCTCAAGAAGCTCGTCGTCGAGGAGCTCGAGGTCGGGGAGGACTCGATGTTCATCAAGGAGGGCCTGCTCGGGCTCTCCGACATCGACCAGCTCATCGTCCAGGACCGGCCGGACCTTCTTTTCAAGCCGTTCAATCCCCGCTTTCCCGAGCGCATCCGCGAGTTCAACGGCGATTGCTTCGCGGCCATCAGCAAGAAGGATCTCGTGGTCCACCACCCCTACGAGAGCTTCGATGTCGTCGTGCAGTTCCTGCGCCAGGCGGTGGCCGATCCCAACGTGATGGCGATCAAGTGGACGCTCTACAGGACCTCGCGCGACAGTCCCGTCGTGCAAGCCTTGAAAGAGGCGGCGGACGCCGGCAAGTCGGTGACGGCGGTCGTCGAGCTGAAAGCTCGCTTCGATGAGGCCGCCAACATCCGCTGGGCGCGCGACCTCGAGAACGCCGGCGCGCACGTGGTCTACGGGTTCATCGAGCTCAAGACGCACGCCAAGCTCGGGCTCATCGTGCGGCGCGAGGGTGCGGACCTCGTGACCTTCTGCCACATCGGGACCGGCAACTACCACCCGCAGACGGCGCGCATCTACACCGATCTGTCGCTCTTCACCACCGATCCCGCGATCGCCCGCGACGTGACGCGCATCCTGAATTTCGTGACCGGGTACGGCGAGCCTGCCGAGCTCGAGCACATGGCGGCCTCCCCGCACGGCATCCGCCACCGCATCCTGGCCCACATCCGCGAGGAGATCGGGCACGCCAAGGCCGGCCGGCCGGCCGCCATCTGGATGAAGATGAACGCGCTCGTCGACGCCCAGATCATCAATGCGCTTTACGAGGCCAGCCAAGCCGGTGTCGATATCGACCTCATCGTGCGGGGCGTGTGCTGCCTCAGGCCCGCCGTTGCGGGGTTGTCGGAGAATATTCGCGTCAAGAGCATCATCGGCCGGTTCCTCGAGCATGCGCGAATCTATTGCTTCGGCGGCGGCGAGGGGTTGCCGTCGCCCAAGGCGGCCGTATACATCAGCTCGGCGGACATGATGCCCCGTAATCTCGACCGCCGCGTCGAGGCCATGGTGCCGGTCAAGAACGCCACGGTTCACGAGCAGGTGCTCAATCAGATCATGGTCGCGAACCTCAAGGACAACGAGCAGAGCTGGCGGGTCAAGGCGGACGGCTCATCGGAGCGGATCGAGCCGGCCAAAGGCGAGGAGCCTTTCAACGCGCACCAGTATTTCATGACCAACCCGAGCCTTTCGGGCCGCGGTCAAGCGTTGAAGGAGAACTTCCCGCCCCGCTTCAGCCTGCTACAGAAAGACTGAGCAGGGCTTCGTGACGACCTTGGCGCAGGTGCTCGATGGACGGCGCTTTGCGGAGTTGGAGCCGCTCGGCGTGATCGACATCGGATCGAATTCGGTGCGCCTCGTCGTCTACGAGGGGGCGGTCAGGGCGGCGACGCCTCTGTTCAACGAAAAGGTCCTTTGTGGGCTCGGGCGCTCGGTCGCGACCACCGGCCGGCTGGGCAAGGAGGGCGTCGAGAAGGCTCTCGCAGCGCTCAGACGCTTCCGAGCCATCGCTCGCATTCTGAAGGTTAAGAACCTGCGCGCCATTGCGACCGCGGCGGTCCGCGATGCCGTGGACGGCCGGGACTTCATCGTTGCCGCCGAGCGGGCCTGCGGCACGAGGATCGACGTGCTGTCGGGGGAGAGGGAGGCCGAGCTCGCGGCTCAAGGCATCCGCATGGGCTTCGTCGACGCGGACGGCCTGGCGGGCGACCTCGGCGGCGGCAGCCTCGAGATCATCGACATCTATAAGGACACGGTCAATGACGCCTCGACGCTGCCTCTGGGGGGCTTGAGGCTGATCGACGAGACGGGCGACAAGATCGAGAAGGCGCTGCCGCTGGTCGACGAGGCCATCGCACGCGTCAATTGGCTGGCGAAGGGCCGCGGCCGGCCCTTCTATGCCGTGGGCGGCACCTGGCGCGCGCTCGCCCGCTTGTACATGGAGCACGTCGACTATCCCTTGAGGGTGATGCACGGCTATGCCATCCCGACGCGCGAGGCGATCGCCTTCTGCGAGATGGTGCGCCGGACCAAGAAGCTGTCGGCGCTCGCCGGCATCGACGATGTGGCACGGCCGCGGCGCGAGGTCCTTCCCTATGGCGCGTTGGTTCTGGAACGGCTGCTCCAGGCACTCGAGCCCTCGGAGGTGGTGTTCTCGGTGTTCGGCATCCGCGAAGGGCTCTTGTTCAGCCTGTTGCCGGAGCACGAGCGAAAGAAGGACCCGATGCTGTGCTTCTGCGAGGACTACGCGCGCCTGAGATCGCGGTCGCCGGAGCATGCGCGCGAGCTCTGCTCGTGGACCGATCCGCTGTTCGAAGGCGATGGCCCGCGCGAGACCCCCGAGGAGCGCCGCTTGCGCTACGCCGCCTGCCTCATATCCGACATCGGCTGGCGGGCGCATCCTGATTATCGGGGCGATCAGAGCCTCAACGTCATTGCCCACGCGGGCCTGGTCGGCATCGACCACCCGGGCCGCATCTTCCTCGCGCTCTCGGTCTATTACCGCCACATGGGTCCGGGCGAGGGCCACCCCGACGAGCTTTTCGAGCGGCTCAAGGCGGCCGTCAGCAAGCGGGTGCAGAAGCGGGCCCGCATCGTCGGCACGGCGGTGAGGACGGCGCACATGCTGTCGATCGGCATGCCGGGCGTGGTCGACGAAACGCCTCTCAGCTACGACGGAAACAAGCTTGTGCTCTCGATTCCCAAGGCCCATGCGGCTCTCGACGGCGAGCGGCTGCGGCGCCGGCTCGGGGTGCTCGCGGAGCTGCTCGAGCGCGAGCCGGAGATCCGTATCGTCCAGTAGCAGGGCCCGCGTGCGAGGCCTTCGCGGCGCCCGCCTAGACCATGATCGCGTCAGACTGATGGAGTCTGACGCGATCATGGACTAATGTTTCAAGACAACCATCGGGGCCGAGCGATCCATGGCCGACGACCCGTATCAGGTCCTGGGCGTTTCGAGAGACGCTCCGGATGAGGAGATCCGGCGCGCCTATTTGAAGCTCGTCAAGGAGCTGCATCCCGACGTGAACCCGTCGCGGCCGGCCGCGGAGCGCTTCAAGAAAGTGACCGCGGCCTATGACATCGTCGGCGATCCCGGGCGGCGGCGCCAATTCGACCGCGGCGAGATCGACGCCGGCGGCGAGCCGCGCCGCTACGCGAGCCGCCGCCATGCCGGGGCGGGCTCGGCGCGCGGGCCCTGGTCCGGCGGCAGGTTTCAGTTCGACGACATCGGCGAGGTGTTCTCGGATCTGTTCGGCGGTGCGGGGCCCCGGCCGAGAGGGGGCTTTTCGACCCGCGGCCGAGATGTGCGCTATACGCTCGAGGTCGATTTCGCCGAGGCCGTTCAGGGCGCGCGCAAGCGGGTGACGATGCCCGAAGGGGGCCTGCTCGATCTGGTCGTGCCCGAAGGCGTCACCGATGGCCAGGTGCTGCGGCTCAAGGGCAAGGGTCAAGCCGGGCTCGCCGGCGCCGAGCCTGGCGATGCGCTGGTCGAGATCCGCGTGCGCCCGCACCGCGACTTCAGGCGCGAGCGCGACGACATCCTGATCGATGTGCCGATCACGATCGACGAGGCGGTCCTCGGGGCCAAGATCGAGGTGCCGACGGTCTCGGGGCGCGTGCAGCTCACCATTCCGAAGGGCACGAACTCGGGGCAGGTGTTCCGCGTCAAGGGCAAGGGTGTGCGCAATCTCACGACCGGCACGACCGGCGACGAGCTGGTCACGGTTCGCATCGTGTTGCCGGAGGATATCGACGAAAGCCTCTCCTACTTCATGACCGAGTGGCGCAAGAAGCGCCCATATGATCCGCGCGGGCGCGGCTGACCGGCGGCTCGATCGCTCGCGCCACCGGGCACAGGCGCGTTAGCCGGGCTTGGCCGCGATGGCGAGGACCTCGCCCTCGGCGAGGGTGAGGGCGAGCTCGCCGCGCTTCAACCTCAAGGCGTCGTCCCCGAACAGCTGGCGGCGCCAGCCCTTCAGCGCCGGGACGTCGGGCTCGGCCTCGACGGCGATGCGCTCGAGGTCGTCGGCGCCGGCGATGAGGCGCGGGGCGACCCGGTGGCGCGCCGCCGCAGCCTTGAGCAGCACCCTCAGGAGCTCGATGGTGGCGGTGGCTTGCGGCGACAGCGGCTGGCTGTGGTTAAGGGGCGGCAGCGTTTTCACGTCGCGCGCGAGGCCGCGCTTCACCGCATCCAGGATCTCGCGCGCGCGCTGGGACCGCGCAAAGCCGTCGCTCAGCGTCCTGAGCTCGGAGAGCTGTTCGAGGCTCGCCGGCACCTGGTTGGCAATGTCGTAGAGCGCCTCGTCCCTGAGCACGCGCCCGCGCGGCACGTCCTGGGCCTGGGCGATGCGCTCGCGCCAGGCTGCGAGCTCGATGAGCACCGCGAGCGATCTGCGGTTTCTCACGCGCAGTTTGAGCCGCCGCCAGGCCTCCTCCGGATGCGTCTCGTAGGTCTTGGGGTCGGTGAGCTCCGCCATCTCCTCGTTGAGCCAGTGGGCGCGGTCGCTTGCGTTGAGCTCGGCATGCAAGTGGCGGTAGATATCCCGCAAATGCGTCACGTCGCCGAGCGCGTAGACGAGCTGCTTGTCCGTGAGCGGGCGCCGGCTCCAGTCCGTGAAGCGCGAGGACTTGTCGATGTCCTTGCCGGTCAGCTTCTTGACCAGGTTGACGTAGCTCACGCTCTCGCCGAAGCCGCACACCATGGCCGCGACCTGCGTGTCGAAGACCGGCTTCGGGATCAGGTCCGCCTCCGAGTAGATGATCTCGATATCCTGGCGTGCCGCGTGGAACACCTTGACGATTCCGGCGTTCGCCATCAGCTCGTAGAAGGGCTTGAGCTCGATGCTGCGGGCCATGGGATCGACAATGATCTCGATGCCCGGCCCGGCCAGCTGAACGAGGCACAGCCGCGGCCAAAACGTCTGCTCACGCATGAATTCGGTGTCGACCGCGACGTAGTCGTGGGCGGCGAGGTGGGAGCAGGTTTCGGTGAGATCGGCGGTGGAGGTGATGACGCGCATGAGCGGCGTGTTATAGCCCAGGGCCGGGGGATTTGTCGCGGGCCGTTTCTAGCCGCTTCTAGCCCCGGCGAGCCGGCGGCGGAGCCGCTGTCACGGCCCGCCATTCGGCCGGTCCTCTCGGTCCTGTCGAGGCTCCTCGACCGCCGTTCCGGAATCTGCCGGCGCGGGCGGGCTATTCGGGCCGGCGGTGAGCCGGAAGATCGAGAAAATCCGTTGCGTCCGGTACGGCTGAGAATGGACGACGGAATAGCGCTTGAGCTCGTCCCGGGTCATGGTGCGCGCGACCGCCGTGCCATCGGGGTGGGCCGCGAACCAGCGCTTCAACTGTCCCGCCTTCACGACCTCGATCGGCCGCTCCAGCCGGGCCAGATAGCCGATCTCGCCCGCATATTGATTGACGAACACGAGGGGGCCGGCCGTGTAAGGCTTTAGCGCGTGCGCGAGCGGTCTCAGGTCGTAGAATCTGTACACATAGCGATAGCACTGAACGGTCACGGCGCCGAGCAGGAGTGCGCTCGAGAGCGCCATCGCGAGCGCCTGCCAGCGCAGGTCTTTTTTCACCGTGAGCAGAATGCCCATCGACACGGCGGCGCCCAAGAGGGAGAAGCCGACGCTGAATTGGCTCAAGCCCTCGCTGATGTAGGAGGTTTCCGTGTCGAAGCCCGCCCACGATGCGGCGAGCGGTCCGAACGCCAGGATGAGGAACAAGGCGCTGAACGGCAAGCACAGCACGATCGCGTCGCCGCGGCGATGGTCCGCCTCCTCGAGGAGGCTCGCGAAAAAGAGGGCGATGCCGGGGAGAAGCGGCAGCATGTAGTGCGGCTGCTTGCCGCTGATGAGCGAAAAGGCCACGAACGCGGGGATCAAGAAGCACAATAGGAATTTGGCGGGACGGGGCAATGGCAGGTGGCGGGCCTTCGAGGCTCTGCGCCACAGCGGGCGCCAGAAGAAAAGCGGAAAAAGGAAGGCGGCGAGCACCGGAACGTAGAACCAGAACGGCAGGCGGTGGTGGAAGGATTCGACCATGCGTCCGGCGGACTGCTTCCAGAAGATCATGTGGGCGAACTCCGGGCCGCCGATGATAGCCGCCGGAATAGCCCACGCCAGCACCATGAGGGCTCCGATCGCGACCGCAATGGCGAGCGAGCCGTACCAGCGCTTGAGGGACAGCTTCGCCTCGGGCGCCATCCAATAGGTGACGAGCAGGGCCGGCGCGGCGAGGTAAAGGAGGATGACCGGGCCTTTGGTCAAGAGCCCCATCCCGATCGCGAAGGCGCCGAGAGCCCAGGCTCCCTTGGACGGCTTGTGCGCCGCTTGCCAGAGCGCTGAAAGCCCCAGCAGGACCCAGACCGTCAGCAGCTGATCGAACATGATGAGCGCGCCATAGAGAAATACCGCGGGGCCCGCCAGAACAAGCAGGACGGCTAGGGATGGTGCGGTTGGCTGTTCGGGCATGAGCTGCCGGCCGAGCCGGTAGGTCAGCATGAGCACGCTGGCCGATGCGGCGAGCGAGACAAATCTCGCCGCCCAGACCTCCGGCCCGAGGGCCCCCCAAGCGAGATTGATGAGCCAGAACAGGAGCGGCGGCTTGTGCGAGTAGGGCTCGCCGTTGAGCGTCGGCAACAGCCATTGCCCGCTTCTCTTCATCTCCCAGGCGACGGTGAGGTAGCGGGTCTCGTCGACCGGGAGCGGCGGCAGCGTCATGATCATGACCGCCGCAATCGCCAGCCACAGCATGATCGCGGCACCGAGGAAGGGCTCGATCATTGGCCGCGGGCCCGTGACAAGCGAGACCATAGGCGCGCTCAGGGCATGATCGTGTTACGGCTCGCCGCGCGATGGATCAGATACAGATTGCGCGTGTAGATGAAGACCCCCATCGACTGTCCCACGATGAACACCGGATCCAGCCGCCAGACCGAGTAGGCGAACAGCAACAGGCCGCCCGAGATGCTGAAATACCAGAAGGCGATGGGGATGATGCTCTCGCCCCTTTTTTCCGAAGCGAGCCATTGAACGAGGAACCGCATCGAGAACATGATCTGGCCGATAAATCCGATCGCGAGCCAGATGTGCTCGGCGGAAAGAGGGTCGCTCAGTCCCATGGTCATTGCTCCTCGACTTCCACGTCCGCCCGCATGCGCTTGATGAGCCAGCCCACGCCGACGAGGTCGTAGATGCCGGCCCACAGCCGGTTCCACAAGCCGTATTTCGAGGTACCGCGCTCCCTCGGGCGGTGGGAGACGTCGATGAGAACGACGCGCACCCCCGACGCCTTCATGAGAGCAGGAATGAAGCGGTGAATATGATCGAAGAAAGGCAGCGCGAGAAAATCGGCGCGCCGGAACACCTTGAGGCTGCACCCGGTATCGCGCACGCCGTCATCCAGGATCCACGAGCGGACGGCGTTGGCCACCCTCGAGGAAACCCGGCGCAAGAGAGTGTCGCGCCGCTTCCGGCGCTGGCCGGCCACCAGCACGCGTGCGCCGCTCGCGGCCTCTCTCTCGTAGGCGGCGAGGAGAACGGCAATATCGGCAGGGTCGTTCTGCCCGTCGCCGTCGAGCGTCGCGATGAGGTCTCCCCGTGCACGACCGATGCCGGTGCGGGTGGCCGCGCTCTGCCCGCGCCGCTCCTTGTGCCGCACGAGGCGCAGGCCCTTCGCGCGCGCCCTTTCGGCGAGCACAGCGCGCGCGGTTCCGTCGCTGCTGCCGTCGTCGACGACGACGATTTCGAGAACCGGCAGGCCCTCGGTCTTGTGTGCGATCTCCCTCACCAGCGGTCCGATGCAGTCCTCCTCGTTGAACACCGGTATGACGATGGATAGCTGCACGGGACCTTACTCCCTCGGGCCTCGTCCAACCCTGCGCTCAGTTCACTCATTACGTGGCCGCTTACGGCGAGGCGGCCATCACTGTCACGCCCCATAAGCGCTTGCAAGTCCTTGGGTCTCGGCGCGCGACGAATTCCCGCATTGCGCAGCGCCGGCCGGGCGCCGGCTGCAAAGCCTTGCCGCTGTGCGACCGGGGCGCGGGTTACCGAAGGTCGCCGCAACGGGCACATTCGAAGCGGACCGGCCACGCACGGCAGCGTGAGGAGCGCCGTTCGGGAACGGCGAGGCGAAAAGCAATTTCGAGTCAACTCGAGTCTAGTCAAGCGCCGGGCGATGATGTATAAATGATGACACGAGGGCGAGGGTCGTCTTGACCTCGCAGCCGCAATCCCGTTTTGACGGAATTTCGCCGTGACGACGGCGGAGTTTCCGCAATCCTTGACTACGAAAAGTTCAAGAAAAATCCGCGAATAGGGCTTCGGGAGCGATCGCCGTTGATGGGCAGCGTGCGTCCCGAATAAGACAATCGTTTTGTTCTGCCTTTTGTAGCCGGGCGGGCGGGGAGTAATAGCGTGTTAGAGGTCAGCAAGCAGGAAAGAATAGCGGGCAAGCTCCCGAATTTAGCGCCGGACGCCATCGATCGGGTCGATATCGGGCGCCTGCAGAGCGCTCCGGCGGTGCAGCTGATCGCGCGCGACGCGTTCGTTGCCGACATGGTGATCAAGCTCGACCAGCTGCGGGTCGAAATCAAGGCCCTGGCCCGTAATTTGGAGTCGCAAAAGGAGAGTCTGGTTGAGCTGCGGGAGGACACGGAACGAAACTATCGGTTTTCGAAATTCCAAGAGGACGAGCAGCGCGCGGGGACGAGCAAGGTCGACGACATGACGCGCCGTTATCGGGAGCTCAAAACCCGGCTCGATAAGATCGATGGACAGGGCGGCGGCAATTATCACGCCTACAGCAATTTCGAATCCGTCAGCAGGCGATTGACCGATTTGAGCTCATTGCAGCGGGAATTCAAAGCGGTGGAGCGAAAGCTGAAATTGAGCGCCGGCTTTTTTTGCGGCTCGGTCGTGTTGTGGCTGTTTGCGCTCATCGCGAGATGATTGGAGCCTGACCGGGTCGAGCACGCTCGGGGTCTCGCGGGTCCGTCGGAGCTTTCGGGGAGCGGATATCGGGGTGCGGGTCGCGGCGCGGTGGGGCGCGGCCTGCGCCGGGGTGATTTCGCGGGCGCGTGTCACGAGTCTCGCCAAGCTGCCGGGGGCGCCTGGGCGGCAGGGAAAAACGGCCCGGCGAGCCTTGACTTTGCACGATCCTCATGCGCTTTTCCGCCACTTGCGTTGGGCGATAAGGGCGCGGTCGCAATCACGGCTATTGCGAACGGCGGGCCTTCCGAGAGGCCGCGCGCACCGCGAGGCAAGGCGAGGCGTCACGATGGCCGAGGCGGGGCCGAAAGTGCCGGCAAAGAGCAGGATGGAGGCGGCCGCGGCGGGCGCTTGGGCGGGCTTGCATCGCTACCGGTCCCACACGTGCGGCGAGCTGCGCGCAAGCGACGTCGGCAAGGCGGCGCGCCTGTCGGGCTGGGTGCATCGCGTGCGCGATCACGGCGGGCTCCTGTTCATCGACCTGCGCGACCACTATGGCCTGACCCAGGTGGTTGCCGATCCCGACAGCCCGGCCTTCAAGACGGCAGAGCACGTGCGCTCGGAGTGGGTCATCCGCGTCGACGGGGGCGTGCGCCACCGCCCCGAGGGGACGGTCAACGCCGAGCTGCCGACGGGCGCGATCGAGCTGTTCGCGGCCGAGATCGAAGTCCTCTCCCCCGCCAAGGAGCTGCCGATCCCGGTGTTCGGCGAGCCCGATTATCCGGAGGACTTGCGCCTGCAGTACCGCTTCCTCGATCTGAGGCGCGAGACGCTGCACAAGAACATCATGCTCCGCAACGAGATCATCGGCTCGATCCGCCGGCGCATGCGCGACGCCGGCTTCTTCGAGTTCCAGACGCCGATCCTGACCGCGTCCTCGCCCGAGGGCGCGCGCGACTTCCTCGTTCCTTCGCGTCTCCATCCGGGGAAGTTCTATGCTCTCCCGCAAGCCCCGCAGCAGTTCAAGCAGCTGATCATGATCGCGGGCTTCGACCGCTACTTCCAGATCGCGCCGTGCTTCCGCGACGAGGACGCGCGCGCCGACCGCAGCCCGGGCGAGTTCTATCAGCTCGACCTCGAGATGAGCTTCGTCACCCAGGAGGACGTGTTCCAGGCCGTCGAGCCCATCATGCGCGGCCTGTTCGAGGAGTTCGGTCAGGGCAAGCCGGTGAACAACCCGTTCCCACGCATTGCCTACGACGACGCGATCCAGAAGTACGGCACCGACAAGCCGGATCTGCGGAACAAGATCGAGATGGCCGACGTGACCGGGCACTTCCGCGGCTCGGGCTTCAAGGTGTTCGCCGGCATGATCGAGAAGGACATGAAGGTGCGCGTATGGGCGATCCCGGCGCCGGGCGGGGGCTCGCGCGCCTTCTGCGACCGCATGAACTCGTGGGCGCAGGGCGAGGGACAGCCGGGTCTAGCCTACATTTTCTTTCGCGAGGGCGAGGCGGCGGGACCGGTCGGCAAGAACCTCGGGCCCGAGCGCGCGGGCGCGATCGGCAAGCAGCTCGGTTTGAAGGAGGGCGACGCGGTCTTTTTCGCCGCCGGCGACCCGGCGAAGTTTTACAAGTTCGCAGGGGAAGCGCGCACCAAGATCGGGCACGAGCTCGGCCTCGTCGACGAGGACCGCTTCGAGTTCTGCTGGGTCGTCGACTTCCCGATGTTCGAGTGGAACGAGGACGAGAAGAAGATCGACTTCTCGCACAACCCGTTCTCGATGCCGCAGGGCGGGCTCGCGGCTCTCGAGGGCGCCGAATCTTCAGCGCGCGCCTCCGGCACGACCGAGGAGCTGCTCGCGCTCAAGGCCTATCAGTACGACATTGTCTGCAACGGCGTGGAGCTGTCCTCGGGCGCGATCCGCAATCACCTGCCCGAGGTCATGGTCAAGGCGTTCGCGATCGCGGGCTACGGCCCCGAGGTGCTGGAAGCCAAGTTCGGCGGCATGCTGAAGGCGCTCCAGTACGGCGCGCCCCCGCACGGGGGCGTCGCGCCCGGCATCGACCGCATCGTCATGCTCTTGGCCGGCGCCACCAACCTGCGCGACGTGATCATGTTCCCCATGAACCAGCAGGCGCAGGATCTCCTGATGGGCGCGCCCTCGGAGGTGACGCCGCAGCAGTTGCGCGAGCTGCACATCCGCATCGCCGCCCCGCCCGAGAAGAAGTGAAGGGTTAGCTTCCGCTGCGTATGGTTGCGCCAACTCGCCCCCATTCGCGAAAGGAGCTGGTCATGGCGCACTCGGTCGAGGTCAACATCACCAACCATCCCTTGAGCCGCGAGGAGAACGGCATCGTCTTCGTCGTGGCCGACGACGAGGGACGCTTCGGCGAGCTCGTGATATCGAAGGGCGGGGTGCGCTGGCGTCCGAAGAGCAAGCACCAGCATCACTTCATGCGCTGGGCCGATTTCGACCGCGTCATGCGCGAGGCCAGGAAGGGCTGACTTTGCCTTCTCCCCGCATGCGGGGAGAAGGATTGCGAAGGGAGCATCGGAACCCGGCATGGCGTGGAGCGATCAGGTCTATAGCTACTGCGAGCGCGGCGGCGATGCGTCGTTCTGGGCCGAGCCGCTCAACGCCGTCTCCAACGGCGCCTTCGTCATCGCCGGCGTCCTCGCGGCCGTGCAGCTCGTCCGTTCTCC
>DATETZ010000113.1:0-14741 GCA_035283385.1 Hyphomicrobiaceae bacterium
TCGAGGGCGTTGGCGGTGGCGTGCTCGCTGCGCAAGTCCTTGAAGAACGGATTGCCGACGATGTTGCGGCAATCATAGGTGCCCATGTCGCCAAGCGACGCGACGCGCTGGCCGAACGTCTCCATGGCGAGCGGCTGGATCTCGTGCTCGACCCACAGCGAGACCGCCGCGGCCATCTCGCAGGTGAGCTTGTCGACGCCGATCCTCGCCCCGCCGGCCGTGGAGAAGCGGACGGCGTTGACCCAGCCGCAGCCCTTCTTGAAGGGGTTGTCGGGGATCGGCGCGGCGTCGATGTGCGGGGCCTTGAGCACGGCCTGGCAGAGCACCGGGTCGTAGCGAAGCACCGAAAGGCGCGCATCGGCAAACCAGCCGGGGCGCTCGTCGAGCGAGATCGGGCTGAACGGGCTCAGGCTCTGCGGCACGAGGCCGAACCAGAACGCCCCAGCCGCGCTTCCCACAAGCAGGAGAAGCAGCACGAGTTGCGGGAAGATGCGGCGTGGCCTGCGCATGGGTCCCTCCGGCGAGCGGGTGACCCTACAAGATGGGCGCGGAGCCGCAAAGCATCCCGTGGCGCAGAGCCGCAGACGGCAGAGTGGTGCCGCGCGCCCTCATCGTGATGGCGAGCCGCTGCCGGGCGAGGCCATCACGAGGCCGTGCGCCTCACTGGGTAAGGCGCAGGTTGTTGAGGTTCATGGCAATGGCCTGAAACGCGCCCTTGAGCTCCTCGCCGTCCGAGGCCGAGAAGTAATGGTCGGGCGAGGACGCGCACTCCTTGAGCAGGGCTTGGGCCGTGGACGGAGACATGAAGCCGACCGCGTACACGAGCACGCCTTGCGCCTTCATGTTGGCGCACAGGCTCTTGGCCTGCACTGCGGACGAACCGTTGGATCGCACGTACTCGGTATTGAACTCGCCGTCGGTCATCAGGATCACCGCCTTGACCGTCCTCTCGTCGCCGTAGGGCACCGGGGCGCTCGGTGACGGCCAGATGGCAGTCCAATCGGGCGAGAGCAGATACCACGCCCAGGCCGTGCCGATGTGGCCCGCCGTGCTTCCCGCTGCCCGATAGCCGTCGATCCTCTGCTTGAGCAGCGCCTTGTCTGGCGTCAGCGGCTCGACCGCCGCCGACGGACAGTTCATGGCGGGTGTAAATCCGAGGTAGGCTCCGGGCGCCGGCGCGGCGTCGGTGAAGCGCTCTCCCCCGCGACGCTCGTGCACGCAGCCCCCGGTGCTCGCCCCGCCCGAGACCGTGCCGGCGTACGGCCCGGCGTTGAGGCTCGCGGCATAGGGCGCAAGGCCGATCCGCACCCTGTTCGGCGTGCCGCCGTCGGGAAGCAGGATATCGACGAGATCCTTGGCGGCGGTGCGCAGGTCGGCGATCTTGGACGACGGCGAGCCCATCGAGCCGGTGATGTCGAGCGCCATGGCGAGCTCGATGTCCTTTTGCTCGAAGATGGCGGCCGAGGTGACAGGCAGCGTCGCGTCATCGAAGCCGGCGATGCGGGTGAGCGTCGTCGGCACGCCGGCGTCGACCTTGATCGTCACGGTGCCGGCCGAGCGATTGAAGGCGACGGCGACGCGATCGATGTGGCCGAACGTGCCGCCGGCGGACAAGTTCTGGTTGAAGTATTCGCGGGCCACCGCCTCGATTTCGGCGTCCGACATGCGTCCGTCGAGCATGGCGCGCCCGGCGGCGATGGCGGCGGCGTCGGCGGCGGCGGCGATCCTGCTGTTCGTGTGAACGATGCGCCCGTAGTCGATCGCAATCCCGGCGGTGAACGCCAAGAAAACGAACATGAGAGCGAAGACGACGACCACTGTCCCGCGCTCGTCGGATGCGAGCTTGGCGCGAGCCTCGAAAAACCGGGCCGTCATGTCGTCTCTCCCCGAGCCAGCCGGATGCCGATGGCTCGGGTATGCAAGCCGGATGCCCGCCGGTGCTCGTTCGGCCAAATCCGGGCGCGGGCCTTATCAGTTGGTTTATAGGGCGTTAAAGCGCGGCTCGACGCCGTCAGTCGGCGGTTGCCGCGTGCGGCCGGACGGGGAGGGGGATGGGTCGAGCCGACAGGGCAAGGGTTTCAAAAATCGGTGATCAGCCCGCCGCTCTCCCAATCGCCGTAGCGGGTCGGCTCGGGGCCTTGTCGTCCGCCGACCTCGGGCGCCGGTCCTAGCGCCTTCGCGGTGCTCCTCGACCGGCGCTCGCCGGCCTCCTCGAGCGCGCGCCGGGCCGCGGGAGCGAGCGGGCGCGCTCTCGCGCCGCCGCCGGGCGTTTCCTGTATGCCGGCTTTGTCCGACATGGTCCTTTCCCGGAATGACCCCGGCCCTGGTTGTCCGGGGACACGGTTCCCATATAGCATGATCCAAAAGCAGACGGGCCCCGTCCGCGCCCGTTTGCCGCGTGCCAATTTTGGAGCCCTCGATGCCGATGAATTACGCCAAGACGGCCCTGCTGCTGCTCGCCCTCACGGCGATTTTCGTCGCCATGGGCGCTGCGATCGGCGGCCAGTCGGGCATGATCGTCGCGTTTGTCATTGCGCTCGCGATGAACCTGTTCAGCCTGTGGAATTCGGACAAGATCGTTCTGCGCCTGTTTCGCGCCGAGGAGGTGGACGAGGGCACGGCACCCGAGTACTACGCGATCGTCAGCGAGATGGCGCGCCGCGCGGGGCTCCCGATGCCGCGCGTCTACATCATGAACAACCCCCAGCCGAACGCGTTCGCGACCGGCAGAAGCCCGTCACGGGCGGCCGTTGCCGCTTCGACCGGTCTTCTCGACGTGCTGTCGCGCGAGGAGGTCGCCGGCGTGATTTCGCACGAGCTGGCCCACATCAAGAACCGCGATACGCTGACCATGACGGTCGCGGCCACCATCGGCGGCGCGATCTCGATGCTCGCCCAGTACCTGCAGTTCGGTCTTCTGTTCGGCGGCGGCCGAGGCGATCGCAGCGGCGTCGGCTGGATCGGCGCGCTCCTGGCCATGATTGTCGCGCCGCTCGCTGCGATGCTCGTTCAGATGGCGATCAGCCGTTCGCGCGAGTACCAGGCCGACCGGCTCGGCGCCATGATTTGCGGCAATCCTCTTTGGCTCGCCTCTGCCCTCGCCAAGATCCAGAGGATCGTGCACCGCGTGCCCAATCCGGTGGCCGAGAGCGTGCCGGCGGCGGCGCATCTCTTCATCATCAACCCGCTCACGGGACGCGGCGTCGACAGCTTGTTCTCGACCCACCCCAATACCGAGAACCGGATCGCCGAGCTCGAGCAAATGGCGCGGGAGTGGAGCGGAGCGCCGGGCGGCCCGGCCCTGCCCGCGAGCGAAGCTGCCCCGCGCTCACCGTGGCGGCGCAGCGAACCGGACGCCTCGCGCGGGCCATGGGGCTGAGGTGGGGCTGACGTAGAGCCGGCGCTTCCGTTGCCCGAGAGGTGATCCGCACGTGCCGCTGCCGACCACCACATCGCGCGGGCGCCGCAGCAGGCCGCGAGGGGATGGCGAACGCGAGGATGCGAATCGCGCACCGCGCCCCGCCCTCCCCGGACTTGCGGCAAGGCAGTGCGCCGTTTCGGTTCTGGAGGCGGTTCTTCACGATGGCCGAACGCTCGACGATGCGTTCGCGGCGGCTGTGGCGCGCCGCCCGGGCGCCGAGCCCCTCGCGCCGAGGGATCGCGCCTTCGCGCGGCTGATTGCGGCGACTGTGTTGCGTCGTCACGGGGAATTCACCGCCGTCATCAGATCCTTTCTCGACAAGCCGCTGCCCAAGAGCCGCAGCAGGATCTCGCTCATTCTCCTCTCGGGTGCGGCACAGCTCTTGGCGCTCGGCACGCCCCGCCACGCCGCGATCAGCCTCGCCGTCGAGCAGTGCCGCGCCGATCGGAGCGCGCGGCGCTTCGATCGCCTTGCGAACGCCCTTCTGCGTCGCGTTGCGGCCGAGGGCTCGCGCCGATTGCAGGCGCTCGACGCTGTGAGGGTCAACGTGCCGGATTGGCTTTTTTCCAGATGGCAAGCGGCCTACGGCGAGCCTGTCGCGCGCCGGATCGCCGAGGCCTCGCTTTGCGAGGCGCCGCTCGATCTTTCGGTCAAGTCGGCGCCCGAGGCATGGGCCAGCCGGCTCGGCGGCGTGGTGCTGCCCACGGGCTCGGTGCGGCTCGCCGCCTCCGGGCGCATCGAGGGCCTTCCCGGCTACGCGGACGGGGAGTGGTGGGTGCAGGACGCGGCCGCGGCACTGCCGGCGCGCCTTCTCGGCGACGTGGCCGGTCTTAAGATCGCCGACCTCTGCGCCGCGCCGGGGGGCAAGACGGCCGAGCTCGCCGCGGCCGGCGCCGTCGTCACCGCGGTCGACATGTCACAGGAGAGGCTTGCGCGTCTTACGGCAAATCTCGAGCGGCTCAAATTAATGGCGGAGGCCGTCGCGGCGGATGCTTCGGCATGGGCGCCGGGGCGCCTTTTCGATGCCGTGCTGCTCGACGTGCCGTGCTCGGCGACCGGTACCATCCGCCGCCATCCCGACATTCTTCACTTGAAGCGGGAGGCCGATCTAACCGCTCTCGTGACACTGCAGGCGCGGCTGCTTGCCAATGCGGCCAAGCTCGTCGAACCCGGCGGCCGTCTCGTGTATGCCGCCTGCTCGCTCGAGCCGGAGGAGTGCAGCGAGCAAGTCGGGCGCTTCCTGAAGGGCCATCCGGAGTTCGCGCGGATTGCGATCGTGCCCGGCGAGGGTGGCGCCGAGGCCGACTGGATCACACCCGCAGGCGATCTCAGGACGCTCCCATTCCACATGGCACTCGACCAGCCGGCATTGAGCGGAATCGATGGATTTTTCGCCGCACGCATGCGACGCGCCCTTTGACGGGTTTTTTTCGTGACATGTGCACGGCTCCCACCGCCGCCTTGTAAGGGCCGGGGCGGGACGGTAGTCGGGAGCGTTATGGTGAGCACCCGCGACATGACGCAGCGCGCCGGCCGAGACGTGGAGTCCGAGAGACCCTTCGCGAGGCGGCCATGGCGCGGCTGAAGCTCTCCGAGCGCATAGGGATCGCCTACCTGGCCGGCGACCGGTTGCGGCGCTCCGCTCTGTCGCATGCTCTCTCCTCGCCCCTGCTGAGGTGGCAGTTCGGGGCCGCGGTCGCCGATCAGCTGCTGATCGTGCCGCAAGATTTGCGAACCGCCGATCCGAGCTTCTGGGACGAGGTCCAGCTCGGGCAGTTCGGCCTCGCGGGTACCGTTGCCGTTCTCGACGGCCGCTCGCCCTTCGATCTCCCGCCGCCGAACCAGGCCTGGGCGCGTGCGCTGCACGGCTTCGGATGGCTCCGGCACATGGACGCCGCGGCGCGCGAGGACGCGCGCGCGACCGCACGCCGTATCGCCGTCGAATGGGCGATGCGCCACCGCGGAGGCTCGGGGATCGCTTGGGAGCCGGCCGTCGCCGGGCGCCGGCTCGTGTCGTGGATCTCGCACGCGGGCCTACTCCTCGAAGGCGCCGACGCGCCGACCTATGATGCCATTACCCGCAGCCTCGGTGCTCAGCTGGTCCGGCTTTCGGCCAGCTGGCGCGACGGTCCGAGCGGCTACCCGCGCCTGCTCGCGCTTTCGGCCCTCGTGCTCGCCGACCTCAGCATTGCAGGCCACGATCGCCAGCTCAGGGAGGCAGAGATAGCGTTCGGGCAGGAGCTGTCGCACCAGATCCTGCCCGATGGCGGCCATGTGAGCCGCAATCCGGGCGTGCTTGTCGAACTGATGCTGGACTTCCTGCCGCTGCATCAATGCTTCGCGGCCCGCGGGCGCGCGCCGCCGCCGGCGCTCACCTCGGCGCTCAAGCGCATGATGTCGATGCTGAGATACATGCGCATGGGCGATGGCCAGCTGGCGCGATTCAACGGCATGGCGGTTGCTTCTCCCGCGGCCCTTGCAACCGTCCTTGCCTACGACGATCTGCCGGGGGCGCCTCTCGCCGAGGCGAGCGCCTCGCGCTACGTGCGCCTCGAAAGAAGCGGAACGGTCGTCATCATGGATGCGGGGCCCCCGCCGCCGCTCGAGGTCGCGGGCGAGGCGCATGCCGGCTGCCTCTCGTTCGAGCTGAGCTTCGCCACCAAGCTCATGCTCGTCAACGGCGGAGCGCCGGGGCCCGCGGACAACGACTGGCGCCCGGCCTCGCGCGCGACCGCAAGCCACAATACGCTCTGTCTCGGCGAGAAATCGTCCTCCAGGCTCGTTCGCCACAAGAGGCTCGAGGCGCTCGTCGGCGCTCCGCCCATTCGTTTCCCGGACGGCGTCGAAGCGCGCGTCGAGGAGCACGGCGGCGGCCTCGAGGTCGTCGCCCATCACGACGGCTATGCCGGGCGCTTCGGGCTCGTTCACCGGCGCACGCTCGCGCTCAACGAATCGGGACGGCGGCTGCTCGGTATCGATCGCCTGGAAAGCCCGCGCGGCAATCTGCGCCTCTCCCGTGACATTCCCTTTGCCATTCATTTTCATCTCCATCCCGATGTCGTGTGCCGGCGCGGCGACGGCTCGAATACGGCCGAGATCGTGCTCGAGGATGGCGAGGTGTGGCACTTCAGTGTGGAAGGGGCGGCGCTCGCGATCGAGGAAAGCACCTACTTCGCCGACTCGGCGGGCCCGCGCAGCGCCTTGCAGATCGCCGTGCGCGGCGCGACGTTCGGCGACAAGGAAGTGAGATGGGTCTTGCAGTCGGAGGCCTGATGGCGGGCGCGACGCCGGCTCGGGCGCGACGTGCCGATGCCACCGGCGCGCGATCGGTGCCCCGCATGCCGAAGGAGAGAGGAAGGTCACTGCGATGACGAACGGTGAGCCGAAGATCCGCCGCGCCCTCGTCTCGGTCTCAGACAAGGCGGGCCTCATCGAGCTCGGCGGCGCGCTCGCCGAGCGCCGCGTCGAGATCGTGTCGACCGGAGGCACGGCCGCGGCGCTTAAGGGCGCCGGCCTTGCGGTCACGGATGTGTCCCGCCTGACGGGGTTCCCCGAGCTGATGGACGGGCGCCTGAAGACGCTGCATCCCAAGGTGCACGGCGGGCTCCTGGCCATTCGCGGCAACGCCCGCCACGAGCGCGACGCGGCCGCGCATGGCATCGAACCGATCGATTTGCTGGTCGTGAATCTCTATCCGTTCGAGGCGACGGTTGAAAAAGGCGCTGCGTTCGCCGACTGCATCGAGACGATCGACATCGGCGGCCCGGCCATGATCCGCGCCGCGGCCAAGAACCACTCGGGCGTCGCGGTGGTCGTCGACCCGGCAGACTATGAGCCGCTGCTTGCCGAGATGGCCGAGAACGGCGGCGCGACCACGCTCCCCTTCCGCAAGCGCATGGCCGCCAAGGCGTTCGCCCGCACGGCCGCCTACGATGCGGCGATCGGCGGCTGGTTCGCCGATGCGATTGGAGACTCGACGCCCCGCTGGCGGACATTTGCCGGACGCCTGAGCCAGGAGCTGCGCTATGGCGAGAACCCGCACCAGCGGGCGGCCTTCTATGTCTCGGGCGAGCGGCGCCCCGGCGTCGCGACCGCCGTGCAGCTCCAGGGCAAGGAGCTTTCCTACAACAACCTCGCCGATACCGATGCGGCCTTCGAGCTCGTGGCCGAGTTCGATCCGGCGGCCCTGCCCGCGGTCGCCATCATCAAGCACGCGAACCCGTGCGGAGCCGCCGTCGGCGCCTCGCTGCGGGAGGCCTATCTCAAGGCGCTCAAGTGCGATCCCGTGAGCGCCTTCGGCGGCATCATCGCCGCGAACCGCCCGATCGATCGCGACGCGGCGGAGGAGATGACCAGGATCTTCACCGAGGTGGTCATCGCCCCCGATGCGACCGCCGAGGCAAAGGCCGTCTTCGCGGCGAAAAAGAATCTGAGGCTGCTGATCGCCGGCGGTTTGCCCGACCCGCGCGCCTCTGGCCTGACCGTTCGCTCGCTTGCCGGCGGTCTGCTCGTTCAGTCGCGCGACGCGGGCGCGGCCGGCGGTCTCGATCTCAAGGTGGTGACGAAGCGTGTGCCAACCCCGCAAGTGCTCGCCGATCTCGAGTTTGCCTTCAAGGTCGCAAAGCACGTGAAATCGAACGCCATCGTCTTTGCCAAGGACGGCGCGACGGTCGGCATCGGCGCCGGGCAGATGAGCCGCATCGATTCGGTGCGGATTGCGGCCTGGAAGGGCGCCGCGGCTGCCACCGCGGCGGGCGAGGCCCGCCCGTTGACGCGGGGCTCGGTCGTCGCCTCCGATGCTTTCTTCCCGTTCGCCGACGGCCTTGTCGCGGCGGCCGAGGCCGGGGCGACCGCGGTCATCCAGCCGGGCGGGTCGCTGCGCGACGACGAGGTGATCAAAGCGGCGGATGAAAAGGGCCTCGCCATGGTGTTCACGGGGATTCGGCACTTCAGGCATTAGGAGCATCGGGGTCAGACCCCGTGGCACGCCATGACGTGCGTCTGCGACCCGCGACACGGGCTAGTGTCCCGAATCCGAAGTTCGCACACACCGTGCGGCAATCGTGTTTGCGAACTTCGGGTTCAAAGGGACACTAGAAATCAATGAGTTGCTAGTGTGGCTTTGGTTCAGAAGTTCCCTCATGACCCAGCCGCGAGTGGTGGGGAACTTCTGAACCGCCACACTAGGGTGACTGACCCTCCGGGTCAGACACCGCAAAGAGGGAAACGCAGCAGATTTGGTGTCAGACCCGGAGGGTCAGACACCTTCCGCGTGATCGTTGAGCCGCGAGACCTTTTCCCCTAGCGTTCGCGCCATGACCGTTGACCGGGGGAGTGACGTTCGTCTGCGCCCCGCGACACGGGCCGACTGGGGCCTGATCCGCGCCTGGCTCGCGCGGGCCGACATCGAGGCCTGGTGGGGCCCGGTCTCGGCGACGGAGGCCGAGGTCAACATCGCGCTCGGCTCGGGCCATGCGATCTGCCGCATCATCGAAGCCAAGGGCGAGCCCGTCGGCTACGCGCACGCGGTCGACGCGGCGATTTGGGGAGCGGACTTGCCCGAGGATCTCGAGCCCGGCACCTGGGACCTCGATCTTTTCATCGCCGCGGAGGAGCACCGGGGCAAGGGCGTCGGCCCGGCTGCGCTCGCGCTGCTCAAGGACGAGGTGTTCGCGACCACGCTCGCCGTTGCGGTCAGCGTATTCCCGTCGATCAAGAACGAGCGCGCGGTGCGCGCCTACGAGAAGGCGGGCTTTCGCTGGAAGCGCGTCTGGCACGACCCGTATTTGGGACCCGAGTGGTTCATGGTCGCCCGCCGCCCGCCGCCGTGAGGGGACAAGCGAGCAAGCGCTCCTCCCCCGTCCCGACTTGAAAAGGAAAACGCTGAACCATGATCGCGTCAGACCCGCTCAGTCTGACGCGTGGATCACACTCTAGGAGCGCCGGACCCGAACCGGCACCATCAGAGCCATGCCCAGCGCGAGGAACCCGGCGATCGTCGCCATGCCGAGGCGCTCGCTTTGCGTCTGGCGCGTGACGACAGCGACCAGGAACGGCGCCGCGAATGCCGTCGCCTTCCCCGAAAAGGCGAACAGGCCGAAGAACTGCGTGACCTTGTCGGGCGGCGCGAGGCGGGCAAGAAGCGCGCGGCTTGCGGCCTGCACGGGCGCCGCGACCAGGCCGACGACGATTGCGAAGGCGAGGAACACGAGCTCGCCGGTGGAGGAGAACGGCTGCGAGCCCACCGCTTTCGGCGCAACCTCGATCGAATAGAGAACGTGCGTCTTGTCGACCGAAAGAATGCCCAGCGCACCGACGATGAGCAGCGCGAGGGACGCCACGATCACGGCCTTCGAGCCGAAGCGGTCGTCGAGCGAGCCGCCGCAGAGCGCGCCTAGAATTCCGGTCGCGATCACGATCACGCCGAAGATCGCGAGCGCGCTTGGCCCCCAGCCGAACACCGACGTGCCGTAAATGCCGCCGAACGTGAAAATGGCCGCCAGGCCGTCGATGTAGATCATGCGCGCGAGAAGGAACAGCAGCATGTCCGGAAGCAGCGGCAGCGAGCGGATCGTGTCCCAGAGCTCGGCCGCGGCGGAGCGCCGGCCGTCTGTCGCCGCTCGCGAGGCCGGGCCCGCGTCCGGCACGAAGATAAAGAACGGGATCATGAACACGACGTACCAAAGCGCGGCGAACGGTCCGGTGATCCGGTCGCCTTCGTGCGCCGAAGCGTCGAGCGCCAGCAGCGGCTCGAGGCCGAGCAGCGTCGTGCCCGTGCCGGGGCCGGGGACCAGAAACCCCGCGACGAGGAGGAGGCTCACGAGACCGCCGGCATAGCCGACCGCCCAACCCGTTCCGGAAAGCCGGCCGAGCTGGTGCGCCGGCACGAGGCTCGGCATGATTGCATTGGTGAACACGGTCGTGAACTCGGCAGCCGCGGTTGCGACGACGAACGCGACAAGAACGAGCGCGATGGCAGGCCCTGAAGCGCCGGGCGTCGCGAGCCAGAGCGTCGCAAGGCTCGCGACGAACAGCAGAGAAAAGAGCGCGATCCAGGGTTTTCTGCGGCCGCGTCCGTCGGCGAGCGCGCCAAGGAGGGGGCTGCCTACGGCGATCAGGATGCCGGCAGCCGCCGTCGCGTAACCCCAGATCTCCGTCCCGTCCTTGGCATTGCCGATCACGACATTGGCGAAATAGGGCGCGAACAGGAAGGTCAGGATCAGCGTGTAGTAGGGCTGCGCCGACCAGTCGAAGAGGACCCAGGACACGAGGGCGCGCAGCGGCGCCCGCTGCGGCGCGGGACGAGACGTCGCTGCGCCCGCGCCTGCGACGGCATCGGTCATGGCGCTCGCTCCCCTGCCCCCGCCACGGCCACCCTAACACAGGCTCGGAGCTCGGCTACTGCAGCACGATCAGGTGGTCGGGCAGCTCATTGGGAGCGGCGGAGCCGGGCGGGAAATGCCGGGCGAGGTGCGCGCCGACGGCCTTGATCGCGCTCACGTAGCCATCGGCCGGGCGGCCCTCGCCGATGTGCCGCGTGAGCTGGTCGACGATGCCCTGCCAGTCGGCCTTGGGCACCTTGGCCTCGATGCCGGCGTCGGCCAGGATTTCCGCATAGCGCTCGGCGACCGAGACGAAGATCAGCACGCCCGTCCGGCCGGCGGTCGTGTGCAGGTTCTGGGCCAGGAACTGCTCGACGGCGCGGCGGTGGGCCCGTGATCGCTTCACCGATCCGGGGACCAGTGAGAAGCGGACGCGCCGCGGCAGAAGCGCCGCCAAGAGACCGAGGAAGACGGCGAGCTGGGCGAGGTAGATCCACTGCACCGCCCACCAGGTAAAATGGATGAGCGGCCACGGCACGAGGAGTGCGGCGACCGCCGCCCACAGAAACGGCGCATAAAGATAGGAGCTGCTCTCGGCGGCGACGATGGCGACGATCTCGCCGGAGGTTTCGCGCTCGGCCGCGGCAATGGCCTCGGCGATGCGCCGCTTGTCGGCTTCAGACATGAGGGCCATGTTCACGAGTTCTCCACAGTGTCTCCCATGTGGCGGCTCGGGCCGCCGCGCAATCGAGCCCGATCACCAGCCTCCCGATGCGCCGCCGCCGCCGAAACCCCCGCCGCCCCCGGACCAGCCGCCGCCATTGCCTCCCGACCAGCCTCCGCTGTCCCAGCCGCCAGAGCTGCCACTGGGGACGATGACCGGCCCGCTCGAGGCAGTCCGCCGCCTACCGCGCCCGACCGCTTGCGGGGTCTGCTGCGCGTGGCGGATCTGCGTCCACAGAACGAAGACGATGATCGCGACAAAGAAAATTATGAGAATCAACGACATAGTGTTGATGCCCTGGCTCTCCTGGCCGCGGCCCTCGGCGCGCTCCTTCACCGCCTCGGCGTTGCCGAGCAGCACGTCCTTGATGTCGCGCACGCCGGCCCGGATGCCCTGGGAGACGTCGCCGCGCCGGAACGCCGGCAGGATCGCGTTCTCGATGATGAGCTTGCTCATGAGGTCGGTGAGCTCGGGCTCGAGCCCGCGGCCGACCTCGATCCTCACCTTGCGCTCGTTCGGCGCGACGATCAGGAGGACGCCGTTGTCCTTCCCCTTTTGCCCGATGCCCCACGCTCTGCCGAGCTGATAGCCGAAGTCCTCGATCGGGTAGCCTTGCAGCGAGGGCAAGGTGACGACCACGACCTGGTCGGTCGACTTCTCCTCGAGCGCGGCAAGCTCGACGAGAATCGCCTCACGATCCTCGGGGCTCAGGAGCCCCGCGCTGTCGACCACACGGCCGGTCAGCTCGGGAAATTTGGGCTCGGCGAAGCCCAGCGCCGCCGACAGCAAGAGCGCGCCGAGCGTCACCAGAATGGGTGAGATCCATGCTCCCCCTTCCCCTGCCGGGGAGGGGTGGGGGACCGGGGGCTGCAGCGCCTTCCGCAATGGTCGACCCCGCAGTGACAAGCGTTATTTGCCGGTGCCGAAATCGACCTTCGGCGTCTTCATCTCCTCGGGCGGGATGTCGAAGCTCGCCATCTCCGTCGCCGACGGATAAAGCAGCGACTTCCACCAGCGGCCGGGGATCGTGGTGATCTCGGTATTGTACTGGCGCACGGCCTGGATGTAGTCGCGGCGCGCGATGGCGATGCGGTTCTCGGTGCCCTCGACCTGTTGCTGCAGCGCAAGAAAGTTCTGACCCGACTTGATGTCCGGATAGCGCTCGACCACCGCGAGGAGCTGGCGCAGCGCGCCGCCCAAGGTGTTCTGCGCGTCTTGATATTTCTTCATGGCCTCGGGGTCGGTGAGGATATTGGCCGGGATCTGGACGCTGGTCGCCCTGGCGCGTGCCTCCGTGACCTGGGTCAGGACCGTCCGCTCCTGATCTGCGAAACCTTTGACGCTTTCGACAAGGTTCGGGATCAGGTCGGCGCGGCGCTTGTACTGGCTCAAGACCTCCGACCAGGCGGCCTTGGCGCTCTGCTCGTAGGTCGGGATGTTGTTGATCCCGCAACCTGCGATCGGGAGCGTGAGCACCAGGACTGCAATGACTGCGAGCGGCTCGAAACGGCGATCTCTCACTGTGCGGGCCATGACGGGCGCCCCTCCGGGATAAAGCGGCGATCCCTCCTCGTATGAGGAGAGAGGCACCCGCGCAAGGCCAAATCCGAGCCTCGAGACTTAAAAACGTGTTCTTGCGGCTTTCTTCGTGAGACCGCCACATTCGCTGGGCAAAGCTTGGCGTCGATGCGGAAATCTTTTGCGGAAAACGGGGGGAGGGGGAGGCTGCAAGGCGCCATGCGCAACACGATCGCGGTTATGAACACCAAGGGCGGGGTCGGCAAGTCCACCATGGTATTGGCGCTGGCGGAAGCGCTTTCGGCGTTCCGCGGCAAGAACGTGCTCGTTATCGACAGCGACGCGCAGGCGACCGTGTCCAGCATGCTGATGACGGTCTCCAACCTGCACAGGCTGCAGAACGACGGCCTGACCATTGTCGATTATCTCGTGGCCCGGGTTCTGCAGAATGCGACGGCTGACTGGCCGCGCTTCGTGGTCCGCAACGTCTCCGACGTCGACGACGCGCGCACCGTATTCTTGATCCCGAGCGACATGCAGCTGACCCTGTTCGAGCGCGAGGTCTCGAAGGAGAGCATGCACAGCCGCCTCAGATTGGCGATTGGCGGCCTCCTCGCCGAAGTGCGCGGCGTGTTCGACATCGTCCTCATCGACTGCCCGCCCGGTCTTTCCGTGTTGACCGAGTGCTGGCTGAGGGAGGCGGACTTTCACGTCTCCCCAACCAAGGCCGACTATGTTTCCGTGTGCGGCCTCGAGGTGTTCCGACGTTTCAAGGCGCTCAATCCGGAGATGGGCTTCGCCCAGAACCTCGGGGTCATCATCAACATGAAGGAGCCGGGATCGCCGGCCGAGGACGACTATCACGCTTGGCTCGAGCGCAACGCGGAGAACCGCTGCTTCGGGCAGGCGGTTTCGCGCGCCTCCTCGATTCAGGACGCGGCGCGATTCCAGACCCCGGATCGATCCTATCTCGCGAAGTATCCTGGCCAGGTGGGACAGGCCTTCCGGGCGCTCGCGGACGAGCTTCTCGAGCGCATGGCGGAAGAGAAGGTCGAGGCGGCACCCAAGGAAACGGCGTCCATCGTCGCGGCGGAGGAGGACCCGCCGCCCGAACGGCTCGAAGCTCCCGTGAAAGTGGCGGCACAAAACTGGGGCGGGTGATGAAACTCGAGCTGGCGCCCGTCGCGCCGGCATCGTAGACGAGTAGAAAGCCTCAATTTTCTGCGCCGTGCGGAGCGCATGGCGGTGTTGGCCGCAATCATCTCAATCTTCGTGCAATTCGCGGGGCTCGATTTCTTGCGACCGCTTCGAAATCTCATTTCAGGGCCGCCGGCCGGCGAAAGCACCCAGCTAGCAGTGGCCGCGCGAGTGAGGCCGGATGTCCGAACTCCAGCTCACGAGAGGCCACGTCGCGGCGAACAGAAGACAGAAGGTAGACTGCAGGATTGAAGAAGGAAGCAGGGCACCAATGCGGGGTTATAGAGGCACCCTGCTTCCCAATTCGACCCCCGGCGAAACATGCCACGGGCCAAACTCCCGCGGGAATAAGAGTATCTGATTTTGATTCTGGTAGAATTGCGGCGTCTGTTTGTTTCTAGTGTGAATAGCGACAGAAAATAACTGCCAAGAGAATTAGTTTAAAAAGCGTTACTTCGGAAAAGCGAGTAATAATCTTTCCGAGGCTATTGCGCGTCTCGCTCGGGAGGCATCGCGCCGGTCGAGAGCGGCGCGGGAAGCTAGTGTCCCGAACCCGAAG